>CANQPA010000015.1 GCA_947625635.1 uncultured Bacilli bacterium
TGATAAAGACATTAGTAAATGGATCAACAGTAAAATATGATGCAGTTGATAATACAGTAAAAAGTATAATATTTTTATCAGATGCGATATTACCTAAGGGCTATACAAGAGAACAATTTATGTCATTAAAAAATGTATCACTAACAGAAGAAGGGGAAATAAAAGCATATTATGATGAAAAAGGAACAGTATATATATATTCAGAAAATGTAATATCAGCTAATTTAAACAGCAAAAATATGTTTAGTAACTTTCAATCATTGAATGATATAACATTTGATTTAATAGATACAAGTAAAGTAACAGATATGTCATATATGTTTAATAATTGCTCTAGTTTAACAGAAGTAGATGTAAATAATTTTGATACATCAAAAGTCACTACTATGTATTATATGTTTTACAATTGCCCAAAATTAATAGAGTTGGATGTAAGTCATTTTGATACATCAGAAGTTACTACTATGTATTTGATGTTTTATAATTGTAAAAGTTTAAAGGAGTTAGATGTAAGTCATTTTGATACATCAAGTGTAAATAATATGGCGGGTATGTTTAGAGAATGTTCTAATTTAAGTACATTAGATGTAAGTCATTTTATAACAGATAATGTAATGTTTATGCATTTTATGTTTGCTGGCTGTTCGAGTTTAACAGAATTGGATTTAAAAAATTTTAATACAACAAAAGTAAGAGATATGAATAGTATGTTTAATGGTTGTTCTAGTTTAAGTGAATTAGATGTAAGTCATTTTGATACATCAAGTGTAACTAATACGGCTGCCATGTTTCAAGGATGTTCCAATTTAACGGAATTAGATTTAAGCCATTTTATAACATCTAATGTAATTAATATGTCACAAATGTTTTATAAATGCACTAATTTATCCGAATTAGATATAAGTAGTTTTGATACATCAAGTGTAGTTACTATGTCATTAATGTTTTATGAATGTTCTAATTTAATAGAACTTGATTTAAGCAGTTTTAATACCGAAAAAGTAACGATCATGAACCAAATGTTTCGTAACTGTTATAAATTGGAAAAAATATTAGTATCAGATAGTTGGGTAATTGAACAGGCCACTGTAACCGATATGTTTACTGGTTGTGGAACTGATGAAGTTACTCAAAATTATTGAAATTGTATAAAAGAATAGATTTTTCTATTCTTTTTTAGTATAATTAATATGGTGGTATATATGAGAAAAGATAAGCCAAATTTAACATTTGATGAACTTTTTGAAAAAGTATCAACTTATATTACAAATGATGATGATATAAAAATGATCACAAAGGCGTATTTATTTGCTTATGAAAAACATTTTGGTCAAAAAAGACATACTGGTGAAGATTATATTATTCATCCTTTAAATGTTGCTTATATATTGTCAGATATAAATGCAGATTACCAGACGATATGCGCGGCATTATTACACGATACGATAGAAGATTGTAATGTTACTGTGGAAGAACTTACTAATGAATTCAGTTTGGAAATTGCTAATTTAGTAAATGGTGTAACAAAAATTAATAAATTAAATTTTAATGGAGATAATGAAGCAATATTAGCTAATCATAGAAAAATAATTGTTGGTCTTACAGAAGATGTAAGAGTAATAATTATTAAATTAGCAGATAGGCTTCATAATATGAGAACACTTTGGATATTAAGTGAAAAGAAGCAAAAAGAAAATGCCTTAGAAACACTTGAAATATTGGTTCCTATTGCTCATCGACTTGGAATGAATAAAATAAAAAGTGAATTGGAGGATTTATCTCTTAGATATTCTAAACCTGATGTATATTTTTCTATAGTAGAAAAATTAAATCAATCTAAAGTAGAGAGAAACAACAATGTACAGCTTATGAAAGAATCTTTAACTTCATTACTTAATAGCCATGGAATTAAACATAAAATAAAAGGAAGAGCAAAAAGTATATATAGCATATACAAAAAACTAGATACTGGTAAGCGTTTTAGTGATATATATGATTTATTAGCTTTAAGAATATTTGTAGATACAGAACAAGATTGTTATCAGGTAATTGGTATAATACATTCAAAATATAGACCAATTCCGAAAAGATTTAAAGATTACATAGCCATGCCTAAAGAAAACGGATATCAATCCTTACATACAACTGTTTTTGGTGAAAATGGACAGTTATATGAAATACAAATTAGAACTTATGAAATGGATGATATAGCGGAGCATGGTATTGCATCACATTGGTCATATAAAGAAAAAAATAAAACACTTATGCAGTCTGCGATGGAAGAAAAACTCCAATTTTTTAGGACTATTATGGAACTATCAAAAGAAGAGGAAAGTGATGAGGTCTTTATAAATAGTGTTAAGGAAGATGTATTTAAAAACATAATTTATGTTTTTACACCAAAAGGTGATGTAATAGAACTTCCGTTTGGATCAACTCCAATCGATTTCGCTTATAGAGTTCATAGTAAGGTTGGAGATTCTATGGTAAGTGCTATAGTTAATGGTAATATAGTATCTCTTGACTATAAACTTCAAGATAATGATATAGTAAAAATTAATACAAATAAAACCCAGACTCCATCACGTGAATGGATTAATATTGCATATACAGCTCAAGCTAAAAACAAAATAAAAGCATATTTTAATAAAATAGATAAAGAAGAAAATTTGAAAAAGGGAGAAGATTTATTAAATAAAGAATTAAAAAGAAAGAAAATATCTAACTCTGATTTTTATAAAGATGAGAATATGGATAAAATATTAAAAGAAGTCCATTTAGACAATTTGACAGATTTATATATTGGAATAGGCTGCGGAAAGTATAGTCCAATTTCCATAATAAATATAGTAAATGAAGTAGATGTATCAAAAGAAGAAATAATATTAAATAAGGTTAATTCAAATATTTCAGATAAAACTATAATAAAAAACGATATAATAGTTGAAGGTATTGATGAAATAAAAGTAAATATAGCTTCTTGTTGTAAACCAATACCAGGTGATAGAATAATTGGATATATAACTAAAGGTAATGGAATAAGTGTACATAGGAGTGTCTGTCCGAATGTTAGTGAGTTAGATGAAAGATTAATAGACGTAAAATGGAATGCAATTGTCGATAAAAAATACTCTACTAGTATTTTAATAAACGCAACTGACAACAAAACTGTTCTTATAGATATAATTTCAAAGACTTCTTCATCAGATGTAGTTATTCAAAGTATTAATACAATAAATACATCTGAAGACTATATGTTTGATATTACGGTGCTTGTTCCAAATAAGGAAAAATTAATTAAATTTATGAATGATTTAGAGATGATAGAAAAAATAACACATGTTGAGAGGTTAATAAAATGAGAGTAGTAGTTCAAAGGAGTTTACAATCAAGTGTAATTGTTAACGAAAAAGTGATAGGTAAGATTAGTAATGGATTAGTTTTGTTAGTTGGCTTTACTTACGGTGATGATATAAATGCTATAAATTATTTAGTTAATAAAATTATTAATTTAAGAATATTCGATGATGAAAATGGAATAATGAATAGATCATTATTGGAAGTTAATGGAAGTATTTTGAGCATTTCTCAATTTACATTGTATGGTGATACTAAAAATGGCAATAGACCTAGTTATGTAAAAGCTATGCCTAGCAAAGATGCAAAAGAGTTATATGATAGATTTAACTGTGAATTAAGAAAATATACTAACGTAGAAGAAGGAATATTTGGAGAAGATATGAAAGTTAATATAGTTAATGATGGACCAACAACAATATTATTAGAAAGTAGGTAATTATATGTTAAAAAATAGATTAGATTATAAATTAGTGAATTTGGCTTTAATAGTATTAATAGTTTTTTTACTATACAAAACGGGTTATTTATGGATGGGAGTATTAGATAAAGTATTACAAATAATATTACCATTTATATTTGCTTTTGCACTTGCATACGCCCTTCATCCATTCTTGAAAAAGATGAAAGAAAAGGGAATACCTAAATGGCTTGGCATAGCAATAATAATTTTATTAATTTTAGCACTAGCTACATTTGTTGTTTATTTAATAACAACAGTTATGTTTGGTCAGCTATCAAGCCTTTTTAGTAGCATTATGGAATTTGTTAACTCTCTTCAAAAAAACAATTTAGATTTTAATTTTGCAGGATTAGAAACAACATTAAATGATACATTTAAAACTATTTTGTCTAATCTTGGTACTTACGTTTCTGATGGTGCTATTAATTTGATCGGCTCTTCCCTAAATATTCTATCTAAACTATTTATCATATTTGCTTCTTTTATTTATTTTTTAATAGATATGGATAGTATTAGAGAAGAAGTAAAATTTTTCTTTGGAAAAAGATCTAAGAAAGTTTTTAGATACATAAGAAGTTTAGATGATCAAATGAAAAGATATCTTAGTGGTTTAGTACAAATAATTATAATCACACTTGTTGAGTACACTTTGGTATATACTATAATTGGTCATCCAAATGCAATTTTATTAGGATTTTTAGCTGCAGTAGCCAATTTGATACCTTATTTTGGGGGAATTTGTGTAAATATAGTTGCAGCAATTACAGCATTTGTAGTAAGTCCTTCTTTGCTTATAAAAACTGTAATAGCTTTTGTAATTCTTAGTTCAGTGGATAGTTATGTTATTAATCCTACAGTGTATGGTAAGACTAATTCAATACATCCTTTGGTTACAATAATTGCTCTTTTTGCTGGCGGGATATTATTTGGGATAATGGGAGTGTTTATATCTTTCCCACTTGCTATAATAGTTATGACAACATATAAGTATTTCAAAGATGATATAATAAGAAAAGTAAAAAATATTGATAGTGAATCATAAAATGATAATTATTATTTAAAATTTATAAATTTGATATGTCTTAATATTCTTGATTTTTATCTTTACAAAATGTATAATATATAAATATTTTAAAAGAAAGGCGTGTGCTTATGATACAAAAAGTAAAAGGAACATATGATGTATATGGACAATATGGTAAAAAACTTTTATACGTTGAAAAGTTAATAAGAATGTTTATGGAAAAATATAATTATGAATATTTTAGAACTCCTATATTTGAATCAAGTAGTTTATTTCATAGAGGCGTTGGCGAGACAACAGATATAGTTACTAAAGAAACTTATGATTTTAAAGATAGAGGTAATAGAGATTTAACTCTTCGCCCAGAGGGTACTGCGGGTATTATTAGAAGTTATATTGAAAATAAATTGTATGGCAATAATTCTATGCCTGTTAAGGCATGGTATTATGGCCCTATGTATAGATATGAAAGGCCGCAGTCTGGTAGATTTAGAGAATTTTATCAATTTGGAGTAGAGGCATTTGGTAGCGATGATCCTATGATGGATGCTGAAATTATTAGTATTCCAGTTAATTTGTATAAAGCATTAGGATTAAAAGAAATAAAAGTTAATATAAATACATTAGGTGATGATGAGTCACGAAAAAGATATCGTGAAGCTTTAATAGAATATTTTAAACCTCATTTAGAAAGTTTATGTGAGGATTGTAAGGAGCGATTTAAAAAAAATCCACTTAGAATATTGGATTGTAAATTAGATGCAGGAACAGATATAATGAAGAAAGCTCCAAAAACTATAGATTATTTAACAGATAAAAGTAAAGAGCATTTTGAAAATGTAAAAAAATATTTGAAGGCATTAAATATAGAATATGTCGTAAATACAAACCTTGTCAGAGGATTGGATTATTATACGCATACAGTTTTTGAAGTAGAAGCTAATGTTAAAGGATTTGGTAGTCAAAATGTTCTATGTGGTGGCGGAAGATACGATAATTTAGTAGAAACACTCGATGGCCCAAGAACAAGTGGCGTTGGATTTGCAATGGGAATGGAACGTCTAATGACAGCCATTGAATATGAAAAAATTGAATTACCTGTTATAAATAACGTTGATTGCTTTATAATTCCAATAAGTGAAAATGAAAAACAATTGGGTTTTGAAATATGTATGAACTTAAGATCAAAGGGATTTATAACGGAAATAGATTATAATAATAGAAATCTTAAAAATAATTTTAAACTTGCTGATAAACTTAATTCTAAGTATATAATAATAATAGGTAATGACGAAAAGATAAGCAACATTTTGACAATAAAAAATAATATAACAAAAGAAGAATATAAAGTTGAACTAGATAAATTAGTAGACTTTTTTAATGAAAATATAAATAAGAACTAGTAGTTCTTTTTCTTTTATTTATATAAAAAATATTGTATAATGTTTATGGTGATAGTTATGGATTTATGGGCTTATGAAAAAAGCTTATATAAAGAGGGAATAAATTTTATAGGAGGTGTAGATGAAGTCGGTAGAGGCCCATTGATAGGTAATGTAGTTGCAGCGTGTTGTGTTTTACCAAAGGATTTTAAGTTAGATGGTTTAACAGATTCTAAAAAATTAAGTGAAAAAAAGAGAGATAAATATTATAATTATATAATTGAAAATTGCATTGCATATGGAATAGGAAAAGTTGATCCAAAAGAAATAGATAAGATTAATATATATGAGGCTAGTAGAAAAGCTATGATGATGGCTATAAACGAAGTAAAAAAACAAATTAAACTTGAGTATGTTTTAGTAGACGCAATGCCATTACCAGACTTAGATATACCACATATTCCTATAATAAAAGGTGATGCTAAAAGCATAAGTATTGCAGCTGCCAGTGTAATTGCTAAAGTTACTCGTGATAGGGAAATGTATGAGTTAGATAAACAGTATCCTATGTATGGATATTCTTCACATAAAGGATATCCTACAAAAAAACATATAGAAGCAATTAATAAATATGGTATTATTGAGGGTTATAGATTGACTTATAAACCAGTTGAAAAAATATTAAAGGAGGATAAAAGATGAAATTATTATTAACTCATGTAGCAGATTTAGATGGAATTTCACCAATAATTCTTATGAATTTAATTAATGAAAATTTTGAATATAAACTTTTTGAAGTCAAAGAGTTAAGTAATTATATAGATCAAAATATTAATAGTGATTTTTTTAGTAAATATGATGAAATATTTATAGTAGACCTTGGAATTGAACGTAAAACAGCCGATAATATTATAAATAGTAAATATAATGAAAAATTTAAGTTATTTGATCATCATGAGAGTAATTATTATTTAAATAATTACGATTTTGCATTAGTAAAAGAAGATACAGATGGATTTAAAGAATGTGGTACAACATTGTTTTATCAATATCTAAAAGAAAAATATAATTTTTTAAATAAAGAAATAATAAAAACTTATGTAGAAATGGTAAGAGAAAATGATACTTGGCAATTTTCAAAATATAAAAAAGAATCCAGAGATTTATCTGCATTATTAAATTTTTATGGAATACAATTGTTTGTAGATAAATTTACATATTTATTAAAGGAAAAACAAAAATTTTATTTCGATAAATCACAACAAGAAATTTTAGTTTCACTTAATAGAGATTTAGAAGAATATTTAAAATCGTTAGAAAATAAAGTAATCTTTAAAAGTATAGATAATTATAATATTGGATTTGTATTTGCAGAAAAGTACCGCAGTGAATTAGGTGATTATATAGCTAAATTATATAGTAATAAAATAGATTTTGTTTGTATAATAAATTTAAATAGACATATAAGTATTAGAGGCATAAATACAGCTAAACCTGTTAATAAATTTGCACAAAGTTATGGAGGAGGTGGTCATCCTATGGCCGCTGCAATGCCATATCCTGAAGATTTGAAGGAAAAAATAATAGATTATGTATTTTTAAAATTACATTAATAATTATTAATATAAAAGTTAGTATTTAATTTAATATATTTTCATTAATTATATGGGTTTATAATTCATACGATTACTATAAGATTAGATAGTAAGTGAGTGAATAATTTAAGTTCATTGAAAATTTGGAGTTATAGTAATATCTCTATAATTACATATATTGTTTCAAATTTGGAGTAACTTTGTCTAATAATAAATATAAAAAGGAAACAACTAATTGAATACCATTAATTTAATGGTATTAGTATTTTTTAAGAATTGTAATATATGACGAAATGTTTATTAAATATTGTTATAGTATTGATAGTTGGACAATTATTTTATTTTATGCCTGGTTCTTTTTTAAAAAAGTGTTTATTTTTGTAAAAAAATATGTTATAATCAATCTATGCAGGAAAACTATAATGAAAGAGTAGTAATGAGTCTAATTATTTAAAGAGATGAAGTGTATGGTGCAAACTTCAAATAAATTCTCATGAATTCACTTTCTAGTGTTATTAATAGTAACCGTATGAGAAACGTTATATCTTTAAAGCATAATACTATTATGAAATAGGGTGGTACCGTGGACATTTCACCCCTATGTTTATAATAGTATTTTTATTAGGGAGGAAAAAAATGAAAGAAAAAATTGATTTATTGTGTATAGAAATAGAAAATAAGGTAAATGCTGCTGAAAATAAAAAAATTTTAAATAATTTGAAGGTAGAATATTTAGGTAAAAAAGGGATAATTACAGAACTCCAAAGTGGTATTAAATCTGCTAGCGATAAAAAGGAATATGGAATGCTTGTGAATAGGGCTAGAAATGCTTTTAATTCTAATTATGATAGAAAGTTACAGGAATTAGAGTTAGAAGAATTAAACAAAAAGTTAGAAACTGAAAATATTGATATTTCACTTCCTGCTACAAATATACCAGTAGGTTCTCCAAATATTTTAGAAAGCATAGTGGAAGAAGTAGAAGAAGTATTTATGTCTATGGGATATGATGTAGTTGATGGTCCAGAAATAGAAGAAGACAAATATAATTTTGAATTATTAAATATTCCAAAAGGTCATCCAGCTAGAGATGCACAAGACACATTTTATATTGAAGATGAGAATATCTTACTTAGAAGTCAAACTTCTCCTGTTCAGGCAAGAACTATGTTGAGTGCAGGTGGAAATACACCCGTTCGTATGATATGTCCAGGTAAGACATATAGAAGGGATGCGGATGATGCCACTCATTCTCATCAATTTATGCAAATTGAAGGTTTACTTGTAGATAAAAATATAAGTTTATCAGATTTAAAGGGTACTTTCGACGTAATTGCTAAAAAATTATTTGGTGAAAATTGTGAAACTAGATTTAGACCAAGTTACTATCAGTTTACAGAACCATCAGTAGAAACTGATATAAGTTGTTTTGCCTGCAAAGGTAAGGGATGTTCTTTATGCAAAAATACCGGATGGATAACAGTAAGTGGCGCAGGGATGGTACACCCAAATGTTTTAAAAAATTGTGGATATGATCCTAAGGTTTGGTCTGGATTTGCATTTGGCTTTGGGGCTGAAAGACTCGCAATGCTTAAATATGGCATTAACGATATTAGAACATTTTATCAAACAGATTTAAGAGAATTAAAATCTTTTGATAGAAGGGATGTGTAACAATGATTAGTTTAAATTGGGTAAAAGACTATATAGATCTGGATGGTGAAGATTTAAAAGAATTAGCTGTTAAAATAACAAAAGCAGGAATAAATGTCGAATCAGTAGAAACAAAGCATATAGATAATCTTGTTATAGGTAAAATAGTTAGTTGTAAAAAACATTCTAATAGTGATCATTTAAATGTCTGTGAAGTTGATATTGGTAAAAAAATTATACAAATTGTGTGTGGCGCATCAAACGTAAGAGTAGGGATAAAAGTTATTGTAGCCCTTCCAGGCTGTATACTCCCAGGTAATTTTGAAATTAAATCAGGTGTTATTAGAGGCGAAGAATCTAATGGTATGATATGTGCTTTATTTGAACTTGGAGTAGAAGAAAAAACTGATGAAAATTATGCTAAAGGAATCGAAGAAGTTAATAGTGACTTAAATCCTGGAGATGATGCTAATATATATCTAGGATTAGATGATGTTTTATATGAGCTAGATGTACATAAACATCGTAATAATGACTGTTATTATCATATTGGTTTTGCATATGAAATTGCAGCTATATTAAATAAAAAAGTTCATCTTCCTGATGATATTTATGAAGAAGTTGAAGATGATATTAATGACTTTATTACATTAGAAGTAGATACCTCTAAGTGTCCATTTTATAGCGCTAAAATGGTTAAAAATGTAGTAATTAAAGAATCCCCTGATTTTATTAAAAAAAGGTTAATAGCAGCTGGAATGCGTCCTATTAATAATGTAGTTGATATTTCAAACTACGTGATGCTTGAATACGGACAACCTCTTCACTTTTTTGATAAAGATAAGTTAGGTGACAAAATATTAGTTAGAAATGCTAAAGAAAATGAGGAAATAATCACATTAGACGGCAATAAGAGAATTTTGACTAAAGATGACATAGTTATCACCGATTCAAAAAAGCCTGTTTGTGTAGCGGGTATTATGGGTGGAGAAAATACAGATGTAGATATTAATACTAAAAATATATTAATAGAAAGTGCAATATTTGATCCAGTAAGCATAAGATATACTTCATCTAGACTAAATTTGAAAAGTGAAGCATCAATTCGATATGGTAAAGGTTTAAATTATGAATACACACTAAAGGCCCTTAAACGTGCTTGTCATTTACTTGAAAAATATGCTTCTGCTAAAATATTAAGTGGCATTTTAGTTCACGATAAAGTAGATAAAAAAGAAAAAATAGTTAGTTTTAAAACTGAAGATATAAATACATTACTTGGTATAACTTTAACTAAAGAAGATGTAAAAACAGAACTTAAAAGATTAGATTTTGATTATAAATTTGATAAAGATGCATTTACTGTTACAATTCCTCGTCGTAGACTTGATGTAGATCCTAATATTAATGATATAGCAGAAGAAATAGGGAGACTTTATGGATATCATAATTTGGTTTCAACTTTACCAAAAATTGAAACCAGGAGAGGTGTTTATGTAGGGGATGTACGTATTCGTAAATTAATTTCTAGACGTTTAAGAACTCTTGGATTAAATGAAGTTAAAACTTACACTCTAATAAGTAAAGAAATGGCAAATAAATTTTGTTATGATAATAAAAAACATATCAATTTACCAAATCCCATGAGTATTGATAAAAGTGTTGTTAGAAAAAGCATATTACCATCTTTAATAAATGTTTACGAATATAATAAAGCCCGTAATGTGCAAGATATACTTATATATGAAATAGCTAAAACATATGATAGTGATTATAATGAAGATACAAAAATTTCTATTTTAATGAAAGGTGATTATATTAAAAACTCTTGGTCAGGTAGTAGAATTAAGTGTGATTTTTATGTCATAAAAGGAATAGTTGAAAATTTGTTGAACTACTTAGGATTTCAAAATCGATATAATTTTGAAAAATGTATTATACCTGATATGCATCCGGGTATGAGTGCTATTGTAAAATTGGATAAAGATCCTATAGGTATAATAGGTAGAATTCATCCACTTTATAAAAAAGAGGAGATATATTTAGCCGAACTTTCTATGACAAAAATAAATGAAAAGCAGGTAAAACCAATTAAGTATAAAGAATCTTCAAAATATCCAGAGATAAAAAAAGACGTAGCTTTTGTGGTAAAAAAAGATATAAATGCGATTGAGTTAATTAATCAGATAAAAAAATCTGGTGGTAGATTACTTACAAAGGTTGATGTATTTGATATTTATGTTGGAGAAAATGTTAATAGTAATGAAAAATCCATTGCATTTTCATTAACATTTTCAGATAATACACGAACTCTTAATGAAGATGAGGTAATGAAGCTATTTGAAAAGATTATAAATGATATTGATAGCAAATTTGATGCAAAAGTGAGAAATGGAGAATAATTTTCTTCTTCTTTTTTTTATTGCATCATGATATAATATATGTATTTTGAGGTGGTTTTAATGGAAAATTTATTAAATGATAATATAATTATTAACTCACAAAATATACGTTCTGAAGAAGCTTTTCCAACTTTAAAGTGTGGTGATTTGATTCTTGCAAAAAGATACAATACTGAACTTGAAAAAGAAAAAATATTAGAAGGTCATAGAGAAGGTCCGTTTTTAATAATTGACAAAAAAGGAGATAATCTAATTTGTTTGCGAGGAACAAGTGTACAACCGGAACAAGAATTTATTCATGGCTATTTTGCTTTAAGTAATAGCGACTACACTTTGAATAAAATAACTTATTTTAATATATTCAATTTGTATGTAATAAATAAGGAAACTTTTATAAAAAAACTAGATGAATTGAGTATATTTGATCAAAATAAATTAATAAAAAAAATTAAATTAACAACAAAAAATTATAAATTGACAAATAATAAGTTAGAAGTAAATTTAAAAGTACAAAGTGGTGATGTTATTGATTATCTTAATAGTAAATATATAGTCATTAATATTGTGGAGAATACATTATTTTGTGTATCTTTAAAAACTTACTTTAACGATTTTTCATATGATGATATAAAAAATATAGATTTTTCTAAACCAATATTTATAAGTGAGGACGAGAATTTTAAATATGTTAATTCAATTGAAAGTAGCACGTTTTCTCAGTTGTTGAAAAAATATAGAGAATATATTTATTGTTCTAATGATAAAAAAATTGTGCAAATAGGAAGTATAATTTTTAAGGATAATAAATATTATTATATATTTGGAGAAAATGAAAATAGTTGGTTAACATTTGAAATATCTGAAGAAAGTGATTATTTTAAAGATGGCATAAATATGTGCAATACAACTTATTATACTAATTATGATGAATTCATAATAAATAAAAAAGATTCATTTAAATTATTTGATATTGTTTCTAAAAATGATATAGAAAATATAAAAAAAAGAAAAAAATTATATAAAAAAGATTTAAAGTCGTCAAATAAAAATTATACAATTGGTAGTATAATAGAAAGCAACCAATATGGCAATGAAAGATTTATAATAATCGGAATATATGATAAAATATTTGAGTGTTTATCAATAGACAAGTTAATTAAAGGTATATATTCTGATGTATTTATAAGGAGATTTGATACAATTTTATCTGAAAATAAAAGTATAAATGGAATAAAATGGTTAGAACAAAGAAAAAAAATAAGCTTAAGCAACATTAGTAAAGGTAATATAATTTCTAAAATATTAAAGAAACAAATGAATCAAACTAAGCAAAATAATAGTGATAATGTAAGTGATTTAAAAATACAAGTCGGAAGTATAATTAAAAATAATGATTCTATGTTCTATATATTTGGTGAAGAAAAATTTAAGTGGTTAGTGTTTAAATTATACGATAAAAAAAATAAATCAAATTTAGATAGAATCATCATAAACTATACAATTTTTTATTCAGATTATAAAATTTATGAAATGGATAAACAAGATGAAATTACATTGGCTTTATCAACAACTTTGGAAGAATTTGAATATTTAAAAATAAAAAAAGAATTATATGATGATACTAGGAATTCAAAACAAAAAAAAGATAATATACTTATTCCAAAAAAAATTAGGGTTGGAAATATTGTTTATAAAAATAATTCAAGTTATATTGTAGAGCAAGTAATGGGGAATTTGGCTGGATGTATAAATTTGATAGAAAAAGGAAGAAAAAATAGAAAAATTCAATATTTTAATATTGATGAATTGTTAACTTCAGAAAATTATAAATCATCCCAGAAAATCAAAAAAAAATAATATTATAAGTAAGTTTATAATACATAATTCTCCAAAAATTTTAAATAATACGTTTTATAATTAGTAAGGTGATTATTATGTATTATTTGTTTATTATAAAAGATAATTTTTTTAAAAATAATAGTGAATATTTATATGAGATACTTTATAAACTAAAAACAATGCACAAAGAAAATTATAATTATGGTATAAGTTTATATTACAATATTTGTAATTTATTTGATACAAAATCATTAATACATTATATAAAATCAAAAACTAATTTAAAATTTTATAATAATAAATTTTATTTGGATAAATATAATTATTTTGAAATTAGAAAAAGTTGTTGTATTATAAATAATAATAAATATTTGCGAGAGATATTATGTATATTTTATATATATAATAAAAATATCTTTGTATGTGATTTTGAAAATAAAGAATATTTTTGGTTGAATGATAAATTTGTTTAACTATTGAAAAATAAATTATAATATTGTAAAATATATATTGTGAAAGGATGATAATATGGATATAGTATATATATTGATAGGATTAGTAATAGGAGCTATTTTGGGATTTTTCTTAGCTAGATTTTACATGAAAAAATATCTGAAAAAAAATCCACCAATAAATGAACAAATGATTAAGGCTATGATGATGCAGATGGGAAGAACACCTAGTCAAAAGCAAGTAAATCAAATGATGAAATCAATGAGCAAATATATGTAAAATATCATAAAATTAAAATGATATTTTTTCGTCATTACAAACTATAAAATAATTGATATGTTTATTGACAAAGTTTATTAAATATGTTATTATATGTTTCATATATTTGAAGTGAGCTTTTACAGCTGGTAAGAAAGAGGTTAAAATTATGCGTAGAAAATTAAATATAAGACAGGCCATGATTGACTCATATGAAAATAAAATGAAAAAAGAAAAAAGAAAAAAAAGAAGAGGATTATTTCTATCTGTTGTTGCAATTTCGGTTGCAATTCCATCTTGTATAATGTCATTTTTATCTGGATGTTCTTCAAGCAAAAAAAATAAAAAAGAAAATATTGATACAACTCAACCAACAAGCTTGAGTAATTCTGTTGATTATTATGAAGAATTAACAACACATAACATAAATTTAATGGGTGTAAGTTTAAAAACTAATCAAGAGAAAACTTCAAAAAGTTTAGTATCAAAATCTGGAAATGTGGATGTCAACAGTATCAAAGTTCAAAAAGGCACTGTATGGGCATCAGAAAGATCTGCATCTCAAGCTGCAAACGTAGGAAAATCAGTACTTGATGATAAAGGTGGTACGTTGCAATCTAGAAGTGATGGTAATGCACAAGAAAAACAAAAGTATTATGAAGTAGTAGATGAGAATAAAAACGTAGTGGATTCTGGTAAGGTTGGAAATAATGGAATTCCAGATGGATATGAAAAAAGCCAAAATGGAAAAATTATAGAACAAGGTCATTTTGTTGCTCCAGATGGAACTGTATGGGATAGTGAAAAACGATATCGAGAATATCTTGAAAGTTTAAAAACTGATGGAGAAGATACTAAAACAGAATTTATACCAGAAGTTCAAAATCCAGAAGTTTCTGAGCAACAAAAAGAACCAGAAACAAAACCAGAAGAGTCACCATCCAAACCTGAACAAACTAAACCACAGGAATCACCAAAAGAAGAGGAAACAAAAAAAGAAGAGCTACCATCTAATCCTGAACAAAACAAGCCACAAGAACCGGAAGATAATTTTATACCGGATGCTGGTGTTATAAATTCAGATGGTACTTACACGGTTAATGGAGAAACTTATAAAAGTAAAGAGGATTTTTATCAATTTATAATTGATCCAACTGGATATATGAAAGATCCAGACGACGGAATAATTAAACCAGTAGATGATGTTTATTCTAAAACTAATAATTATCAAAAAGTGATTTCAATGTATCATGTAGGGTAGTTTTACTATCCTTTTTACATGTAATTATTTTGTATAAAATTGGGAATTTACTAATTGTAAACTATTTTTTAAATATCAATCAATATTGTAAATTAATGTTAGATTGATAGAACAAAGGAAAAATAAAATTATTGTCAGAAAAATTATAACAATATACATGGATATAACAAATTATATTTAATTTATAAATAATAAAATTTATTTTGACTTTTGTTATAAATAAATGATAAAATAATATCATAAATATATGTTAAGGTGATATAGTGAAAAGCATAATAAAAGAAAATTATAAATTCATAATTACTATAATCTTGATACTATTAATTTTTTCTATAAAATTTCCATATTATATTAATGCTCCAGGTGGGATTAGTAATATGGATAGTAAAATAAATATTGAGGGATATCATAGTGATGGGAGTTTTAATTTAGCTTATGTAAAAGAATATAGAGCTACAATTCCAACACTACTTATATCTTTATTTAACAATGATTGGAAGGTATTAAAAAGTGAAGAAGTACTGTTAGATACTGAAGATAATAATTCGTATATTTTAAGAGATAAAATTCTTATGAAAGAATCAATTAGTAATGCTATATATGTTGCATATAAATATGCTAAAAAACCAATAGAAAATATATCAACTAATTTATATGTAACGTACATAGATTCTACCGCGCAAACTAACTTAAAGGTTGGAGATATTATTAAATCAATTAATGGGAGTAATGTTGCAAAAAAACAGGATATAATAGACATAATAACTAATCTATCTGCTGGCTCAAAGATAGAAATGGTTGTAATTAATAATGGAAATGAATATAAAAGATATGCATATTTAATGCAAGAGGATGGAAAAAATAAATTAGGATTATTAATAAGTTCAATATCAGATTATAATACAAATCCAACAGTAGATGTTAAGATAAAGGATAATGAATCTGGATCAAGTGGAGGATTAATAACGGCTTTAACTATATATAATTCATTAGTACCGAATGATATAACTCAAGGATTGACGATAGTAGGGACAGGTACTATTGATTTAGATGGTAATATAGGAAGTATTGGCGGTGTAGAATATAAATTAAAAAGTGCAGTTAAGGCAAAAGCAGATGTTTTTATTGTCCCTAATGATGAAAATTACGAGGAAGCAATAAAAGTAAAAAAAGAGAATAATTATGATATAAAAATAATAGGTGTATCAAATTTCAATGATGTATTAATGATTTTAGATGAAATTAAATAGATTAAATTGTAAATTTAATATAATTAGATTAGGTGATTGGTATGAAGATTCAAGATGTAGATTTAAATAGAGTTTCTCCAATGATGAGACATTATATAGGGGTAAAAAATCAATATCCTGATGTGATAATATTTTACAGATTAGGAGATTTTTATGAAGTGTTTTTTGAGGATGCTATAATAACTTCAAGAGAACTTGAGTTGACATTGACTGGTAGAAATGCAGGATTAGATAGCAAAGTTCCTATGTGTGGAGTTCCCCATCATGCAGTGAGTATTTATGTAGAAAAAATGGTTGAAAAAGGATATAAAGTAGGTATTTGTGAACAATTAGAAGATCCAAAAGATGCAAAAGGTATAGTAGATCGTGGTATAACACAAATAATAAGTAAAGGAACCGTTATGAATTCTGATTCATTAGATGAAAAAGAATATAACTATATTGGCAATATACTTGATTTTGATAATTCATTTTGTGTATGTTATATTGACATTACAACAGGAGTAGTATATGTTACATTAATCGAACATAATTCTATAAAACTTATCAATGAAATTGTTAGTACAAATATAAAAGAAATAGTAATTAAAGAAAATTTTAATAGTGATATTATAAATATACTTAAAAATCAATTTAAAATATCGATATCGATATTTAATGAAATAGATGAAATTGATGAGTATAAATCTGTATATGACAGTATAGATGATTATAGATTAGTAAAAACTATAATGCATTTAATTACATATATTGATTCTATGAAAATGTCTAGTTTGTCTCATTTACAAAAGGCAATAATTAAAGAAAACAATAAATATTTAAAAATGGATATTCATACAAAAAGAAATTTGGAACTTACTGAGACATTGAGATTAAAGCAAAGACAATATTCATTAATTTGGTTACTTGACAAAACAAAAACAGCCATGGGCTCTCGATTATTAAGAACATATATAGAAAATCCACTTGTTAATAAAGAAGAAATTAATAGGAGATATGATGTGGTTGAAAAACTTCTTGAAGAATTTATACTTAAAGAGGATTTGAAAACATTGCTTGATCAGGTATATGATTTAGAAAGATTAAGTGGTAGAATAGCTTTTGGAAATGCTAATGCCAGAGATTTGTTGCAATTAAAGCAATCTTTAAAAGTATTGCCAGGTATAAATAATATATTGAATAATATTAATTTTCAAAATATAGAAACATTGGAAGATTTATATGAACTTCTTGATAAATCAATATATGAAAATCCACCATTAGGAATAAAAGAAGGATATTTAATTAAGGAAAATTATAGTAAAGAATTAGATAATATAAAATCTATAAGATCCAATGGGAAAGATTTTATTGCTAAATTTGAGGCTGAGGAAAAGATTCGAACTGGAATTAAGACATTAAAGGTTGGATATAATAAAGTATTTGGTTATTATATAGAAGTGTCAAAAGGAATGACTAATTTAGTAAAAGATGAATATGGTTATGAAAGAAAACAAACTTTAAGTAATTGTGAAAGGTATATTAGTCCAATATTAAAAGAAAAAGAATCTATGATTTTGAATGCAGAAGAACGAATTATTAATTTAGAATACGAGCTTTTTATAAGTATAAGAGATAAAGTCAAGGAGTATATTCCAAAAATTCAAGCTGTAGCAAGAACAATAAGTGAAATAGATGTACTGCAGTCATTTTCAACAGTTACGGAAGAAAATAATTACATTAGACCGATTATAACGGATAAAAGAATAGTGGATATTAAAGATAATAGGCATGCTGTAGTTGAAAAAGTTTTATCAAGTGAATACGTTAGAAATGATATATATATGCCAGAAGAGAAAAATATACTTTTAATTACAGGACCTAATATGGCTGGCAAAAGTACATATATGAGACAACTTGCCATTACAGTTATAATGGCTCAAATAGGTTGTTTTGTTCCTGCTAGTTACGCAATGCTCCCTATATTTGATGCAATATATACCAGAATAGGTGCAAGTGATGATTTAGTTAGTGGAGAGTCAACATTTATGGTAGAAATGAATGAGGCAAATAATGCAATAAGTAATGCTACAAGTAATTCTTTAATTCTTTTTGATGAATTAGGAAGAGGAACAGCGACTTTTGATGGAATGGCTCTTGCACAATCAATAATAGAATATATACATGATAATATAAAGTGTAAAACAATGTTTTCCACTCATTATCATGAATTAACAGATCTAGAAAATAATTTAATATACTTAAAAAATATACATGTATCAGCTCACGAAGAGAATGGTACAGTTACATTTTTACATAAAATAAAAGATGGTAGTATAGATAAAAGTTATGGAATACATGTAGCTAAGCTTGCAAATTTGCCTGAGTCATTAATAAAAAGGGCTACGGATATTCTAAATGTTTATGAATCTAAAGAAAAGAAAAGAGATATAATTATACAAGAATCGTTGCCACTTGATTTAGTTACAAAAAAAGAAGAAACAGAAATAGAAAAAAGATTAAACAGTATAGATCCTATGAATATTACTCCTATGCAGGCTTTAAATATTCTATGCGAGCTTAAAGATATATCAAAAAAAAGCAATTAATAAGGCTAAAGTTACTATTGAATAAATTTTTAAATAATGTTATAATTAGTGTGCTGAAAGATACGATAAGTCCTTATGAAAAACCTACTAATCGAAAAATAGGGAATCTAATTTATGTCTGGTGTTGAAGACCCATTCATTTGGGGATCCTAAAGGATATAATGTGATGCCCACCTGGGAGACTAGGTTTTATTCGATTCAGGACACCGTTCTTTTGGCTTTTTTATATGGAGGACGTATGATTAATGATTTAAATTTACTAGATATAACGTATGTAGTTTTCGATTTGGAGACCACAGGATTATATCCTAATTCTGGGGATTCAATTATAGAAATAGGAGCAGTAAAAATACAAAATGGTGAAATTATAGATAGGTATAATGAATTAATTAATCCAGGTATTATTCTTAGCAGTGAAATTATTAAAATTACAGGAATAGATAACAAAATGTTAATCGATAAAAAGGGAGAAGAGCAATGTGTTAAAAATTTTATGAAATGGGTTGGAGAAATGCCTATGGTTGCTCATAATGCAAAATTTGATATTTCATTTCTAGATATGGCTTATTCAAAATATGGCTTAGGCAAAATAAAAAATATTGTAATAGATACTCTTGGGTTATCTAGATATTTAGAATCTAATCAAAAATACCATAATTTATCAACTTTGGCAAAAAGATACAATATTCCTTGGAATGAAGATGAACATCATAGAGCAACTTATGATAGTGAAGGGACTGCCTTAATATTTTATAAAATGTTAAAAAAATTAGAATTAAATAATATAAAATATTTAAAAGATTTATGTAGATATTCTTTTATAGTGATAAGAAAATCATAAAATTAATTTTTTTTGAGTATTTATAAAAAACGACACTTTTATAAATACTTTTTTTTTATAATTATGAAAGGTGATAAAATGGTAATATATTTGGATTTAATATTAATATTAAATTTTATTATCGATTTTTTATTATTATTATCGGTATCTGTAATTTTAAAAAGGAATACTAAAATATTGCGTATTATTTTTTCAGCGTTTATAGGTGGATTAAGTATTTTATTATTATTTTTAAATATTAATAGTATAATACTTTTTATATTTAAATTCGTGATAAGTTTTTTAATGATTTTGGTTGCGTTTGATTATAAAAATATAAAATATACTTTGATAAATTTACTTTATTTATATATGTCAAGTATAATATTAGGAGGCTTTTTATATTTACTTAATATAGAATTCTCATATAAGCATATAGGAATTATATTTTTTAATAATGGTTTATCCATAAATTTTTTAATTTTAATAATATTTTCACCTATAATATTATATATTTATATTAAACAAACTAAAAATTTAAGATATAATTATTCTAACTATTATAATATAGAATTATATTATAAAAATAATAAATATAAGTACACGGCGTACTTAGATAGTGGAAATGTCCTTATAGATAAGTTAACAAAAAAACCTGTAATACTTATAGATAAAAGAAAAATATTGTTTAATATAAAAGAATTCAGATTAATTCCTTATATGGGAGTAAATGGTTCTGATTTGATAAAAGTAGTAAAAATAGATAAACTTATATTCAAAAATAAGGAATATAATAATATTCTTTTAGGTATTATAGACAAAATAAGTTTAGATGGAGTAGATGTAATATTAAACAGAAATTTATTGGAGGAATAATATGATAAAAAGAATAATAGAATTTATAAAAGAATTATTCAGTAGTGATGGTATATATTTTGTAGGCAGTTCCGACAAATTGCCAGAACCGCTTTCAAAAGAAGATGAAATAAAATATATAGAGTTATCCATGATGGGTGATGAATTTGCAAGAAACAAACTTATAGAACATAATTTAAGATTGGTGGTATTTTTATCCAAAAAATATGAAAATACTGGTGTTGATTTAGAAGATTTAGTAAGTATAGGTACCATAGGATTAATAAAGGGAGTAAATACATATAAATTGGATAAAAATATTAAATTAGCTACTTATGCCTCTAGATGTATTGATAATGAAATATTAATGTTTTTAAGAAAGAACAAGAGAAGACGAGGTGAAATAAGTTTCGAAGATAGTTTAAGTTATGATAGTGAGGGTAATGAGCTTCATTTAGAAGATATATTGGGCACTTCAGATGATATTGTAACTAGACCTTTAGAAGAAGAAATAGAGAAGAAGATATTATATCAAGAATTATCAAAATTAAATAATAGGGATAAAGAAATTATGACAATGAGATATGGTTTACTTGGAAAAAAAGAGATGACCCAAAAAGAAGTTGCCATAGCTCTTGGAATAAGCCAATCTTATATATCTAGAATAGAAAAAAAGGTTATAAGTAAATTGAAAATTCAAAACAGATGATTGAATATGATTAATTAGTTTGATATACTTATTATGGTGATAGAATGAGAGTAGGTATTTTTGATTCAGGTATAGGTGGATTAACAGTTTTAAAAACATTAGTAAAAAAATTTCCTAAAAATGAATATGTGTACTATGGTGATACCAAAAACGTTCCATATGGTGATAAAACGAAAAGTGAACTTATAGATCTATCAAGCCACATAATAAATTTTTTATTAGATCAAAAAGTTGACGTAATAGTTATTGCTTGTGGAACGATAAGTTCGAATGTTTCAGCTATACTAAGATTAAAGTATGATTTGAAAATAATCGATATAATTAGTCCTACTATATCATATATAAACAAAAGTAAATATAAAAAAATAGGGGTTATTGCAACTAGTAGAACTATTGATAGTAAAATCTTTAGCAAAAATATAAATAAGGATGTTAAGGAAGTTGCTTGTCCTATGTTTGTGCCATTAATAGAAAACAATGAGTTAGATGAAATAGATAAATATATTCCTATATATTTAAATAAGCTTAAAGATAGGGATTTAATTGTACTTGGCTGTACACATTATCCCATAATAAAAAATAAAATTTCTAATTATTTAGGCAAAAAAATTAAAATGATTGACATGTCTGACTGTATTTTAGAAAAATTTTCTAATAATAATAAAAATAGTGTATGTTTGTATTTTTCCAAAATAGATAAAAACCTTTTAAAAAATATTAATAAAATTTTAAATACTATTAATTATTCTATAAGCGAAGTTTAAAAAAAAATTTATCTTTTAAATTATAAATTTAACAACTATTTCAATTTTGCATATATGATAAACAGTTTTTTCTATCTAGTAGAATACATTAATTCTTTTTCTTTATTTTTGATAACTTTTTACAAACAAAAAAACTAATCCATTTCTGAATTAGTTGTATGTCAAGCCCAAACTATAAAAGTTTGAGCAGAATTCCTCTTGGTACCATAGGAGGAAGTATGACAACTCTTTTCAATTAGATTTAATTATTTCAAACATTTTATCTCTTATTAATTTGTTATATTTGTTCTATATTTTATCTTTTCTTTTGCATATTGATATTGACAATATTCAAGTATGTTTTCTAAATTGTTATAATCATTAAATATTAAATGATTTTTATCTAAAATCTGCTATCCGGCAAAATTAGTGATTGAAATTTATTCTTTATTTTCCATTTTTATAACACTTTATTAGACAAAATATTTTCTTTGATAAGCTTTTTAGTATGGGGTGAATCTGTCTTGCTATTTATAATTGCTTGACCTAATTTAATTCCAAAGTTAATATCTTCAATTTTCATAGGGACTCTGCCCCTTAAATTTATAATCCAATTTTTTGAATCATCATATATTGTGGTTTTTGAAAATTCTTCTCTTATAATTGAAATATACTGTTCATAGGAACACTTTATTTTTTCTCTTGCTGCTATTAAATACAATTTATCAAGAGTATTTTTCACAGTAGGATACTCTTTTTCCCATCCTTTAGTCAACATGAAATCTCCGCCACCCAATTTACAAGAACTTAATCCTTCTTGTTTTTCAAAATCATACAAGCTCACAAGTTTAGCAATCATACAAGAATTAACAATTTTTTCTTGATTTGGGGTAAAAGACTTAAATCTATAATATGGTTCAGGAATATACATTCCCCAAGAACTAGAGCTAGCAATACATCTTGCTTGATTCATATATGGTGTTGCATATAATTCCTGATCTCCAAGTTGGAAATAATCTATTGGCGCAACAACATGATTATCTTTTTCCTTTAGATCTAGCAAATTTTCGGCTTCTTGTTTAACCTTACCTAGTTGAATAGCCGGTTGCTTAACAAGTAAAGTAACTCTTTTACCGTTTTTTTCAGATAATACATATACAAGTTCAGTTTTACCATAATTAATAAATTCAATATTTAAATCCTCAACTAAAATATTGTTTTGTTTTGCATATTTTTCTACATATTTACCTAAAAATTTCTTAATTTTTTTGTATTCATCATCTTTATCTTGAATCTCATTAATCTCTATATAAGTAGGATTAATCATCCCAATGCTAATATTACTTGTTCCAAACAACTCTTCATCGGTATATTTAACAGGAATTATCACTGACCTCTCGAGACAAACAAGTTTCCCATTTTCATCATATCCCCATCTTTCAAAAATAACTTCTTCTTTACTATCGGATTTACTCATAAAACACTTCCCAACATTTATCATTTTTGTTTCCAAAGTTTTAAAAATTATTACTATTATTTATTTTATACAAGTTTCATTATATATTTATTATATCATAAAACGACTTTTGACAAGCCGTTTTACTATATTTACTCAGAAAGTCCGAGTTTAATATCAATTGGTAGCGAGAGAGGGATTTGAACCCCCGACATCGTGGGTATGAACCGCGTGTTCTAGCCAACTGAACTATCTCGCCATAAAAATGTAAGCAATATAATGATAGCATATTTACTTCTATTTTACAATACATTTTTAAAAATTTGATAAAAAATTTTATGATATACAATTAATATTCATAAAATTATTAAATTTACATTTTAATATTTAAAGTTATGTAAAACATTTTTATTTTTTAAAATTAAATGGAATATTTTTACTTGATTTACTTCTTAAAATATACATGTTATAATAATTCTACAAGTTTTTAAACTTTTTAATTAAAGATAGTGGTGGAGTATATGTTAAAAATTAAAAATAATTTTGATTTAAAATCTACAATTACTTGTGGTCAAATATTCAGATATACTAAAACTGATTATGGTTTCATAGTAATACTAAAAGATCGTGTAATAAGCTTAAGAGAAGATAAGGATTATATAATAGTAAATTCTAGTAACGAGAATAATTTAAAAGAAATAATATTTGATTATTTTGATCTTAATAGGGATTATGATAAAATAGGAAAAGAAATAATAAAAAAAGATAGTAAAATTAAGGATGCAATTAATTTTAGTAAGGGACTTAGAATGATACACCAAGATCCTTTTGAAACTTTAATTTCATATATAATATCACAAAATAACAGAGTCCCGTCCATTGCTAATTCCCTTAATTTAATATCTAAAAATTATGGTACAAAAGTTATATTTGAAAATAATGAATATTATTTATTTCCTAGTATAGAGAAAATGGTTACTTTAACTGTTAATGATTTTAGAAATTGTAAAGTTGGATTTAGAGATAAATATATATATGAAGCAATGCAAAAAATAGCAAATAAAGAGTTAAATTTAGAGAGTATTAAGGATATGAGTAGTAGTGATTCTTTAAAATATTTGATGAAATTTAAAGGAATAGGTATGAAAGTTGCTTCTTGTATACTTTTATTTGCTTATCAAAAATTTGATGTATATCCTATTGATACTTGGGTGAAAAAGTTTATGAAGGATTGTTATAATATTGAGGACGAAAAAAGTATAAGAGAATTCACATTAAATACATATAGAGAATATAGCGGACTAGCTATACAATATATGTTCAATTATAAAAGAAATAGCAATGACAAATAAAACATTTACAAAACAGATAAATTTTGCTATAATCATTTAGAAATGAGAGTGATTTTATGACTAATAAGGATTTGGCAAATATAATATTTCCAAATATAACAAAGACTATAGAAGATTATGAAAAGGAGTATCCTAAAAGAAATTTATCTGAAGGAGCGAAAGTAACTAGATTTGCGCCATCTCCAACAGGTTTTATGCATTTAGGGGGACTTTTTCAAGCACTTATAGATTATACAATTGCTAAAGAATCTAAAGGAGTATTCTATTTAAGAAATGAAGATACAGATAAAGCTAGAGAAGTAGAGGGTGCAGAAAAACTTATTATGCATGTATTAAACCATTATGGACTTACTCCAGATGAATATGAGTTTGATGGGAAAACT
>CANQPA010000016.1 GCA_947625635.1 uncultured Bacilli bacterium
ATTTTTTTTCCCATTTTCTCTTACATTTATTGTTTTCTTTAGTTAATATGACATTTACTTTTCATTCAACTATATTAACCAAATAATCTACCACCTTATCAAGACCAACTCTCCTAGATCCCTTAACATAAATATAACTGTTTCTTATAGGATTTTTTTTTATATATTGTATTAAATCATCTGGATTTTTAAAATGAAGACCTCTTATATAATCCGTATAAATTCCTACTGTAAAAACTTTACAATTTTTAATTTTTTTTACCAATCTATTTATCCTTTTATGTATTTTTATTGAATAATCACCTAATTCTAATATATCACCAATTATCAATATTTTATTTCCTGGAACTTTTTTTATATAATCTAATCCTGCATGTATTGATTCATAACTTGAATTGTAGCAATCATTTACTATTGTATTGCTGTCAACTCTTAATAAATTCATTCTTTTATCAGTTAATTTAAAACTATTTATTTTTTTTATTATTGTATCAATTTTAATATTATAAAGAAGACAAGTCTTTATTGAAAGCAATATGTCATTTATAAAGTGTTTACCTGGGTTATTGAATACTATTTTATACTCTTTATCTAATTTTATACAAAATGAAATACTATTTAAATTTTCGTTTATGTTATATGCAACTAAGTCATTATATCTATTTTTTCCACATTTATAACCTTTTAATTTTTTTAAATACCTATCATCACCATTTAATATTAATTCTTTATTAAACATTCCATTAGTTATGCATTTCTTTTCTTTTAAAATATTTTTTCTTTTTTTAAAATATTCTAAATGTGATGAACCTATATTTGTAATTATTGATGTAGTTGGATTGCACATCAATGATAATGTATTTATTTCTCCCATATGATTTGTTCCCAATTCCATAACTATAACTTCATAATCATTATTTAATTTAAACAATGTTTCCGATACTCCAATTAAATTATTTTTACTACCTTCATTTTTTAATACATTATATTTTGAACTTAAAATATACGCAACCAAATCTTTAGTAGTCGTTTTACCATTTGATCCTGTTATGGCTATAAGAGGTATATTATGTTTATTTCTAATATAATTACCTAGGTCAAATAAACTTTGATATGTATTATCTACTACAATACATTTATTACTGTACCTGTTATTTTCTAATTTTTCTACTATACAAGCAACAGCACCTTTTTCTATTGCAACATTAATAAAATTATGACCATCATATTTCTTTCCATTTAATGCAATAAATATATCTCCTTTATTAATTTTTCTAGTATCTGTTTTTATCTCATTCACTTGTAAATTATCACTTATATTAGATTTGCCTCCTATAATTTTAATAATTTCTTTTAAAGTCATATATTCACCAATTAATTATATGTAAATTTTTAATAAAAAAAACAAATATAGGAAAAATTTATTTATAAATTTTGTGATACTATATAAATTCCATTTTTTAAAACATAATTTAACAATTTATTTTTACCACTGAATATTTTAATTGAATGTATTTTTCATAAATTTCTATTACAAAAAAGACCAAGAGATTTTAATCCCTTGGTTGAAAAATCAGTGACAATATAAATGAAAATACAATAGCAGCTACTATTCCAGAGGAAGTTAAATCAAACATTCCCATAAATAGTCCCATAATTCCAAAATTATTTACTGTATCCATAGCCCCGTGTATTAACAAATGTCCAAATGATGTAATAGGTACTAAAGCTCCACCGCCTGCCCAAAGTACAAATTTATCATAAATATTAAAAACGTCTAAAAAAGCACCAACAACTACAAATATAGTAGTTATATGTCCTGGAGTAAGTTTGGTATTATCAAGTATAATTTGTCCTAACATACATACCAATCCACAAAAAATAAATGAGTTAAAATATATCATTTTACTACCTCCAGACTAATAGCATGGGCAATACTTGGAATGGACAAATGTTGGTTGCACATATTTGTATTCATTAAAGCTCCTGTTGCGACTAAAAGTACTTTGTTTAACTTACCCTTCTTCATTTTATCAAATATATGGGTATATGTCACAAGTGGAAGACATGCAGGGCCACTTCCACCTTTATAAACTGGTTGATCATTTAAATCAAATATCATACAAGCTGAGTCATCATAATTTCTTAAATTTATATTATATTCTTTTTTTATATAATCCTTTAAAATCATTTTCCCAACTATTCCCAAATCACCAGTAAGTATTAAATCATAATAATCTAAATTCCTATTTGTATCTTTTAAATGATCAGCTATAACCTTAGCTGCAGCAGGAGCCATTACTGCTCCCATATTGAAAACATCAGTCACACCCATATCAATAACAGTTCCAAGAGTAGCAGATTCAATTTTAATATTTGATTTGTTACTTGATAGATAACAAGCAGCACTTCCCGTTGTTGTAAATGTCGTATATTCTCTTTTTGGTCCCCCATACTCAACAGGATTTCTGAATTGTTTTTCTGCCCCATTATTATGTGAAGATGCAGTTACAATAGCATTTTTTACTTGATTTGCCTCTATCATATTGCTAGCAATAGTAAGACCTAATGTACTTATTGAACAAGCACTGTATATACCAATTAAAGGTATTCCAATTTCACAACTTGCATAGTTAGTTGCAACAATTTGATTTAAAAGATCTCCACCTATGTGAACATCAACTTTATTGCTTTTTATATTTAATTTATTTAAAAGTATTTCAACACTATCCTTAATAGCTCTAATTTCAGCTTGTTCCCAAGTCTTTTCTCCAAAATAAAAATCATCATATTTTTTATCAAAAAATTTTGAGAGTGGTCCTATATTTTCATATGGTCCAACTACTGTGCTAGTCTCATTAATATACACATTGTTATATTTAAAAGTCATATTATCCTCCCATCACAAAAACTCTTAAAAGTCCAAATAAATAAGCACTTACAACTCCAAAAATGATTACAGAACCTGCAAGCTTAAACATGTTAGCTCCTATACCAGTGACCAATCCTTCTTTTCTATATTCTAATGCAGCACTCATCATTGCATGAGCAAACCCCGTTATTGGAACTATAAGTCCACATTTTGCAAAATTAACCCATTTATCAAAAAAGCCTAAACAAGTCAAAAAACAACCAATAAATACTAATGTTATTATCATAAAAACACTTGCATCTTTATTAGATAAATCAAAATATAATGAGTAAATTTCAATCAAAAAATTACCTAATACTCCCATAAAACCACCTATTAAAAATGCTACTATAGCATTTTTAAATCTTGGTTCATTAGGAGTGTATTTATCAACTATATTTTTATATTCTTTTTTTTCCATAAAAAAATCCTCCCACAACTATTATGGAAAGATTTAAATTTTATATTCATAAATCATTTTTTTATTTTATTTAATTTGGCTCAATGGTATTGTAATTACCGGTCTAACGCCATACGTATTAGAAGTAGTACAATTTTGATTAATATATACTTTTGCCGCAGTATTTCTAGTTGAGACTGCAACCATACCTAAAGAACTAGATGCCACACCCGTCCAATAACTAGTAGAATTTAACCATGTTGGTGCGTTTGTACAATTAGAATAATTTGTGCATCCTAAATTTAAAAGCTGTTGTTCATTTAAAAGTGATGCTTCTTCAATTGCCAAACCACTATATATTAAATAAGCTTTATAATCCTCGACATAATTATATACATCAGAATTTTCATTATATATAAATACAGGGTATTTTATGCCTGAAGCATTCCAATATCCATTATTTCCTGTACTTGCAATGTCTGCATAAAATGCTACCTGCCCAAATGTTGCTTTATTTGCAGAATCAACACCAATTGCGTTTTTATCCTGCAATCCATAAGTAGTTTTATTTAAGTATCGTGAACTTCCTACATTTAAATTATATTTAGAAATCATTTGAACACTGCTACCGTTATTATTTATAACATAAAAATTCTCACTACCACAATTAATTTCATCACCTAATTTGATGGTTGTATCAACCTCTTCAACTGATGTTATTTTAGAACAAACAAAGCAAGTAGTTTTATCTTCGTATTTATATGTATATTGATTAGCCTCACGTGTTATTTTTACTGATCCTACCATAGGTTCACTTGTCTTAGGATCTATAACTTCTTTTCCGTCTATATACCCTTTTTCTATAAGATCTGATAAATTTACACAAACTGGAGTGGCAGTACCACCTTCTTTTAAATAGTAAATTTTAGCCGCTTCTTCTATAGTTTTTTCCTGTTCAGAAAGTAAACTCTGTTTAGAATTTGAAATTATGTTTCCTACTGAAATTGTAGTTATGAAAACAAGCATAGTTAATATAACTATAACTGCTAATAATTCAACCAAGGTAAAACCTCTATTTTTCATTTAAACACCTCTTCTAAATAATAAAAATCTAACAAAGATTTTACTTGTTAGACCATTCAAAATCACAAATGGTGTCCCCTTAGGGATTCGAACCCTAGACCCACTGATTAAGAGTCAGTTGCTCTACCAACTGAGCTAAGGAGACAACTTCACTACTTATTAAGTATAACACATTTTTTTTAAATTTCAAATACATATTTTAAATTTTAATATAAAAAGAAGATTATTTACCTTCTTTAAAATTTTTTTACGCTAATATCAATATTATTATATTTCAAGACTTTATTGTTAACCTTTTAAATTGATTTATAATAAAAAACACCACATCCATTCTTAACCCTAGATTATTCATTAGTTAATTTTTATATTGATTTATATGTATGGCATACAATGCATATGTAAGTTATAAATTACTATTTCTTTTTTAGGATAATCATATCAAAATATATTTAAACCTAATTTTTCCTTAACTATTTTAAAAATATATAAAATCTAAACTATAATATAAAATTTATGAAAAATAAATATTTATTTTTTATAAGTTATATCATATATACTAGGTCCTTTAATACATTTACCATCCAAATTAAATCTCGATGAATGACACGGACAATCCCATGTTTTTTCTATTTTATTAAATATTAAACTACAACCTAAATGTGGACATTTGTTATATACTATATGTTCAATACCTTTTTTATCTTTATATATCGCTACATTTTTACCATCTTTCTTTTCAAAATATACATTATCATTATACCAATACTTATTTTTATTTATTTTGGGTCCTATAAACGATTTAGTTTGACTAAATAATATGTATGGAAGTTGTTTTATATTTGATATGTTAAACCTAGTTGGATCAAACATATCTTGATATCTATTTTGCTTATTTTGTATTATGTCAGATATTATACGTGAAGCAAGAATACTGTTGGTCATTCCCCATGTATTATATCCTGAAGCTATATACATATTAGGTTTTAATTTGCCTATAAAGGGAAGATTATCCGGTGTCATTATATCTACATTTGTATATTTCATTAATATATCACTTCCCTTTAAATTAAATGTTTCTTTAACTTTTTTAAAGTGATATTCGTCATTTTGTTTGAATGCCGTATTGTGATTTTCAGATAGTGATATTTGATATATATTATTCCCATCATCATAAAATCTACATGAATATGTTGGAGAAGAAGTATTAATACAAGTGAATCCTAAATCATTATCTGTTTTGCTAATGATGATGTAAGATTTTTCTATATAAGATTTTATAGGTAAATAAAAAGGTATAGTAAAATAAGGATAGTGACAAGCTATAACTACATTTTTAGCTTTTATTTTATGATCATTTGTATAACAATTATAATGTGTCCAAAGTTTATCTATTTTAACTATTTTAGTATTTTCATATACTGGAATATTGTTTTTAATTATATCGTATATGCCTTGTAAATATTTTATTGGATTAAATATATATGTATCATTAACACAATATGATTCATAAGATTTTATATTTAAAGGTAATTTTTTTTCTTTTACTTTTATTTTTTGTTCCAAAAGAAAATTTACTTCTTTTTTTAAATCTTCTATTTCATTAGATGTACTTGCAAATACATAAGAGGGAACACGTTTAAAATCGCATTCTATATTTTCTTTTTTAATTATATTTTTGATCAAGTTTATTGCATACCTTTGGGATTTTAAATATTTAATAGCTGTATTTTTATCTCTAGATTTCATTATTTTAGTATATATTTTTTCCTGAAAATAATTTATTTTAGCAGTAGTATTTAAAGTTACTCCATGTCCTATTTTTGAAGCATCAACTACACATACATTTTTTTTATCTTTTAAGTAATAGGCTGTTGTCATACCTGTCATTCCTGCCCCTATTATAAGTGTATCTACTTCTATATCGTGCTTTAAAATTTGTTTTTTAGTTTTTATTTCTTTTTTATTCCATATACTCATATAATCACCAATTATAGTTTGTACGTATATAAAAAAAGTATGAATAAATCATACTATTTAATCTCTTGCATCCAAAGTCCGTGTTTATTACAATATGAATAAATTATTCCTTTTGAATAAGTAAATGTTGCAGTAGCATCATAACCAGGTTTTAAATAGACATACTCTTCTTTTTCATCATTTACAAAGCAAATCCATTCTATATAGTGATCAGAATCCATAACGTGGTTTACTTTAACCATTATTTTATCATCTTTAATTTCATATTCTGGAATATGTTTTTCAAATGATGCATCTTTAGAGTTAATATCCACATCAACCAACTTTTTACCACAGCATTCAAAATTACAAGAACATTTACAATCCTCAATTACTTTTACTAGTGCGCCACAACTAGAACACTTTTTTAAAATTAACTTTCTCATATTATCACCAACCTAATTATATCACTTTAAATAAAATTAAAAAAGACCTAAGATTCACTTAAGTCAGTTAATTCTTGTTTCAACATTTGATGCTTATTATTTATCTTTTGTTCTTCTGCTACTTCCAAAGAATACCATCCTTTTTTAAACATAACTTCAAAAACTTCTCTTTGAAAGTTAGCATACTCTAAAAACATTTCTTTATATTGTTCATATAACGTCTCGCAACTTGCCTCTGTCATTGCAGTTGCATAATTTTTAACCATCTCTTTTAATGAAGATAAAAGTGTGTTCATATAATCTTTATCATTTAAACTTTTCCCTTTAGGAACACTCGTTTTAGGATTACTAATTTCGTTATTATTCATTTTCTCCTCCATTACATAAAATATTTAAAATTTTATTTAAATTTCCTTCAAAAATATTTGATGCTTTAGTTAAAACCCTTTTAAGTTCTTCATCATTTACACTGTTAGCTGCATTATAACTACTTTTATATGCTCCATAATTCCAATTAAACATATCAGATAAATAGTCTAAATCTTTACCGCTTATAATATCTGGTACTGCATCGTAAGTTTCTTTCATAATATTTCCTTTCTATAAAAACTGTTTTAATTTTTCTACTGCATCTTCTTGCATATCTACATACTCTTGTATCAAAGAATGTATATTTTCATTTACATCTTTATGATTTAATAATTTTCTTCCTTCTATTATTCCCATATTTGTTCCTTCAAGTAATAATTCTGCTATTTTGGATGTACTTTTATCCGTTAAAGTTTTCATCTCTATTCCATACCATGTCATAGCCTTATTCATAGCATTTGTCTTATGGGGTTCATCACTACTATATTCAGGATATAGTTCCTCTATCCTATCTTGTATCTTTCTGTATTTATTATACTGATTATCAAGTTCAAGCTTTAATGCATCATCTTTAACTTTATCAAGTATAAAGTGAATAGCATCCCTTCCCATGCAAGCTCCTTTAGAAAGTTCATCAAGTACATTTACTTCATTTTTATCTTTACTCATATAATCCCTCCGATAATATATTGAGTAAAATTATATAGCTTTATACAAAAAAGTATTAATTTTTTTCAATTAATACCAATTTATTCAATTCGGATAAATAGATAGAATCTTCTAACTTTTCCTTTTTCACTTTAAGTATATTTTTATTTCCTGATGCGTTTATCACATAATGATTACCCTCTTTAATACCAATATAAATAAGTACGTGTCCCTCCATATAAAGTAGTGAAGGTTCACTATTTTCTATAATTTTTAATTTTTCATCATTTGTTTTATTACCTAAATCTATAATTTTACCTACACTATTATTTTGACTAGATGTATTTCTTGGAAATTGAAATCCAAATACACTGTATACATTAGCCACATAACTAGAACAATCAACACCATAGTCCATACCACCCCAACTATAAGGCACTCCTTCATATTTAAAAGCTTCAATTAGTACATTCTTTTTAGTATAATCTAGATAATTTATGTGTGCTTTATCTCTTGAAATAGTTATATTTTTTCTTTTTAAATTGCCATTTTCATTAATTGGAAGACTAATTAGATATCCCTCTTCACTTAAATTAATAAAAGGTAATTTAACTCCCATATCAAGTATTTTATTTTCTATTTCAATAAAAGGTTCAGTTATAACCACAAAGTTATCATTATTAATAAAATACTCATAATCTTTATCACTAGATAAAGCAACATCTTCTTTTTTTATCCAACCATAATAAGTTTTGGTAAGAACAAATAACCATTTTTTATCCTTACTTTCATGAAGAACTATAACTGGAGTATTTATTTTAATTTCTGTTTCCTGAATCAAATCAAAATTAGTATCATTTATATCACTAAAAAAATGTATATCAGTTGGAAATGATTTTAAATTTGTTCTATTAACTACTATTCCTTTTTTCAATTTGATATCAGAAATGTTTTCTAAATTTCTATTTTCAAATATATCATTTATGTTTGAAGTAGTAATTAAAACTCCATTATTATATTTAGGAAGTTTAGGAATATCATATGAATTTATTAAATCTACTAATTTCTCTTTAGCAATGAAATCTATATCTAAATTATAAAGTTTATTGGTCTTAGATTCTATTACATCATTGTACTCTTTTATCTCATCATAATTTAAAAGTACTTTACTATCACTTAAATTAGATATAAAATAACTAGCATTTGATGGAATTATTTCTATATATGAATCATCGATTTCTTTTGAGTTTATCATTTTTTCATTGCTACATCCAAAAGACATGAGTATTAAAAATATAATAAATATTTTTTTCACTTTATCACCAAATATATTATACAATAAATATTTAAATAGGTAGAAAAAATAATACGACAAAACTTGTTATAAATTTATTATTCTAATTAAAAGGTATTTTTAAAACTTGACCTATACTTAATATATCACTTGTTAGATTATTTAAAGTTTTAATTTCAGATACACTAGTATTATATTTTTTAGCTATTGAATACAATGTATCTTTATTTTTTACTATATAATTAAAATAATTTTGTTCACTTTCTGGTATTTTAAGTACCTGACCTATACTTAATATATCACTTGTTAAATTATTCAATTTTTTAATTTCAGATACACTGGTGTTATATTTTTTAGCTATTGAATACAGCGTATCACCACTTACTACTCTATAAGTTATATAATTAGAACTATAATTTGGGATTTTTAATATTTGACCTATAGTTAACAAATTACTACTTAATTTATTTAAATTTTTAATCTCATCTACTGTGGTATTATATTTCTTTGCAATACCCCATAAAGTATCACCACTTACCACTTTATAAGTTATATAATCGTTTTTATCATCTAGAACACATGGATCCAAATTACCATAAAGGGTATTTAATAAATTCCAGGTTTTACTACCAACAATTCCATCTGCAGTAAGTTTATTATTAACCTGAAATCTTTTAACAGCATTTTCTGTTTCTAAATCAAAATTATTATTAATAGGTCCCGTGTAATATAGCAAGGTTTTTAATTTATCTTGTAAATCTCCTACTTCAGTTCCTTTTGACCCATAACTTAAAGTTGGAAAAATACTTATAGGAGCTACACCATCTGTTAAATCATTAATAAAATCTAACTCTTTTTTTGTTATTATACCATTTTCTTCAAAATCATAGTCTCTTTGAAATGCTTTAACCCCCTCTAGTAAGGCCTCGCCAAAGCTACCAGTAATAATGCCATTATAATAACCCAATATTTTTAATTTTTCCTCTAATATTTTTACGTCATCTCCAGTGTTACCTATTTTTAAATCATTATTCACAAAATCACCCTATTAAATAATATTCATTAATTATAAAGTTATTTATATAATTAATTAGAGGTGTTTTATGATAAATGGATATTTAAAAATTAATGTATATAATGATACTATAGCTAATCCAGTTAAAGGAGCTATAGTCACCATATCCAAGGATAATCGTACTATATCAAAACATACTACAGACGAAAATGGGCAAACTGGAATAATTACTTTAGAAACTGTAAATAAAAGTTATTCAGAAAATGAGCAATATACTGTTAGGCCATATGAAACTTATGATGTAGAAGTTACAGCACTTGGTCTTACAGCTACCACCATAAATGGAGTTCAAATATTTGATAATATTACATCAATTCAAGATATCTATATGACTTCAATTGACCAAAATCCTTATTCTGATACAAAAGAAATAGACCCAAATACTTTATGGGGAAATTATCCACCAAATATAACTATAGATGAAAATAATTCTAATATTTCACCAATTATATTAAAGCAAGTATTAATACCTGAAAATATAATTGTACACGATGGAATTCCAAGTGATTCAAGTGCTGCCAACTACACAGTCCCATTTATAGATTACATTAAAAATGTAGCAAGTAGTGAAATTTATAGTACATGGCCAAAAGAAACTATTAAAGCTAATGTACTTGCAATTATATCATTTACACTAAATAGAATTTATACGGAATGGTACAAAAGTAGAGGTTATAACTTTACCATTACATCAACAACTACATATGATCAAAAATATACAAGAAATGCAACTATATTTGAACCTATTTCCAATGTTGTCGATGAAATATTTAATAATTATATAAAAAGTGGTATTAGAATGGAACCTTTACTCGCTCACTATAAAAATGAGACAAGTGAAAATGGAATTTTGAGTCAATGGGGATCTAAAGAACTTGGTGATAAAGGATATAGTGCTTTAAATATTTTAAGATATTATTATGGAAATAATATAAATATATATGAAGCTCAAGTAACAGAAACTTATCCTTATTCTTTTACATCTACATTAAAATATGGTGACTGTGGTGAAGATGTTTATTTACTTCAAAATGCACTTAATTACATCAGAGGAAGCTATCCAGGTATACCTATAATTGATAACCCAACAGGATTATTTAATTCAAAAACTGAAGATGCAGTTAAGGTATTTCAAGATGTTTTTTCTCTAAATAAAACAGGGGAAGCAAATTATGAAACTTGGTATAAAATATCTTATATATTAACTGCAGTTAAAAATTTAACTGAAAGTATTTATAAATAAAAGATATCACCTTATTCGATATCTTTTATTTATACATTATATCTATGTCAACATCCCCTTTTATACCATCTATTTTACCAGTATTTGAAGTCTGCCAAATTACATAATCACCTTCATAACTAGTTTGATCTGTGTAATGAGCTAGCCATACTTTATTATTCTTTTTATTTGTCCAAATAGTTTCTAAATAAAACTTACTACTATAAAGCATACCTTCATATCCTAAATTTTTTACTTCATCAATAAAACTTTCAGCAATCTCATTAATTTCATAAAAACTTATTTTATAAGAATTCCAATTTCCCCAGTTTTCCCAATCAAATACTATTGGTAAATCAAGTTTTCGATTGTTTAAAGTTTCTACTACCCAACTTGCTTGATTTATTGCTTCACTTTTTGTAGTTGCCGTACTATAGAAATACACTCCTACTTTAAGGCCTGCATTTTGGGCATTTTTAATATTTTGTTCAAAATATTCATCTATATATATTTCATCATCTTTTTGTCTTTGTGAACCAATTCTAATCATAACAAAAGTCGCGCCTGACTCTCTTACTTTATTGAAATCAATATTACCTTGCCATTTAGATACATCTATACCTATTTCAGTATCATCACTTTTATGCTTTTGGTATAAATCAGAAAATCCAACTTTAGGTTTAGTTATTATATTATTGTCTACATTATCAGTTACAGTTAAAACTACATTAACGCTAGTATTATTATTACTACTATCACTTAAATTATAGGTAAGCGTATAAACTCCTTCTTTAGTTAAATCATACTCCCCTATTATTTCACATTTAATATTTCCAGAATAATTATCTCCATAAGTTATTAAATTACACATATCTTTATCATAATTTAAATTTACTGTTTTTTTAGTTCCACTAAAAACTAATGGTGGGGTTGTATCTTTGACATCAAATTCGTAATGGTATACATACTTTTCTCCTTTATATTCATAATTTATATCAAGATTTTGAACTCCAAGTTTAGTAGTATCTATTTTATAATTGTCACTTTCTAATTTTATTTCATCATTCACTATTTTAATTATGTCATTTAAATATATATCTTCATATACCTCTACACTGTTAATTTTAGTGTTTACAAAATCATTTGTGGTATCCTCATAAATTACTTCTTTTTTACCACATCCAAATATAAATAAACAAAACATTAATATTATTATTTTTCTCATATCCATCACTACATATTATATCATTATTTTTAAATAATAAAACTCGAATTTTTATAATTTATGAAATAGAGTGGTTCAAGTTTTATTAATTTAATAAGTATGACAACTTTTATCTATGATTAGTTTTTATATTGCATAATTTTGATATAAAAGAATTTAATTCACTATCTATGGAAAAATCAGCCAAAGTAGAAAAACTAACAACACCCTTTTCTTGCATAGTAAGAACATCCTTATCATTACAATCTTGATAAACAAAAATTGTTATTCCTCCATTATTCTTTACATATTCCATAGCATAATAGTCAGTAAAACCATCCCCAATATATATGATATTCGAGCAATCGTTCTCACTAATAGCATTTATTTTACAAATTTCTTTTATTGCCTGAACTTTATTTTTATCACTCATTAAAAATTTTATGCCATTTGCTTCATTATATTGATTATAAGTAAAAGTTGTTGCATAAATATTTGTAAATAACGGAGCAATTTTCGTTTTAGATAAAAATACTTTTATACCAGAACTCAAAATGTAATTTTTAACACCATTTGAATTTAATCTTTGTAAGAAGGATACTACTCCTATATTGTAATTTACTGAAGATGCGCCTAAACAAAAATTCTCATCTATTAATTTAAAACCATTTTTTTTAATTGTTGAAAAATAAACTTTATATATTGCTGTATATAAATCTATTCCTTCTTTTCTAGATATTTCATTTGCTTGTTCTAAAAATTTTGGATTATATGTTCCACCTTTTAGTCCACATTTTTCTAAAATTTCAAATTTAGGCAAAGCATATGGAGTAAGAGTCCCATCAAAATCATAAATAATAATTTTTTTCTTTTTCATATTTTTGATTCCCCTTCTAAACAATGTTATACTGGTTATTATGAATATTATCTACCAATAAGTCTGTTTTTTAAATTATAAAATTTAATACAAGAACATTGTGTAAAAGTCATTTATTTAATATAATTACTTTAGAAATACTTAGTTCATCCAGATACTGTTCTCTTTTACTTTTTAAATAGGTATTTTTTTATTTTATACAAGTTTCTTTGACAAACACAGCATAACATAAAAACGACTTTTTACAAGTCACTTTCTATTTTTAACCTAATTTTCCAAGTTTGATATCAATCTGGTGCTGAAAATAGGACTCGAACCTACGACCTGCTCTTTACGAGGGAGCTGCTCTACCAACTGAGCTATTTCAGCATTTGGTTACCCCAGTAAGATTCGAACTTACGCATGGTGGAGTCAGAGTCCACTGCCTTACCGCTTGGCTATGGGGCAATATCAACAACTAAATTATACTATTTATAATTTAATTATTCAAGTATTTTATTTTAATTTATCAATAATAAATTAAAATAAAAACCATATTAAATGGTTTAAAGGTCATAAATGGTGACCGGTACGGGATTCGGACCCGTGAGTGCATGCGTGAAAGGCATGTGTGTTAAGCCGCTTCACCAACCGGCCACATACTTAATAATGGTGGGCCTGAATGGACTTGAACCATCGACCTCTCGCTTATCAGGCGAACGCTCTAACCAACTGAGCTACAAGCCCTTGAAAAAGATATGACTATATAAGTATATACTAAAATTCATATTTTGACAATACCTTTTTAAAAAAAACTTTATTTTTTATGCTTTTTTAAAACTATTATTTCATTCAATGTAAGCATTTACAAATCATAAAAAAAACAATTACTTGTTTTTTAACGATTTAAATATTTTTTTCCACATACCAGTTGAAGAATAATTTAGGATTCCAACTTTGTACACTTTAATTCCATATTTTATTAATAAATATAATGTAAATAACATTATTAATATAGATATTATAATTTCCATTATTCCAATCTGTCCAATTACTAATAAAGACGGAGATAATACTGCAGAAATAAGTGGAACAAATGAAAATACTTTTATAATGAAAGATCCCTTAAACATTCCTGCCATTATAGATAAATAATATCCTAAGAGTAATACAATCATTATAGGTGCTTGAACCTGTTGATAGTCCTCAGTATTAGTGGTCATTGAAGCAAGAATTCCTGCAATTAAAGAATATGCTATGAAAGTAAGGAACATAAGAATTAATGTAAAAATTATTATTAATACTAATTTATCAGCCATGATTCCTTTTGAAAGTGATCCTATAGCAGCTCCAATGGTACCTGCAACTCCATTAATTATAGTATCCCCACCAATTATTTTTCTTATTCCAAAACCAATTAAAACATATACTATAATCATTATAACCTGAGCAAATATAAACAAATTATTAGCAATTATTTTCGCTGCAAAATGTGTTTTAGCAGATACATTTGATATAATTATTTCCATACTTCTAGTAGATTTCTCATCATTAACCTCTGAACCTATAAATTGAACTAAAAATATAGTTAACATAAAGAAAGGCAGTATAAGTATAGGAAAAACAGTTGTCATAATCATTTCAACGTCTTCATCTTCATTATGACTATTATCATCCATAATTTCTCTTTCAATATTAATCCCATTTATTATTTTATTATACTGTTCATCAGTTAAACCTATTGAATTTAAAGTATATATGCTAGCTGACTGAGAAAGTGCACTACTGATTAATTGATAATCATATGCATCTATTTTAGAAAATGATATTAAAGTAGAAGATAGCAAGCCATGTTCATTATAATAAATTCTAATTACAAAGGAAGAATTTTCTTTAGTTTTTATCAATTCTTTTAATTCATCCACTTTTTTATCCGTTTTTATTACTTCAAATAATTCATTATTCTTACCATAAATATTATTTTCATAATATTCAAAATTTTCTTTAAAGCTATCAAAAATAGAATTCGTCTCATCTAAAACATATAATTTATTTTTTGAATCAAAATCGCCACCAAAAAATGTAATAATACTATCTATATTTATAACTGCTACTATTAAAATTGCAATAATGATGTTAGCAATTAAAAACCACTTAGATTTAACTTTTCTTTTTAAACTAACATTAATCAAAAAATTCAATTTACTTCTCATAAGATTCTCCCACTTTTGAAATAAATATTTCATTCAAGCTTGGTTCTTGAACCACAAATTTAGTTATATTAGGACATTTAGATATAAATTTAAATACGCTTTCAACTACTTCTTTTGATGAAATAGTTATATCATATTCATCTGATTTTTCTATTACCTTTTCAACGCCTTTAATTTTTCGTAATTTATCCAAATCAATATCACCTTTTAATATTATATTCTTTTTCATATATTTTCCCTTTATATCTTTTATCTTTCCTGAAAGAACAGTTTTTCCATTTACAAGAATTACCAATTTTTTACAAAAAAGTTCAACATGTTCCATTCTATGTGAAGAAAATATTATAATACTTCCTTTTTTAGATAAATTTAAAATCTCATTTTTAAAGAGTTCAATATTGAATGGATCTAATCCTGTAAAAGGTTCATCTAATATAAGTAATTTAGGTTCGTTTAATATCGCTGTTATAAACTGAATTTTTTGTTGATTTCCTTTTGATAATTCTTTTATTTTTTTATCCTTATACTCTTTCATACCAAAATTATCTAATAGATAATCCAATCTTTCTAAAATTCTTTCGTTACTCATTCCTTTTAACGCACCAAAATATATTGCTTGTTCTTTAACAGTAAGTTTAGTTAATAAACTTCTTTCTTCTGTTAAAAATCCTATATCATCAGTTACAGAATAATCAATATTTTTACCATCTAACGTTATTGAACCATCAGTTTTATCAAGAAGCCCCATAATCATTCTAAATGTGGTAGTTTTCCCTGCTCCATTTACACCTAAAAGGCCAAATATTTCACCTTTATTAACTTCAAAAGAAAGATCATCAACCGCTTTAAAATCTCCATAGTATTTTGTCACATGTTCAACTTTTAACATCATTTCACCTCTAAAATAACTTAATTATGTCATTATATGTAACTATAACCATTAAAATCATTAATAATATAAAACCAATATTATGTATAGTATTTTCTAATTTTGGATCTACTCTACTACCCTTTATTTTTTCAATTATTATAAATAATACATGCCCACCATCAAATGCTGGAAGTGGTAACAAATTTATGAAACCAACATTTATACAAATTAAGCAAAGTAATGAAACTATATTAGTAAAGCCAGAATGTGAATACATACTTACAACATTAAATATTCCTACTGGTCCAGATAACATACTTAAACTTATTTTTCCTGTGATTAAATATAAAACAGTAAATACCATCTGTTCAATACTACTGAAAAATTTTGAAATGGCATACTTAATTGCTGAAATAAACCCTTTTGATTTTTTACCAGTTATATAAAAGCCGTAACTGTAACCTAATAATTCATCGTCTTTTTCTTTTGGATTTATTGTAATCTCCTTAAAGTCATCACTATTTGATTTTAACGTAATTACAAACTGATTATCGCCTATACTATTTAATTGACTAAGTAACCCGTTATAAGTATTTATTTTTGTACCATCAATACTAGTAATAGTATCACCTTTTGAAATACCTTTTACATCAGAGTCTATGATAGTCAAATCATCAACTGAGAAACCATAATCTTTTCCAAATAATAGATTAGATTTACCAACTCCAATAGGATTTACATTGATATCTTTTTTAATACCATTTTTATCTTTTACAGTCATAGTAAATTCTTTATCTGAAACTATTGTCATTTCAAGAGCCAATTTATCATAATTATTTACAAAATTTCCATTAATAGCAACTATTTTGTCATTATCATTCAAATTTGTAACACTACTATTCTCAACATAAACATTGTTTAATGATATTGTATTGAATAATCCTATGAAAAATAACAAAGTCAAGGCTAATAAAAAATTCATCATTACGCCTGCAATCATTATTATAAATCTTTGATATGCTGGTTTACTTTGTAAATTCTTATCCTTAGGTATATTCTTATCTATTTCTACTTCTTCACCAGCCATTTGAACAAAACCGCCAATTGGAAAAAGTCTGATGCAGTAGTCCGTTTCATCATTTTTTCTTTTAAACTTAAAAATTTTTGGTCCCATGCCTATAGAAAATTCATAAACATAAACTCCAAATTTTTTTGCAAACATAAAATGACCTAATTCATGGATAAACACCGTTATACCAAGTATTAAAATAAAATATAAAATTGTCATAAATCACCTCTAAATAATATTAATAAAAAATGAAAACGCTAAAACTACAAAAATGATACTATCTAGCCTATCAAGTACTCCTCCATGACCGGGCATTATATTTGAAAAATCTTTCTGCTCATAAGTTCTTTTTATTGCTGAAAAAAATAAATCACCAAACTGTCCTAGAATACTTAAAAACAAGATTACAGTAGAAATTAGAACTATTGATACATTAGGATTAATTACCGTTATATAGTATACTGTACAAACAAAAGTACAAATTAAAGTTCCACCAATTGAACCCTCCCAAGTTTTTTTCGGAGATATGACTTCCAGTAATTTATTTTTACCGATCAATCTACCTATAAAATAAGCATATGAATCTGTTACTATCGTAATTAAGAACAAGAATATTATAATATCCAATCCAATATTTCTATATAATCTAAACAAAGACATTGAATACCCTAAAAAAAATATTCCGCCCAACAAATAAAATGAATCTTTTATATCATATATTTTTTCGTCATGATATAATACTACTGGCAATAAAATAACTAAAAATATTCCGGAAATAATTCTATAATCTATATTAAAATTGAAATCTATATTAAATTTATTATAAAAATATATAAGCGTTAACATCAAATAAGATATAAGCCTAATAAAATCAGGGAATTTTTTTGTTTTTTCTCTTATTTTCATATATTCCTTCAAAGCAAGTAAAGTTAATATATAAAATGCTAAGTTAAACAAATTACCGCCGACAATAAATATTGGTATAAATATTATGAATGCCACTAACGCGCTTACTAACCTTTGTTTCATTGTATTATCACGTCCTATAATATAATTATAATATATATATAATTATATTACAAGAAATAAACTAATAAATTTTAAATATTTATAACACAAAAAATTGGATAACTCCAATTTTATAAAGAATCTATATTTACTCTTACTCTATTTAATTTTCTATTATATGAGGCAGCTTGCACAATAGTTCTTATTGCATTTGCAATATTTCCACCTTTACCAATTACTATACTCATATAATCATTTGGAATTAATACTTGAATAACAATATCATTTTCAGATTCTATTTGTTTTACACTTATATCAGTTACATCGGGTAGTAAACTCTTTACCAAATATTCTGTTAATTCGACCAATTCCATAATTATTTACCCGCCTTAACACCTTTTTTAGTAGACATTTTTTCTTCATGGAATTCCTTTAAAATTCCTTCTTTACTTAAAATATCTCTAACTGTATCTGTAGGAGTCGCACCATTATTCAACCATTTTTTTGCCAATTCCTTATCAACTTTAACTATAGTAGGATTTTCAATCGGATTATAATATCCAATTTCTTCTATAAATCTACCATCTCTAGGAGATCTAGAATCAGAAACTACAATACGATAAAAAGGTCTTTTTTTTGCTCCCATTCTTTTTAATCTTATTTTAACTGCCATAAAGCACCTCCATTCATAGTAATAATGATAGCAAATTATTTCTTGCTTGTCAACCTATTTTGGTTAACAAAATTCCCTATTCTAAAAATTTTAGGATTATTTACTATATTTTTATTTACATCTACATTAAGATCTAATAAAAATGCCTCATTAACTATTTTCAAAAATGCAATTAACGTTCTGGTATTTCCAACTATAAAAGGTTGTAAATTCCATATTTCTTCAAATTGAATTAATATATCATTTACATTGGTTGGTTCATTTAAACTTAAATAATTTATTTTTTTTATATATAATTCAATCATGTCTTTTTCTACTAAATCTAAATTTCTAGTACCCTGCTCGTTGGAAAAATAAAAATCACTAAAAAGAAAACTATGTAAATCTATTAAATATTTAAAATTTAATTCTTCATTATTAAAAGTAAAATATGCGTCCAATAAATTTAATTTAAGATTTACTATTTTTCTTTCTATATCTCTTAATTTATATTCATTAACACCTAATTTATTCATTACCACATCAACCTCTCATACTACTTATATATATTACCAAAAAAATAAAAATAGTACAATAGTACTATTTTATGAAATCATCTTTTAAATTATCAATTTCTTCTATATCCTTTTCAGTCAACTCATCTTCTATTTCATCCCAAGGTTCCTCATCCTCTTCTATAGCTATTTTAACTTTTGTCTCTCCTACGATTTCTACTCCAAGTTCTTTTTCTATATCAAATGTTATACTTTTATTATCAATATTTACTCCAGAACAACTAGGTTGTTTTAACGTTCTTACAATTATATCAGTATCATTCGAAAGATCAGCATTCTCTTTCAACTTGACATTAAATAAATCATTGTATGATATATTTTTATTAACTACAGTAGTTTTTGAATCATTATCATATGAATACCAAATATTTACATCATATGAGCCGCTTACCCCTATTTTTTCATTTGTTTTGTACCCTTTAAATTTGTGATTAATAACCCAACATCCAAGTATAGTTGTTGGTATATTTTCCACATCTATTTTATAATTATCTTTAAAATATTTTTTCCCTTTACCTATAATAGCTTTAGTAACTATCTCTTTATATACTGACATATAATCACTCCTCAATTTAATATATGAAACACCTAATTAAAAATGAACTAAAAAAAAGTAGTTTAACTACTTTATTGTCATATTAAATTTCATTTACTTCATCAATAGTATCTTCTTTATCTTTAGAAGATTCATTAGGATAAGTATCAACGTAATCCTCAAGAGATATACTAGAATTTACAATATCGTTTGGAATTAATACACTCGTTGAATCAAAATTTTCAAACTCAAGGCTAATTATGATTTTTGAAATATCTGATTCTGAATCAAAATCAGATATATTTAATGAAATTTTTTCGAGTTCATTTGAACCATTTATATAAAAATCTACCTCATATTTATCTGTTATATTAGTTTGTTTAAATATTTCATCATTCATTTCACTTTTTTCATCTTCTAATGTTTTTTTATAAACTGACTCCATTTTTTTTATTAATTCATTATCAACAATCAACTTATAATGTTTAATTCCATTAGTGCTAGAAACATATATGAAGTGTTTTTCATCTATTATATCTTCTATTTTTAATTCGTTTTCTAAATTTTGAATAGGAATTTCCAAATTTTTTACATAACTTACCCATATGTTATTGTTAGAATATGTAAGCCCAGTCAAATCTATTGCAGTAGATGGGATATATAAAGATAAACCACTACCACTTACCTTAGAATAAAAATTCATTTCGTCATACAATAATGATTTATTCAAAATAAAATTCATATTATAACCATCGTCATTTTTTTCATATTTTATTGTAGCAGAAAAATTCAGCGGATCATCAGTTTTATTTTCAATCGATACTAACGCGTCGATTGTTCCACTATTAAACGCAGTTTGTTTTAAATTATATAATGCTTTACTAAGTACATTCACAGAACTGCTTGAAGTTTTAAAAATAAAAGTTGTAATTAAAATAACTAGACCAATTAACACAATTACAACACCTAAAATTAATAATCCAACTTTTTTATCTCCCTGTTTATTTTTAGCAATAGGTTTGTTTATTATAGGCGAACTTGTATTAATCTGTTTATCAACATTCAATGGTGTTGATACTGAATTATTTAAATTTTGAGATACATATTCCAAATGACCTGGTGAAGTAGAACCTGATAACTGATTAGATATATTAGCCGAATTTATATTAGTATTTTGAACGTTAATAGGATTATCTACTTTCTGAACACCCGAAGGGCCAATATTCATGGAATTTAATGTTGATTCCGTTTTATTTAAATCGTTATTCAAATTATTAACTGCAAAATTAATCGGACTGACAGATTCAGTAATATTATCTACCTTATTTGTTATATTCTGATCTGTTTGATCAAGGTTAACTGGTTTTAAATTATCCTGTTGATCAAATTCAAGATTAGGAACAGGTTGACTTGGTTGTAATTGATCAACTGGTGCCCCACAATAGCCACAAAACTTTGATGTATCAGCAATATTTGAACCACATTTTTTACATATCATATTTTCAACTCCTCATATTCTACTACCAATTATAACACAAATATGAAAAAAAGTATATTTTTTTATACTCTTTTGTCGATTTTACCATCCATACTCCAAGTTTTTACATCTGTTATTTTTACATCTACTATTTTACCTAAATATTTTTTATCTGCCTTAACATTTATAAGTTTCATAGTATCAGTATATCCCATAAGTTTTCCATCTTTTTCACTAAAATCTTCGAGTAATACTTTAACAGTTTTTCCCAAATATTCTTTATTTTTTTCTAAAGCATATTTATTTATTAGTTCATTTAATTTGTATAATCTATTATTTTTCTCTTTTTCCGTTAGATTATTCTTCATTTTAGCTGCCGGAGTTCCCACTCTAGGAGAGAATATAAACGTGAAGGCAGAATCAAATTTACAAGTGTTTACAACATCTAGGGTATCATTAAAATCTTGTTCTGTTTCACCCGGAAATGCCACTATTATGTCTGTTGTAATAGCTACACCTTTTACCTTTTCTTTTATTTTATTAAATAATTCTATATACTGCTCTTTTGTATAACGTCTTCCCATGAGCTTTAATATTTTGTTGGATCCAGACTGTAATGGAAGATGAATATATGGCATTATATTTGGATATTTAGCTATTACATCTATCATTTCATCATTAAAATCCCAGGGATGAGATGTTACAAAGCGAATTCTATCTATTCCCGTTTTTGCAACATCTTCAAGCAAATTGGTCATAGTATATTCTATTTTTAAATCTTTTCCGTAAGCATTAACATTTTGCCCTAATAAAGTAACTTCTTTATAACCATCATTTACCAAAGACTCTACTTCACTTATTATATCTAATGGTCGCCTACTTCTTTGTTTTCCCCTTGTATACGGAACTATGCAATAAGTACAAAACTTATCACATCCATACATTATATTTACCCAAGCCTTATATTTAGAATCTCTTTTAACTGGAATGTTTTCATATACATTCCCTTCTATACTAAATACCTCTATTTCCTGAGATTTTTTACTTAAAAATTCTTCTAAAATATTTGGAAATTTATGTAAATTATGAGTACCAAATACTATATCAACCCATTTATATTTTGATTTTATATCATTTACCACGCTCTCTTCTTGGGACATACAACCACATATTACACATATAATATCTGGATTATTCTCCTTTAAATGTTTTACTCTACCTAAAAAACCAAACAACTTATTATGTGCATTTTCTCTTATTGCACAAGTATTTAAAAGTATTATATCCGCGTTTTCCATCTCAAATGTCTCAGTAAAATTCATATCTTCTAAAATGGCTTTTATATTTTCACTATCATGCACATTCATCTGACAACCGTATGTTTTAATAAAATACTTTTTATTCTTGCCTATAGTTTTCATTTTCGTTGGAACTTTATAATCATCATGAATTATTTTAATTTGTTCCTTTGTTCTAATTTTAGCTTCCTTCAAATTTGGTAAATTCATAAAATCACTTCCTTTGATATAATAACATATTTGATACTTTTAAGCAATAATGTTTTTATAAAGAAAAAGTGATTGCTCACTTTTATTTTATTTTCACTTTTGCATACACGCCTTTATGATCAGTTAAACCCATCAATGAATTATCATCAATTAATCCTGCTTCCTCCACTTGCCATTCTTTAGGTATAAAAATATGATCTATTGATGTTTTATTATCGAATTTAGAAGAATTTGTTTTATCAGTTATTTCTATTCTTTTTAAACCTATTTTATTGAGTGCTGCTATAAATTCGTCAAAATGACTATCAACGCCTACTTCCATGTTAAAATCTCCAGTTAGTATTACAGGCAGAAAAGGACCAGAAAGGTATGAAGGCGTTGGTTCAAAAATATAAGTATAATAAGGAATGACAAAATTTCTTATAATATTATATAACTCCTTTAATTGTTTTATTTGAACACTTTTTAATTGGTAATCTAAATGTGTATTAATAGCAAATACACTACCTAAATTATTATCCAATATCTCAAGAAGCGTTACAATTCTAGGCATAATTGATGCTTTCTTTAAACTTATTATTAAATCTTTAATATTAATCGGAAACCATGGTAGCTTCCTAGTATCACTTAACCTTACATCCTTATTTGTTATTATCGCATTATTTTCATTATATGAATCCAATATTTTTATATTCCTAACAAATTTAGAAACACCAAATCTATAATCGCCATATAACTTATATGTATTTAAATTTTCCGATAGTTTACTAGAAAAATTTCTAGTTAATTCCTGTGTACCTAGAAAATAATAATCATTATTTTCTATATGATTTGCAAGAGCTTTAGTATTACATTTTCTAGCAGTATCGCTACGATTTATTTTACTATTTCGAATATTTAATGTCCCTATCTTAATTGTACTCATAAAATCCCACCTTGTTAATATTCCAATTTAATTAATCATATTTTCATAAAGCATTATAATTTATTTTAAATATAAAATTCAAACGGAATAACTTTAAAATATGACGAAATAGTACTCTATCATATCTTATTAAAAAAGTCAAATAAAAAAAGCTAAAGAACAGCAAATCTTTAATGAATTTACATTATAATATATTCTAAAATTATAAAAAATTTTCACAAATTAAAAATGTTAAAAATTTAATATTTAACATTTTTTTTATATAATGATTTTGATAAAGTCTTTTCCGGTATATATTCTACTACGGATGCTCCTTCATAAAATAATCCGTCTAAATTTTTCAATATTCCCGAACAGTTAGCAAAAGTTGTTATAGAAGGATTTATTATTAATGAACTTTTTTTATCAAAATCAATTTTACCACGGCAATATTTTGTATCTTTTAACGCAATAGATTTTCCTGGTGTAATTAATCCTCTATTTTTACAACCAATTAAATTTAATATAAATTCTAAAGGTATAAACTTAAATTGAGTAATACCGTTGTGATTATGCCCACTTATACTTAAATCCACTTTATCTAACATTCCTAATTTATATAATGAAATAACAGTATTTGGATAGTGACACAATAAAATATTTGTAAAATTTGAATCTAAATTCTCTAAAAATTTATATTTTTCAAGTTCTTGAATTAAAATCTCTTCATTTCCGTCTGGCTCATACATAGCATATTCTAGACTAGGATTTATAATATTTATAGTATATTCATTTTTAATGTTTAAAGTTTTATTTTCTTCAATATTTACATTTTTATATCCACTAACCTTATTTAAAAATTCTTCATAAAACGTTAATTCATCTTTCTGCCAATGACATTTATTCTTATCTTTTATATGATTATTATAATATCCTAAATCATGACTTCCATATGCAATATATGTTGGAGCAATACTCCCAAGAACATAAATAAAATCTAATAACTTATTGGTAGCATTTTTATCATATCTAAGTACATTGGTACTATCAATAATATCACCTACTAAAAACACCGCATCATAATTATGTGAATTTAATTCATTAAAAATTTCTTCCAATTTTCCATTATCTTTTTGACAAAAATAATGAATATCTGATATTATTAGAATTTTCAATTTCTCATTATTTTTTAATGGAAATTCGTATTTAAAAAGTTTCATAACATACCTCCTTAATGAGCTTTATGTTATCACAACTATTTATAAAAGTCAAATTAAATAAAAAAAGCACTATTATGAACTAGTCAAGTAAAAGTAGACAGTATATAAAACAATCTACTAAAACCCTGATTCAATTTTATATTGAATTGGGG
>CANQPA010000017.1 GCA_947625635.1 uncultured Bacilli bacterium
GAGAACGTAGTTTAATGGTAGAACAATAACCTTCCACGTTAAGGGTTCGGGTTCGATTCCCGATGTTTTCGTGTAAAGATCTAGTAGCTTAATTGGTAAAGTGCTTCCCTGTCACGGAAGAAGATGCCGGTTCGAATCCGGTCTAGTTCGATATTATAAGGAAGAATAGTCATTGGTAAGGCAAGGTATCTACTAAATATTGTGTATAAACACTTGAGTGTTCGATTCACTCTTCTTCCGTATCTAACATAGTCAGGTTGGGGTAAAGACTTTAATCTCTTTTATTCGATAATTAGCATAGGTATGGATTACGTATGTTAATGGTGAAAGCTGTTTACAGTTAATAAATAGGTTAAGTATTCTATAAGTTCAAGTTTTAATACTTTAAGTATAGTTATATATAATTATATAGAGAATCATGCCTTTTAGGTAGAATATAAAAGGTTAAACAAGTTGATTAATTTATTTTTTGTTAATGAAATTTTGAGTAATAAGTATAGTATAGAGGCATTAGATATACTATCGATTTTTATAGTTATATGTGGTATATATACTATTATTAGTAAAAATCCTATCGTGTCTATATTATACCTAATAGGGCTATTTGGGGGAGTGTCTTCATACTTAATATTAATAGGTTTAAGTTTTATAGGTCTATCTTATTTAATAATATACGTAGGAGCGGTATCAATATTATTTTTATTTATACTAATGTTAATTAACATAAGAATTAGTGAATTACAAAACAATACTAAGAATAGTCTAGTTTTAGCTCTAATTATTCTAATCTTTTTTAATTATTCTGTTATCCAAACATTGCCTTATAGTAGTGGAGTATTCTCTTATTCTGAAAGAGATAGTGTTCTTTCAGCTAACGCGTATGAAAATACAGATAATCAAAATCTACTAAGTGAATCTTTTACTACTAGTGGTAAAAATAGTGATATATATTTTACAAGTAGTAACGATTGAAATGCTAATTTAATTGATATTAATAATATATCTAATATAGGAAATATCATGTATACTAGTTACAATCTATGAGTAATTATCACAGCCTTTATACTATTATTAGCTATGGTTGGGTCAATAATAATAACAATAAAAAAACAATAAAAAAACAACCTTAAAGGGAGATTAGCTCAACGGTAGAGCAACCGTTTTACACACGGTAGGTTGGGCGTTCAAGTCGCCCATCTCTCAATATAATTCTTTAACTTAAGGGTAAAGTGCATTTTTGATAAGAATGAAATTCAAGTTCGACTCTTGAAAGAATTAAAAGAAAAGAGAATTGGTCGAGTGGTTTAAGGCGATAAGCTTGAGTCTTATTTGATATATTAAATATCACATCCGTTCGAATCGGATATTCTCTGAAAGCTTCTATAGCTCAATGGTAGAGCTTGATACTGTTAATATCATGATAGATGTTCGATTCATCTTAGGGGCGAAATAAACGGATTAGGGCCGGGTTGGTTAGGCACCTCGTTTGGGTCGAGGAGGAGTTATGTTCGAATCATAATAATCCGAAATTCTATCTTAGATAGAAATGTAATATAATAGATATAAATAATGCGTATATAATATATATAAGTATACAAAGAGACTATTATGGATATTCAAGCTATGTATAACAGAGATTTAATTTATTAAAAAATATTAACTCTAAGAGAAATTCTTTAGTAAACGAAGTAAAGTGAAATATCTCAGTAACTTCAGGAAAAGAAATCAAAAGAGATTCTATGAGTAGTGTGAATGAAAGTAGAAAAGCCTATAATTAAATGTAATTAACAAGAAAGTAAAATTGACAAAAATCAGTTTGAACTCTACGGGGAACCTTCCTCGAAGGCTAAATATTATACATAAGCGATAGAGAACATAAGTACCGTGAGGGAAATAATAATCAGAAATAGTAGTTTTATAAGCAGTTCAAGCAATTTAATAAGCAAGAACGTACCTTTTGCATAATGGGTCACCAAGTTAACATTATATGCAAGTTTGAGCGTAGTTAAACCAATCATCAAAAAAATGATAAGTGTTTAATGTTAGACCCGAAGCCTAGTGATCTTACCATGGTCAGGATGTAAACAGTCCGAACGGAATATCGTTGCATAGATATCCGAAGAACTATGGTATGTTTAGTGAAAGACAAAACTGACTAGGATAGCTGGTTTTCTGCGAAACCTATAATAGTAGGCAATTCAAATAACATCTTAGCAGGTACAGAACTTAATCTCAGACAAGATGTAAATATTTTTTTTATAAAAATACATTTTTACTTGTATATATCGGGGGATCGTGAAGATTTTATCGGTGAGTATGTAGACTCGGAATGGCAAAGATGAATGTTGAATTATCAGACATAGAGTGCTAAGGTTGTATGTCAAAAGGGAAACAGCCCAGAACAAGATTTAAGGTTCCAAAATTATTAGTTAAGTGAAATTAAGAAGGTCTCTATTTGAGTCGACAAGAAGATGGGCTTAGAAGCAGCCATAATTTTATGAATTCGTAACAGAGCGCTTGTTAATTTTTAGAGGCATCGAAAATTTAACGGATCTAAACAATATACCGACATCTTGTCCATTTTTAACAGTAATGAGATATATTACTGTTATTTTATGGGGTAGCAGAACGTTGAGTTAGTATTAGATTTTTCTTTTGTAAAGAAAAATATAACGCGACAACTCAAGTGAGAATGGTGACATAAGTAACAAAAAGAAGAATAAAAATATTCTCCGCCTTAAGCTTATGGAATTTTAAGTAACGGCCTCTAAATTAAAAATCTAAAGATTTTGATGATGAGCAAATCTTTATTACTTAAGAACAACATTTAAAAGTGTTAAATGTGCTGGAAAAGTAGTAATATATTATATATTTTATATAATAAATAACCGTGCCTAGAAACTAAAAAAAGTAAGCTAGTAGAGTATACGAAGGCGTATAATGAGCTAACAATCATAAAGGAACTCGGCAAAATGACTACGTAACTTCGGAATAAGGAGGTCTCATTAGTCTTGATTAATATCAAGTAAAAAGGAAGAAGCATGAAATAGTGTTGTACGACTGTTTAATTAAAACACAGCACTTTGCTGAAAGATTAAAAATCTAAGTATTGAGTGTGATGTCTGCCCAATCCCGGCTGGTTAACAGATATAACTAAATTTTTTTAAGAGAGTTTGGTGTTGACGGAACCCCCGGTCAATGGCGGCCTTAACGTGAGGGTCCTAAGGTAGCGAAATGCCTTGGCCGTTAAATGCGGTCTTGCATGAATGATTTAACGATACAACAGCTGTCTCTATGATTGACTCAGTGAACTTGGAATAGCTGTGAAGATACAGTTTACCTCTAGTTGGACGAGAAGACCCTATGCAGCTTTACTGTTACTAATTATAGGGTACGGAAACAAATATGTTTAGATTATAAGGTACATTAATAAATAAAAATGAAAATCCTTTATATTTCTTCCGTATTTATGAACTAATTTAGGAATATTTAGAAATAAATATTAGTGAATTAACCTAGTTCAGCTTTTTTAAAAGAAAGCGGCCTTAGGTAAGGAACTTATCGTTAGGAGACAGTTTATGCGGGGCACAGACCCCATAAAGAGTAAATGGGAGTGTCTAATATTAACAATGTATGAATGCAATTTGTATTCATTTTAATATTGTTTGTTATATTATACAGTTTTACTGTATTTTATCTTATAAAATTATTTGTTTAATCTGCACGGTCAGATACTCGAATAATATAGCTTAAATAGATTTTTTAGGTACGATTTTATCTAACGAGAGATTAGATGTAATAAAACCATTATGAATATTTCTAATGGTTTTTTAGTTATTATATTAAATAATAATGTTGACTATTACTTAATAGGCTCAACGGCTAAATCGTGCCTTACTGTTTGATTAACAACAAATCTTACAGTTGCGTAAGCAGGGCGTAGGATCACAAGATGCAAAAAGGAAAGATCTTGGATTATAGGAAAAGCTACGCTAGGGATGTTTGTCCTTTAATAATTATGTTACATAATTATTGATAATAAATTGGGTTAAATTCAAGAATTATTTCTATAAGAAGTAAATTTGAAGCGAAATTTATCTTAGCAAATTTTATAAATGAGATAAAAACGTTCAACGACTATAAGGTGAGATATGCTAACAATAATCCTTTATAACACCCAACATTTTTTTTTAATAAATAATTTAATAAAAAAACAAAATAAGATTAATTTCTTAGAAAAATGAAAAATAATTTAAAAATATTTAATAATAATATTAATAATAAGTATAAACTTATACCTTTTAATTTAAAGTTAAGTGATTATAGAGAAAAATATGAAGCTCCCGTTTCTAAAGAATGGAAGAATACTGCATATTTTTACGATAAAAATAATCTTAAGAATATACCTTTAAATGATCTAAATATTAATAAAAAAATACAATCTTATTTTAACTTGCATTTTAAAAACAAGTTTATAGATTTAAAACATATGTCTCTTAAAAGAAGACATTCTTTATTAAGAAGAATATATGTAAGTAATGTAGAAATTAAACATACTAATAATAAAGCAATAATAACTTTATATGTTATAAATACTCAAAAAAGAACTTTATATAAAAGATATATGAAGAGTAAAAGATTTTTTGAAAGTCTAAGATTTAACATCTTGAATATTCAAAAAAAGTATTTTGAATACAGAATACAAATTTTGAAATATAAATTAAGAGAAAGTTTTTTAAATAATAGATTTATACTTAAAAGAACTAAAGCTTTACAATTTACATTTGAATTTTTAAATAAAATAATGAATTATTTCAATATATCTTTCAATAAATATATAAAAAATAATGTATTTAATAAGTTAAAATTTGTTAGAAAAATAAATGTTATAAGAAAACATGTTTATGCCTACAAATTAAATAGATTTAAATTTGAAGAAATCTATTTCTTATATAAATTAAACAATTCATTAGTAAAAATTCTAAATAAAAAAATAGAATATAATATAATTAATTTAAAATCTCTTGTCTATAATACTGATATTTTTACTAAAGCGTTAGCCTTGAAATTAAAAAAAAGAAAATTCTTTGTTATGAGAGCAATAAATAGTATAATAAATAGAGCTAAATTCCCTAAAGTTAATACAGTTATAGAAAGAGCAGATTTAAGTAAAATAAAAGATACAAATTTAGTTCATAATAAATATAAAGATGTTCATCTACTGTCTAATTTAAATAATAACGAAGATTTTTTTATGTTTTTAAGAAATATGTATAATATACATAATAAATATTTAAAATCTCATACTTTAAGATTAACTTCTACAGGGTTACAAAATTCATCTTATAGTTTAATAGGAATTAACAATAAAAAGATGGAAAAAGTAATAAAAAGATTAATATTTAATTCAATTAAGCATAAGAATATGGGAGGTATAAGATTAGAAATAAAAGGTAGATTAACTAGACGTTATAGAGCAGATAGAGCTGTCTATAAATTAAAATGAAAAGGAGGTTTAAAAAACATAGAATCTTCTTTTAATAGATTATCTTCTGTACTTTACAGAGGACATTTTAAACCAAATGTTGCTTATTCAATTACTAACTCAAAACGTCGTGTAGGGGCTTTTGCAGTAAAAGGTTGAATTAGTGGTAAATAAATAAAAAATAAAATTATATTAATAAAAAAAAATGAAGACATAGTCTGAACCATTTTGTGAAAAATGGAAATTTAAATGATAACAAATAGAACAGGCTAATTTGCGCAAGAGTGTACAAAATGAGTGCGCGGTTTGGCACCTCGATGTCGGCTTAACTTATCCTCATGGATGCAGGAACTATGTAGGGTACGACTGTTCGTCGATTAAAAAGTTACATGAGCTGGGTTAAATACGTCGTGAGACAGTATGGTTTCCATCCTCTAGAGGGAATTAGAATATAATAAGGAACAACTTTTGTACGAAAGGAACTAGAAGTATATATTTAATATACCTTGATAACCTCTGGTTTACCTGTTGTTTATATGCCCAATATTAATTTATAATATAATAATAACTATTATTATACGGGATTTTGCTATTATCACTTAGGTTTATATATAGTATAAGCATGGCAGGAAAGCTAAGTTAGCTAAAGTTAAAAGCTGAAAGCATATAGGCTTGAAACTTACCTTAAGATATTTCTTAAATATACGTAATATAATATTACGAATACAATAGGCTTTATTTGAAAGATTTTGAAGATTTTAGGAATAAAGTACTAATTTTATAAATGACTAAAACATAATATATCTTATATTACAAATTTGTCTGGTTAGCATAAAAGTAATGCAATTGTTTTGTAATCAATAGAAGTAAGTGCGATACTTACACTGGACTAAAAGGACTAGTAGTCAAGCGGTAAGACACAGCACTTTCAATGCTGGGATCGTGGGTTCGAATCTCACCTAGTCTAATGCGGGTTAATGTAATAGTAACATATTTGACTCATGATCAAAAAATGAAAGTGCAAATCCTTCATCCGCATATGAGGCTATAACTTAACTGGTAAAGTGTACTGCTCATAACAGTAATTATAAGTGTTCGAGTCACTTTAGCCTTATTAAAATCCGAGTGCTGGAATAGGTAGACAGGGTATTCTTAAAAAATACTGATGAAATTTCGTGAACGTTCGAGTCGTTCTTCGGATAAGTCCCTACGGTTATTTAAATAGAGACAGGGGAGGGAGAGGTTCATACGTGCTTCTTCCCAGATAGGATAAGACTTAGGATATAGATAAATCTGAAGAAACCATAAGCCTGTTTCGGTTAGAGGATCGTAGAGATTATTTTTTATAAAGGGCCTTGTATATACTTTAAAGCTGAAGCGCCGGTCGAAGCTAAACGGTTAAAGGCCTATATCAAGAAGGGGGTGTAGTTTAACTTGGTAAAACTACGAACTTGCACTTCGTTGTTTCAGGTTCAATTCCTGACGCCTCCAAAGCTCGTGAAGCTCAATTGGTAGAGCAAAATATTGAAGCTATTTGGGTTGTAAGTTCAAGTCTTATCTCGAGCATAAATATGGGTGTGCTGGAACTGGTAGACAGGTTTCACTTAGGATGGAATGGTTAATAGCCTTGCAAGTTCAATTCTTGTCACCTATACATTAGTTAACCAAAGAGTATAGTTTAATTGGTAAAATGTGAAGCTTCAACCTTCAAATCCTTGGTTCGAATCCAAGTGCTCTTGTATATGTTGTGGACTAATGGGTAAGTCATAAATTTTTGGTATTTACTATTGAGTGTTCGAATCACTCCAACATAAGGTGAATATAGTTCAATGGTAGAGCGACTGTATGTGGCACAGTAAGTTCCCTGTTCAACCCAGGGTATTTGCCCTAAAGCTAGGATAGTTTAACAGGTTAGAACTTTAATTTCATACATTAAAAATGAGAATTCGAATTTCTCTCCTAGCTAATCAAATGATAATGATAACTATATTATTTTTATTAATTTCTAATGCCGTTGTTTCAAGACGAGATATATCTATATTATTTAATAGAGTAGCCATTATTGGTTTAATTTATTGTATTTTACAGGATTTTATGAGTTTGTCTGTTCTAAATAAAGGTATAGGTTTACATGGAGGATTAGTTTATATAAGTAATATAACACAGGTTTTTCATATTTTTATTTTTATAATAAGTATATTAATTTTACAATTAACTGGTTTTCATTATAGAAAACTTTGAACTCCAGAATATGCTTCTTTAAAAGACCTATTATTTAATAATTTAAATTATTATAGAACTAAAATTGTTAATAAAATGGGAGAACAATTTAAAATAATAGAGTATCCTTTAATTTTATTATTTATAATAACAGGAGCATGTCTATTAATATCAACTAATGATTTAGTTTCTATTTTTCTTTCAATAGAATTACAAAGTTATGGTTTATATTTACTTAGTACTATATATAGAAATTCTGAATTATCTACAACAGGAGGTTTAATTTACTTCTTAATAGGAGGATTAAGTTCATGTTTTATTTTACTAGGTACTAGTTTATTATATGCTAATTCAGGTACTAGTAGTTTAGATGCTATATATGTTATTAATAATATAAGTGATATTAATAGTATAAATTCTTGATATAAACCTTATTATATCAACTTTTCTTTATTAATATTTAGTTTAGGATTTTTAGTTAAAATAGGGGCTGCCCCTTTCCATTTCTGATCTCCGGATGTTTATGATGCTATACCTACTGTAGTTACTGCTTTTGTAGCTATTATAGCTAAAATATCTATTTTTATATTCTTATTACAATTGGTTTATTATACAAATAATAACTTCTTTGAAATAAGTTGAACTTTTAGTTTAATAGTTAGTTCATTCTTATCTTTAATAATAGGAACTGTTGTTGGTTTAACTCAATTTAGAATAAAAAGATTGCTTGCTTATAGTACAATTTCTCACGTAGGGTTTATATTATTAGCTTTAGCTGTATCAAGTGTAGAATCTCTTCAGGCATTTATATTTTATATAGTACAATATTCAATTAGTAATTTAAATATATTTATAATATTAATTGCTATAGGTTATTCTTTCTATTCATATGTAAGTAATGATACTGAAAAAGATAATTTAATAGATAAAAACAATTCTCCTATACAATTAGTTAGTCAATTAAGAGGATTCTTTTACGTAAATCCTTTCTTAGCTATAAGTCTAGCTATTACAATATTTTCTTTTGTAGGTATACCTCCTCTTATAGGATTTTTTGGTAAACAAATGGTATTAAGTGCAGCATTAGATAAAGGATATGTCTTTATAGTTCTAGTAGCAATATTTACAAGTGTAATAGGTGGAGTTTACTATTTAAATATAGTAAAAGAAACTTTCTTCTATAAACCTAACTGTTCTATTATAGAAGGATATGAAATCTCAGGATCTATCCGTGATAAATCTGATAAAGAAATCAAGAAAATTACAGCTAATTATACTAATATTGTGCTAAGTAGTCCAATTGCTTTCACAATCTCTGCTATAACATTAATAATTTTATTATTCATATTTATAAATAACGAATGATTAAGTATGGGTACCATATTGGTACAAATATTATTTGATAATTAAATGAGTAGTATGACTTTTTTGTTTATATTTATAACAGTATTATCTTTAGTATTTTTATTACTAAATTTCATATTTGCACCTCACAATCCTTACCAGGAAAAATATAGTATATTTGAATGTGGATTCCATAGTTTCTTAGGTCAAAATAGAACTCAATTCGGAGTAAAATTCTTTATTTTTGCTTTAGTTTATTTATTATTAGACTTAGAAATAGTTATGATATACCCTTTTGCTGTTAGTGAATACGAAAATGGTATTTATGGGCTAATAGTGGTTCTTATTTTTATAATTATTATAACGATTGGTTTTGTATTTGAATTAGGAAAAAATGCACTAAAAATAGAGAGTAAACAAACAAAAGTTTTAATGCAAAAATCAGATAACTTTAGTTATTTTGATAAGTAATAAACCTTTTACTCAAAAGATTATGTTATAGATGGTCTATGCTTAGATTGCAAATCTAAAGCGCGAGGTTCGATTCCTCCATAGTCTTTTAAATAAATCATATTCATATAATGATACATAAAATAATATTATTTTATCCTAAAAATCAGGGGTATGTGTATATAAACATATCTAACAGATTATTAATCAAAAAAAACAAATTCAAATGAGAACATTAAAACATAATTCTCTATTAAAACTAGTTAATTCATATCTTATAGATGCTCCTCAGCCCACTAATATAAGTTATAATTGAAATTTTGGTTCTTTATTACTATTATGTTTAGTAATTCAAATTATAACAGGTGTGACTTTAGCTATGCATTATAATCCTAGTGTAGCTGAAGCTTTTAATTCTATAGAACATATTATGAGAGATGTAAATAATGGATGATTAGTACGTTATTTACATAGTAATACAGCTTCTGCTTTCTTTTTCTTAGTGTATTTACACGTAGGAAGAGGTATATATTACGGATCTTATAAAAGTCCTAGATTCACAACTTGAGCTATAGGAACAGTAATACTTATATTAATGATTGGTACAGCTTTTTTAGGTTATGTTCTTCCATATGGACAAATGTCACTATGAGGTGCTACAGTTATTACTAATCTTATAAGTGCAATACCTTGAATAGGACAAGACGTTGTTGAGTTCATTTGAGGAGGATTCTCTGTAAATAATGCAACTTTAAATAGATTCTTTTCTTTACATTTTGTATTACCATTCATATTAGTTGCATTAGTATTAATGCACTTAATAGCTCTTCATGATACAGCGGGATCAAGTAATCCTTTAGGTATATCAGGTAATTATGATAGAATACCTTTTGCTCCTTATTATCTATTTAAAGATTTAGTTACAATACTTATACTTATTTTTGTTTTAAGTAATTTCGTATTCTTTGCTCCTAATGTATTAGGAGATAGTGATAACTATATTATGGCTAATCCTATGCAAACTCCTGCTGCTATAGTGCCAGAATGATACTTATTACCTTTCTACGCAATATTAAGATCTATCCCTAATAAATTATTAGGAGTTATTGCAATGTTTAGTGCGTTAGTAATACTATTAGTATTACCTCTTACAAACTTAAGTCAATTAAAAAATCTACAATTTAGACCTTTAAGTAAAAGTATTTTCTTTATATTTATTGTAAATTTTGTTATTTTAATGATTTTAGGGTCTAAACATGTAGAAAGTCCTTATATAGAATTAGGTCAAATATGTACTATCTTATATTTCGGATATTTCTTAGTTTTAATGCCTATTGTTTCTTTAATTGAAAATTATATATCAAATATTTCATCTAATAACTCTATATAAAGAAGAAGAACGTACGGAAAAATGAATATCATAAAAATGATAAACAGAAATCCTGCTTAATTCGGCTACTCGTATGGATACTATCTATTTTGAAGGCATCTTCAGCTAACAACAAAGATTTACCTCTAACTAGAAAATTATGTGATCAACAATTAGTAAAATAGGAGGTCTTAGAAATAATCTACCTACTTATCCTGTTGATAAGTTCGTTCGTAAATCTAGATTCACTTAAGTGATGGTGAAGTAAATAAATTGATTATTGCCTTAGTAAATAGGCCTATAGGTCATGGATTATATACATATACAGATACGTATAGAATACGTGATAGAAGTACTGGTCTTTTGACTAGAGCAGATTCACATATGATTGAGATAATGTTTCGTAAGGAATCTAGTGAACTTTAAGTATATGTATAAAAATTATATCAATCACTTAACTCTAAAAATGTAAGTATGTTTTAGATTTAATTCTCTCTCTACTATAATAAAAATTTAGCTTTTATACTAATAAGTTTAATAGAATATCTTATTCTAAAATTATAAAATTGTTATATATATATATAATTCAAATGATCCAAGCAGCAAAAATAATTGGAACAGGTTTAGCCACAACAGGTTTAATAGGAGCCGGAGCAGGTATTGGTGTAGTTTTTGGAGCGTTAATTTTAGGGGTTGCAAGAAATCCATCATTAAAAGGTCAATTATTTGCTTATGCTATATTAGGATTTGCATTCTCAGAAGCCACAGGGTTATTTGCTTTAATGATGGCCTTTTTATTACTATATGTTGCCTAAATTTTTCGTAAATAAACTTTTTATCATACCTTACTCTTAAATTAAATATTTTTATCTTCTAAATTTAATTTAAATTTCTACTAAGAAACATTCGACAACAAAAATGGCTAAAAACATGATGGCCTTTTTTTTCCATGTAAATTTTTATTGTACATAAAAGTTTTATTAACTTTTCCATATAAATTTTTATTAACTTTTTTTATTATACGCAAAAGTTTTATTAACTTTTCCATATAAATTTTTATTATACCTTAACCTTAAATTAAATATCTCCATCATCTAAATTTAAATTAAATTTTTACTAAGAAACATTCGAGAACAAAAATAAAAAAAAATGATAAATATATTAAAAGATTTACAAGTAAGATTAGATGCGCCTACTCCTTGAGGTACATACTTTCAAGACAGTGCAACACCTCAAATGGAAGGTTTAGTGGAATTACATGACATAATAATGTACTACTTAGTTATAGTATTATTTAGTGTAGGATGAATATTATTTTCATTAATATGAAATTTTAGTAATAATAAATCACCTATCTCACACAAATATTTAAACCATGGAACATTGATAGAATTAATATGAACTATTACTCCTGCTATTATATTAATATTTATAGCTTTCCCTTCTTTTAAATTGTTATACTTAATGGACGAAATAAATGATCCATCTATGACAATAATAGCAGAAGGTCATCAATGATATTGAAGTTATCAATACCCTGATTTCTTAGATTTAAATGATGATTTAATAGAATTTGATTCTTACATAGTACCTGATTCGGATTTAGAATCTGGAGCTTTAAGATTATTAGAAGTTGATAATAGAGTAATTCTACCTGAATTAACACATATTAGAATACTAGTAACTTCTGGAGATGTAATACATTCTTTTGCTGTACCTTCTTTAGGTCTTAAAGTTGATGCATATCCAGGTAGATTAAATGAAATATCTGTTTTTATAAATAGAGAAGGAGTATATTACGGACAATGTTCTGAAATATGTGGAATATTACATTCTTCTATGCCAATTGCTATTGAAGCGATAAGTCCTTCTAAATTCATAAATTGACTATATAACTATTCATAAATTGACTATATAACTATTCATAAATTGACTATATAACTATTGAAAATTGACTATATAATAAAAGGGTATTATTCTTAATTGGTAAAGAGTAGTGTTACGGCCACTAAGTTGTAGGTTCGAGTCTTACATACCCTTGCATAATATTTTTATGCTATATATCTTATTTATTTTATTAGTAATAAAATAAATAAGTTAGGTTTAAAAGAATTAGTAGTATATTATATATATATACGCCTAAGGAAGCTATCCTTTAATATATAGTGTATTATACCTTGCTTGAATAATTTTTAAATTAATTAAATAAAACAACATGAGTTTGACTTTAATACTTTTTTTAATAGGAATCCTAGGATTCGTATTTAATAGAAAAAATATAATATTAATGCTTATTTCTATTGAAATAATGCTATTATCTGTAACATTCCTAATATTGGTAAGTTCTATAAGTTTAGACGATATAATAGGACAAAGTTATGCAATATATATAATAATAACAGCTGGAGCCGAATCTGCAATAGGTTTAGGTATCTTAGTTGCTTTTTATAGATTAAGAGGATCCATTGCATTTGAACATAAATAATGTATTTAAGTATAATCTTATTACCTTTATTAGGGTCTACAGTCTCTGGATTTTTTGGTAGAAAATCTGGTATAACCGGGTCTCATATTATTAGTACTAGTAGTATTATACTAACAACAATTTTATCTATTATCGCCTTTTTCGAAATAGGTCTTAATAATAATACAGTATCTATTTCTTTATTTGAATGATTAGTAAGTGAATCATTTAATATAGTATGAAATTTCCAATTTGATAGTTTAACAGTATCTATGTTAATCCCTGTCTTAGTTATAAGTTCTTTAGTTCATATTTATTCAATAGGATATATGAGTAATGACCCTCATAATCAAAGATTTTTTAGTTATTTAAACTTGTTTACTTTTATGATGATATTATTAGTTACAGGAAATAATTATTTATTAATGTTTGTAGGATGAGAAGGTGTAGGAGTTTGTTCTTATCTTTTAGTTAGTTTCTGGTTCACTAGAATAGCAGCTAACCAAAGTTCTATCTCTGCTTTTTTGACTAATAGAGTAGGTGATTGTTTCTTAATAATAGGTATGTTAGGTTTATTATGAACTTTAGGTAATCTAGACTATAGTACTGTTTTTTCATTGGCTCCCTATATCAACAGTAATGTTGTAACTATTATAGGTATATGTTTATTAATAGGTGCTATGGCTAAAAGTGCTCAAATAGGACTTCATATTTGACTACCTATGGCTATGGAAGGACCTACTCCTGTTTCTGCATTAATACACGCAGCTACTATGGTTACTGCTGGAGTATACTTATTGATACGTTCATCTCCATTTATTGAGTATAGTTCTACATTATTACTAATATGTTTATGATTAGGAGCTATAACAACTTTATCTAGTTCTATGATAGGATTATTCCAAGGAGATATAAAAAAAATTATAGCATACTCTACTATGAGTCAATTAGGTATGATGGTTATTGCAATTGGATTATCTTCATATAATGTTGCTTTATTTCATCTTATAAACCACGCCTTCTATAAAGGATTGTTATTCTTAGGGGCTGGAGCTGTTATTCATGCTGTGGCTGATAATCAAGATTTAAGAAAATATGGAGGGTTAATACATTGATTACCTTTAACTTATTCAGTTATTTTAATAGCTAGTCTTAGTTTAGTTGCATTCCCTTTTATGACAGGATTCTATAGTAAAGATCTTATATTAGAATCTTCTTATGGTCAATATAATTTCCCTAGTATAGCTGTATACTTTATCGGAGTTATAGGTGCTATGTTTACTACTTTATATTCAGTTAAGGTATTATATTTAACTTTTATAGCTAATCCTAACGGATCTTTGAATTATTATAAAAATGCACATGAAGGTAATATTTTTATGAGTCTTCCTTTAGTTATTTTAGCTATTTTCTCTATTTATTTCGGATACTTAACTAAAGATATTTACGTAGGTTTAGGTTCAGGATTCTTTAACAACAATAGTATTTTCATTCATCCTATGCATGAGATTTTAATAAGTGCAGAGTTTGGACTTAACACTATTATAAAATTATTGCCATTTATTCTTACAGTGTCTGCTACTGCTTTTGCTATAATACTATTCGAATTCTATCCTTATGTTACTAACAAGATTAAATTAAGTAAAATAGGTTATAACATATTTGGATTTTTTAACCAACGTCTATTAATAGAATTATTTATTAATAAATATATAGTTAACTTAGTCTTAAAATTAGGAGGTCAAACAACTAAAGTTTTAGATAGAGGTAGTATAGAATTGATAGGACCTTTTGGAGGTGAAAAATTATTATTGTCAGTAGGTAAGAAAATAAATGCTTTAAGTACAGGTATGGTTACTAATTATGCATTATATATAATAATAGGTATAATTATATATTTAATGTGTAGTAATTTCTATCTATTTAATATTAGTAATACTTTATTTTTATCTATATTATGAGTAAACATATTTGCAACTTTTATTAACCTAAAAGTTAATAATACTAAATTAAGAGTACTAGAATCTAATTTATTTAAAGTTTTCTACTTTAGAAAATAATCCTAGAGTAAACTTTTAGTTTACCATTGTTGGCTCGATTCCAACTGGTAATAAAGAGAACGTAGTTTAATGGTAGAACAATAACCTTCCACGTTAAGGGTTCGGGTTCGATTCCCGATGTTTTCGTGTAAATAGTTTAAAGTGCTTTCCTCTCACGGAATAATATACCAGATGGAATCCGGTAACATTATAAAACATTTAACTTGATAGGCCTATTTGTAGGTGAATAATTTATATTATCAATAGCTAAGTTAATAAAAGGTCTAAGTACAGGGGTGGTTACTAATTATGCATTATCTATATAATTGTATAAAGGGTAGTAATTTATATTTACTTAAGACTACTAATACAGTATTAGTAGGTGTAAAGAGAGTTGTATCTATTTTAAGTATAAAAGTTAAAATTCTTAACCCTAGTATATAAAAATTTAATATACTTAACAGAAAAATTAAGCTGAGATACTAAAGTATCTCATATGAATCTTTCGTATTAACTAAAGGGACCTTTTCTCAGCGCATATGGTCTAATGAGTATTGTTAAATGTTTAAAATAATATAAATCTATTCTATAGAATAAGAGAGTATTCCTAATTTATTATAATCTAAATCTAATTAACTGGATTATAAGCCATCTAACTTAATTTAGATTTATTTATTATTCAATCTAAATTAATTAAGCTAACTAGATTATAAACCATCTTACTTAGTAAGGATTTATTTATTATCATAATTGAATAAGTAATACCTAAAAGGCCTAAATTAAATTGATTTCCCTCTTGCCTAAAGAAGTGTCTCCCATACTAAATACTAAACGGTCTTCTATGAGTATGAATGTAGAAAGATGATTCTTTTCTACTAACGCTAAAGATATAGGGAATTTATACCTAATTTTCGCATTGTTTTCAGGATTACTGGGTACAGCTTTCTCTGTTTTAATAAGAGTAGAATTAAGTGGGCCTGGTGTACAATACATATCAGATAATCAACTATATAATAGTATAATTACAGCTCATGCAATTTTAATGATATTCTTTATGGTTATGCCTGCATTAATAGGAGGTTTTGGTAATTTCCTAATGCCTTTAATGGTAGGAGGACCAGATATGGCATTCCCTAGACTTAATAATATAAGTTTCTGACTATTACCTCCAAGTTTATTATTTCTAGTGTTTTCAGCGTGCATAGAAGGAGGAGCAGGTACAGGATGAACTCTTTATCCTCCTTTAGCGGGAATACAAAGTCATAGTGGACCTAGTGTAGATTTAGCGATATTTGCTTTACATTTATCAGGGGTAAGTAGTTTATTAGGAGCTGTTAACTTTATTACTACTATTGCTAATATGAGAACTCCGGGTATTAAATTACATAAATTAGCTTTATTTGGTTGAGCTGTAGTTATAACAGCTGTATTATTATTATTATCTTTACCTGTTTTAGCTGGAGCTATTACTATGGTATTAACTGATAGAAATTTTAATACTTCATTCTTTGAAACAGCAGGAGGAGGTGATCCAATATTATTCCAACACCTATTCTGATTCTTCGGTCACCCTGAAGTGTATATTTTAATTATACCGGGTTTTGGTATAATTAGTACAACTTTATCTGCTAATTCTAATAAAACTATTTTTGGTTACATAGGAATGGTTTATGCTATGTTATCTATAGGTATCCTAGGATTTATTGTATGAAGTCATCATATGTACACAGTAGGTTTAGATGTTGATACTAGAGCTTACTTCACAGCAGCTACATTAATAATTGCTGTACCTACAGGAATTAAAATTTTCTCTTGATTAGCAACATGTTACGGAGGATCTATTAAATTAACACCTTCTATGTTATTTGGATTAGGTTTCGTATTTATGTTTACTATAGGAGGATTAAGTGGTGTAGTTTTAGCTAACGCTTCTCTTGATATAGCATTCCATGATACTTATTACGTAGTTGCTCACTTCCACTATGTTTTAAGTATGGGTGCTGTTTTCGCTATGTTTAGTGGATGATATTTCTGATCACCTAAAATATTAGGTTTAAATTATAATATCTACCTATCTAAACTACAATTCTGATTATTATTCATAGGTGTTAATCTAACTTTCTTCCCTCAACATTTCTTAGGTTTACAAGGAATGCCAAGAAGAATAAGTGATTACCCTGATGCATTTACAGGATGAAATATAGTAAGTAGTTTCGGGTCTATAGTAAGTGTTCTAGCTGCATGATTATTCTTATTTATTGTATACCAACAATTAACAGTGGGAGAAGTTGCTGCAAGATATCCTTGATTAACTCTACCTTTCCATACTGATTCTTTAAGAGGTTATTTAAATAGAAATTACAACAGTATAGAATGAGCTTTAAGTAGTCCACCTAAACCTCACGCATTTGTATCTTTACCTGTGCAAAGTTAACAGGATAACATCTTTAAAAGATATTAAGCTTCATTAGCTCAATGGCAGAGCAGAATACTTCTAATATTTTGATTTTAGTTCGAATCTGAAATGAGGTAAATTTTAAAAAGAAAATTTAATTATATATTTCTAAATATTGTTATTTTATAGATAAAGGTTTATATTGATATAAATAAAGGTTTATATTCGTATAAATCTTATATTATTAACAACAAATTTTATTTTAAGGCTGTCAATAAGATTAATTAAAAAATTATGAACAACTCAACAAATTATATCAACATGGATAATATCTATATAAACAACTATGTAAATATTTTATCTTTTTTAGAGGTTGTTTTATTGTTATTACCTGCGTTACTTGCTGTAGCATTTGTAACAGTAGCGGAAAGAAAAACAATGGCTAGTATGCAAAGAAGACTTGGACCTAATGCTGTAGGGTATTATGGATTATTACAAGCTTTTGCAGATGCTTTAAAACTTATATTAAAAGAATATGTAGCACCTACACAATCTAATTTATTTTTATTCTTTTTAGGGCCAGTTGTTACATTAATCTTCGCTTTATTAGGTTTCGCAGTTATACCTTATGGTCCTGGATTATCTGTTTCAGATTTAGATTTAGGGATATTTTATATTCTAGCAGTATCATCTATAGCTACTTATGGAATCCTACTTGCAGGATGAAGTGCTAACAGTAAATATGCTTTCTTAGGTTCATTACGTAGTACCGCTCAATTAATAAGTTATGAGTTGGTTTTAAGTTCTGCTATATTAATAATTGTTATGATTACTAATAGTTTAAATCTTAATGTAACTGTACAATTTCAAAAAATAGTTTGACTTATGTTACCTTTATTTCCTATCCTAATAATATTCTTTATAGGATCTGTAGCTGAAACTAATAGAGCTCCTTTTGATCTGGCAGAAGCCGAATCAGAGTTAGTTAGTGGGTTTATGACAGAACACGCAGCTGTTATTTTTGTTTTCTTCTTCTTAGCAGAATATTCTAGTATATTATTAATGTGTATACTAACTAGTATATTCTTTATGGGAGGATACTTAGTTTCCTATGATATAGTTTACTTGTTTGATAAATTAAACTATATATGAGGATATATCTTTGATATTGATTTAATATCATGATATGGGAATATTAAACTTCAAGCTTTATTAACAAATCCTTTTATGAATGGTCTATTCTCTGGTTTAATTTTAGGATTAAAAAGTTCTATTTTAGTTTTTGTATTCATTTGAGTTAGAGCTTCATTCCCTAGAATAAGATTTGATCAATTAATGTCATTCTGTTGAACGGTGTTACTACCTTTATTATTTGCATTCATTATTTTAATACCTTGCGTATTATTTCAATTTAATGCTTTTTTAATAAACACAAATATATTTTAATAAAAATCCGAATCTAAATCTTTTAGCTTTAGGCCGTATAATGTATATTTCCTAGATAATTGGGTTGAGAGGGAAGAATAATAAAAAACAATAGTGGATGGGTAGCGGGAGCGCCAGTTATTGTACAAAATATATATATTTTTTACCCACGAAAGGTTTAACGGTATTCCTACCCATACCAATAATTAATATTATCGGTGAATAAAAATTTTAAGAGAATTCAGTATGAATATTCTTATTCATGTTTTTATGATCCTTATTAATACTTCCTATTTTAGGGATATTTACTATATCATTATTTAATAAAGAGAACTCAGGAACTCAATATACTTTGTATATGAAAAATGTAGCCTTAGGTACAACTTTGTTAAATTTAATTATATCTTTTGTTGTATTTGTTTTCTTTAATCTTAGTAGTAATAATTTTCAGTTTGTACAAGAACATTATAATATACAATATTATGATATATATTTAGGTATAGACGGAATATCAATATATTTCGTATTGTTAACAACTATAATAATGCCTATAGCCTTAGTAGCTAATTGAAACTCTATAAAACAAAATATTAAATCTTATTTGATAATAATGTTATTATTAGAATCTTTACTATTAGGAGTCTTTTTAGCTTTGGATATGTTAGTTTTTTATATCTTTTTTGAAAGTACATTACCTCCTTTATTTTTATTAATAGGTTTATATGGTTCTAGTAATAAAGTAAGAGCAAGTTATTATATATTTTTATATACATTGTGAGGATCTTTATTTTTATTATTATCTATATTAACCATATATTCAATAATGGGAACAGTAGATTATGATGTATTATTTAAAACTAATTTTGACTATTATACTCAAATATTTTTATTCATAGGGATATTCATATCATTTGCTGTAAAAACTCCTGTAATCTTTTTAAATAATTGATTATTGAAAGCTCATGTTGAATCTCCATTAGGTGGAAGTATAGTATTAGCAGCCATAGTTTTAAAATTAAGTTTATATGGTATATTTAAATTAATCTTGCCGATTTTAAACAAAGCTTCTCTAAATTACACTTTTGTAATTTATACGATAGGAGTAGTAACTATTATATATGCTAGTTTTAGTACATTAAGAACTATAGATATTAAGGAATTAATAGCTTATAGTTCTGTATCTCACGCAGCAGTTTATTTAATAGGGGCATTTAGTAATAGTATACAAGGAATAGAAGGAGCTATAGTGTTAGGTCTAGCCCATGGATTTGTATCTAGTGGTTTATTTATATGTGTTGGAGGTGTATTATATGATAGATCTCATACAAGAATCATATACTTCTATAAAGGTATGGCACAACTAATGCCATTATTCTCTGTACTTTACTTTATCCTATGTTTAGGAAATTGTGGTGCACCTTTAACATTAAATTTCATAGGGGAATTTATGTCTCTTTATGGTGTATTAGAAAGATTACCATTATTAGGAGTACTAGCTTGTTCTTCTATAGTGTTATCTGCCGCATATACTATCTTTATGTTTAATAGAATTTCTTTTGGAGGATCATTTACTCCATTACTTTTAAAAGAAAACATATTTGATGTAAATAAAAGAGAATTTTTAATATTAGCAATCTTAACTGCATTTACTGTAATATTAGGAATATATCCTTCTATAATATTAGATGGTTTACATTATTATGTTAATAATTTAATATATAAAATATAGTGCATTCTCTTCTCTTCTCTCCTCTTTCTCTTTTTTCTCTATTTTAATTTTTCTTAAAATAAATAGAGATAGTAATGAATAATATTACTAAAAAAAATATGTTATTTTTTCATAATTTAAAATAATATTTTTATGTATTAAAATATAACCTCAAAAAAAATATGCCACAATTAGTACCTTTTTATTATATGAACGAAGTATTTTTTACTTTCGTGTTAATAGTTGGAATATTATATATATTATCTAATTATGTATTACCAAGAATAGTTAGATTATTTATTTCTCGTTTGTTTATTAAAAAAATAAACAATATAGGGTAAGGATTATAAAAATTTTAATAAGAAAATCTAATTTAATTAAAAATTTAATTATTTAAAGAAATAAAGCATCTTTTTTTTTTTTTAAGGCAGACAACTAGTAATCTAATTACAACTTATGACAAATAATAATATTATTTCTACATATTTTACAAATCCGTTAAGTCAATTTGAAATAAGAGACTTTTTTAATATAAAATTATCATTTTTAAATAATTTACAATTATCTTTAACAAATATAGGGTTATATTTATTAATAGCAGCATCATTTATATTAATAGTTAATTTATTAAGTACAAATTATAATAAAATAATAGGTAACAAATGATCAATAAGTCAAGAATCTCTATACGCAACAATACAAAGTATAGTTGTAGGTCAAATTAACCCAAAACAAGGACAAGTGTACTTCCCTCTTATGTATACTTTATTTATTTTTATATTAATGAATAATTTAGTAGGTTTAGTACCTTACAGTTTTGCATCTACAAGTCATTTTATTTTAACTTTTTCTCTTAGTTTCACTATAGTTATAGGTGCAACTATTTTAGGATTCCAAAAACATGGATTAAAATTCTTTTCTATATTAGTTCCAGCAGGTTGCCCTCTAGGTTTATTACCTTTACTAGTATTTATAGAATTTATTTCACACTTAGCTAGAAATGTTTCTTTAGGTCTTAGATTAGCCGCTAACATACTTTCAGGACACATGCTATTAAATATATTAGCTGGATTTACTTATAATATAATGACTTCAGGTATTATATTCTTCTTTTTAGGTTTAATTCCATTAGCATTTATTGTAGCTTTCTCTGGATTAGAATTTGGTATTGCATTTATTCAAGCTCAAGTATTTGTTGTTTTAACAAGTAGTTATATAAGAGATGGTTTAGATATGCACTAATTATTTATCGTATATAATTAGTATGTTGGGGATTTAAAATGGAAAGTTACGAGTTAGGATATTATTTATATTAATATATTGGTATATAACAGAAATTAATCAAATTATATTAACAATTTTTTTTGTTAAAAAATATAATTGTCGAACAATTAGTCCTGAACTAACAAATTAATTTATTTATAACAATTTTCAGAACAAAGCTTTTTTTATCCAACATGATGTTTATATTAAGAAGCGATATGATAGCTATCATGTCAAAAAAGTTAGATGAGTTTGGTGATAGCTCTGATTGAACGCTGTCTAAGTGCTTGACACATGCTAATCGTACGATTAATACAATTAAAAATTAAATTAATAGTGGTGTAAGGGTGAGTATAAGATATTTTTGCCTATCTTGAAGTAAGGGGGAAATAAGATCCCTTATAATAATAAAGGTGGTTACATTATCACTGCTTTGAGAGGACGATAAATATCACAGAAAAAGGTAGTTGTTAAGGTAATGGCTTAACAAGCCGTGTATTTTCTTAGTCGTAACTGAGAGGTTGATCGATCACATTGGGTCTGAAAAAACCCCAATGCAAATATGTACAGCAGTGAGGAATTTTGGTCAATGGCCTAACGGCCGAACTGGCAACTTAGGGAAACGATAGTTGATTCTTAAATATAGTTTTGTCTATGTATTGATAATGACAATATGTATAAATAGTCTTGACTAATTACGTGCCAGCAGTCGCGGTAATACGTAAGAGACAAGTGTTATTCATCTTAAGTAGGTTTAAAGGGTACCTAGACGGCTAAAATGACTTCATAGAAAAGAGTATTTAGCTAGAGTTTTATGTAAGAAGTACAGTACTTTTAAGTGGAGAGATGAAATTCGATGATACTCTAGGGACTGGTAAAGGCGAAGGCAGTCTTCTATGTATAAACTGACGTTGAAGGACGAAGGCACAGAGAACGAACAGGATTAGGTACCCCAGTAGTCTTTGCAGACAATGATGAATGCCATAGATTAGATAATTATTTGGTCTATAAATGAAAGTGTAAGCATTTCACCTCAAGAGTAAAGTGGCAACACTGGAACTGAAATCACTAGACCGTTTCTGACACCAGTAGTGAAGTATGTTATTTAATTCGATGACCCACGAAAAACCTTACCACAATTTGAATGCTTAATGATAAATTAAGATACAGGTGTTGCACGGCTGTTTTCAGTTAATGTTGTGAAACTGTGGTTTTCCATGTAATTAACGGAATCCCTATCTCTATTTATAAATTTTTTTAATAGAGCATTTTTTCTGTAGACCGGAAATAATAAAGGGGACAAAGACAAGTCATCATGGCCCTAATATTGTGGGCTATAAACGTGCCACAATTCTCCTAAACAAAGAGATGCGAAAATGTGAATTTAAGCTAACCTCAAAAAATAGGGTATAAAGAGAAGGATTGTAGTCTGAAATTCGACTATATGAATAAGTAATTGCTAGTAATCGTGAATCACCATGTCACGGTGAATACAACCTCGGATTGGTACTAACCACTCGTCACATGCTGAAAGGAGTACTGTGCAATAAGTTTGCTATTTCATTATAAAAATATAATAATTATAATTAGATCTTTATAGTGGAATTCACCGTATGCGAGACTCTAATCAGTGTTAAGTCGAAATACGGTTCGTGTAGTGGAAGTTGCACGGGATTGATTAACTATAACAAAAAATTATATATTTGAAGAAATATTAAATGTATAAATAAAAGGAAGGTCCCGTTTGTAGGTATGACGGGTTGAGCTGTAAACTCAATAGCTAATAGCTATCGAAGGTTCGAGTCCTTTTCTTCCTATTTACTAATATTTGGAAATATCAATATAGATATGCAAAGATCAATATATATATAGTTCAAATCCTATAAATTACAAAGGCTAATGTATACCTTATAAGTTACAAAGGCTAATGTATATCGAAGAGCTTAGAAAAAACAAAATTTAAAAATGACTAGAAATATAAGAAGTAATTTTCAATTTCATCCCTACCATTTAGTATCTCCTTCACCTTGACCTTTATACACTAGTATAAGTTTAGGTACTTTAGGGTTAACTAGTGCTTTATCTATACATAACTTTTACAATACATATATTTTATGATATATATCTCTTATATTAGTGATATCTTCAATGTCTTTATGATTTAGAGATATAATAACAGAAGGTACATTCTTAGGAGATCATACTTTTGCAGTACAAAAAGGAATTAACATGGGTATTATATTATTCATAGTTTCTGAAGCTTTATTCTTCTTGGCTATTTTCTGAGCCTTCTTCCATAGTGCATTAACACCAACTGTAGAATTGGGAGCTCAATGACCACCTATGGGGATAGATCCTATAAATCCTTTTGAATTGCCATTACTTAATACAGTGTTATTATTATCAAGTGGGGCAACTATTACATATGCTCATCATGCTTTAATAAAAGGAGATAGAGCTGGAAGTTTATATGGTTCAATCGCGACAGTGGTTTTAGCTCTTGTATTCACTTTATTCCAAGGTGTAGAGTACAATGTGTCATCTTTCACTATAAGTGACGGTGTATTTGGATCATGTTTCTATTTCGGTACAGGTTTCCACGGATTCCACGTTATAATAGGTACAATCTTCTTAGCCGTTGGTTTATGAAGAATATATGCATATCATCTAACAGATCATCATCATGTTGGATATGAAGGTGGTATTTTATACTGACATTTTGTGGACGTAGTGTGATTATTTTTATACATAGCTATATATTATTG
>CANQPA010000018.1 GCA_947625635.1 uncultured Bacilli bacterium
ATAATAATCACCATCTATTTTGCAACCTTCCCAAGCATTAAGCCATGCTACAAAATCGCCACTATCTGTTAATGTTTGGACAGTACGTGGAGTTTCCACAGAGACATAATTTAACGGATCTACCGTTGCAGAATAAATATTCTGACCCTCTCTAACTTCAAAATGAAGGTGATTGCCAGTTGAATTACCACTACTTCCCATCTTACCAATTACTTGTCCCTGCTCTACGTGATCCCCTGCTTTTACCGTAATAGAATTTTGATACATATGCCCATATAAAGTAAAATTACCATCACTGTGTTGTATAATGACATAATTTCCGTATCCGCCTCCACAATCAGATGAGGAACTACTTGACGGGCAATTATTTTTTACATCAGCAGTTGGATATACAACGATTCCATCTCTTGAGGCGATAATATTAACATTATTAGAAGAATTAGCATCTGAAATATCTATGCCAGAATGTAGTTTATTTCTTCCATCAAATGGATCTTCTCTATATCCAAATCCAGATGTAATTCCAACAACAGCTGGATTTCCTTTTGCATATATTTTTCCATTAACCTCTGTTGTTTCATTACTACCTATTGGCCACCAATAAGTAACAGAAGTTGCTGTATTTATTTCTACTTCTTCTTTATCATATTCACCCGCTAAATCAACATACTGATCTTTTGTATCATAAATTTGTATTATTAAATCATCAACAGAATCAGAATTATTTTCGTCTAAATATTCGTAAGCCATTACACCGTTACATTCAATATAAAATAAAGTTATTATAATAATATTAAATTTTAAAACATTTTTAATCATTAACATCACCTCAAACTTTATTTACTTTTTTACTATTTTTTCTTAATAAAATACATGATACTGCTACTAATACAGCCAATATTATACCAATAATTAAATATGACACAATTTTTTGTAATTCAATACCTTTTTTTACCTCAAACAATATATTTACATCATTAACATTACTCCCATTTATATGCCAAGTATACACATTACCATTAACTGAATCTGCATTATGATCAATTACCTTATTGTGAGTTTTAATATTTATATCCATTTCATCTGTATATAAACAGTAAAATGTACCTGATGCATGTATATAATAAGTATCGTCATATAAATACTCATAATCTTCGAAACACAATCTTAATGAGTTTGAATTTTCAAACTCTTCAGCAGTGTATTTATAGTTCATATCAACATTAATATAGTCATCGAAATAAGTAACCTTTTTTTTATATAAAGCATCTGGTTTAGAAAAAAGAGCCGGATACTCGTTTTTTAAAAAAGGCGTTATTTGATCATCTAACTCTATATCCGAATATTTTGAATCTTTTGGTATTTCATCCTTTTTAATAACCGCATTTATATCTTCTTTGAAACTATTATTACTAATTTCTAAATTGTACTTTGATGTACATCCTGCGAGTAAAAAAGTTAAAAGTAAAAGTATTATTAGTTTTTTCACATTAACCTCCTAATACCAAGAACCAAATCCTATAACCCTACAATCACCTAAGGAATAATTTTTCTTAGCTATTGTATTATTAGAATTTCCTTCTATTGTGTATATAGTCCCATTTTCATATTTTTCAACAAACGCGGTATGATCTTGTGTACCAGATGATATATCCCGATAAGATGCGTCCCAATCAAAAAATATATAATCACCTGGTTTAGGTACATATTTCGTTTTTGTTCCATTTTTTTCAGATAAATAACTACAATTATCATTATAATAAAATTTAATATTGTCTTTGTTACTAGAGTTAAACTTATTAATATAATCCCCTGTGCTAGCAGATCCAAATGGAATTATATCTGGAACTAAAGCTTGTCCATTTATAACTGTATTTTTCCCTAACCACCATACAAACATAGCGCACCAAGGAGTTCCAGGTGCATATCCTAAAGCTCTTGTATATTTTAATCCATCACTATATCCTTGATTATTTTTATACTCACTATTTGCAAGTTCAATCATAGACTTAGCAAAAGGATTCTCAACATTTGATTGAGTACTAGTACTTGGTTTATTTTCTTGATTATCTTGGTTACCATGAACTTTACTATTGCAATCATAATGTAAGTTTACACTTGACAAAGGAATTTTTTCATTTATATAATATTTCTTCTCCAAAAATTCTTTTAAAAACTCGGTATATTTGTCTTCATCATATACCAAAATAACCTCTCCTGTTTTATATGTTTCACCTGAATCACATGTCAAAGTTGAAGTTCCAATATCATTATCTTTTAAAATATTACTCTTAGTTTCATTACCAGAAGAATCAATGCAAGATTCCTTTACCTGCTGAGATACCATATGCTGTGCAAGTACTTCCAAATCATGTGAACTATCATCAGAAGTTGTTGAATATGAACTCCAATCTGTACAAAACGAGTAATCTTTAACATTTCTTGGCTTTGATGAAGAATCTTCTGGACTCAAGTTAGATGAAAATACAGCATTTGTATCACTATATTGAATATTAACAGTTGCCATCAATAAAGGTAAATCTAAATATACACCGTAATCATCTCTATATGTTGTATATATTTTATACATTTTATAGAAAAAATCATATACTGTATTCTCATTAGCATCAGAACTTATAAGATTTATCTGTGGATAAAAATCCTCTAAATTATCTAAATCAACTTCAGAATATTTTCTTTTCAAATAAGTTGTTGAAGTTTTTATTAAATTTGACTTTTCAAATTTATTTTTAGAAAATTTTAAAGAATTAGAATCTTCAATAAAAATATCAAAAGCAACATTATCATCTGTAATTTCATTATTGAAATCTTCACTATCTTTTTTATTTATTTTACTTTCCACATTTTTAGAATCATCTGCCAATGCATCTGCAGTACCCAAACCTATTACGTTTATATAAACCTGTGAGGCTACAGTGAACAAACCTATAAAAATAAATATTGTAGCTATAGGCCCACTTGAAAACAAAAGCCATTTTATAACCTTTAATCCAAGTCTTACGCCTTGTTCTCCACTACTAGATACTTCATCCGCAACTTCCCTTTCTTTATCGTTTCCAGAAAACTTATCCAAAGCATTTAAAAGAAATCCTTTCTTTTTTAATTTAGAAGTTGATGTTTGCGTTAAATCATTATTTAAGACTCCATCATTAAGCATTTTAGAAGATCCTGTTGAATTCATTTTAGTTCCAGCAATTTTTGATGCTTTTTTATTATTATTTTGAGTGAAAATATTTTTAATAGACGGTATGCTAGGTCCTATACTCCTTTTAGAAATTTTACCGCCCAAAGCACTATTTAGACTTCTAACATTATTATTATAAGTTTTAACTTTTTCTTCAAGTCTTTTAGCTTCATTAGAGGCATTTAAATTTTTAACACTATTTTCCTTATTATCCTCTTCAAAAGTTTGATCTACATTATTCATTTAATGCCTCCTTTTATTTTTTATAGTCCGCCACCGCTACCAAATGAATCTAATTCTTCATCTGATACTATTACATTTATTCTCATACGTCTAGATCCGCAAACAAATAATGCTTCTCCTTGAGAATACTGTTTTATACTTTCTTTTTCATTATCATTTAAATCAATTAATTTAGCTAAATCATCTACAGCTTGCTTTCTTAAGCCCATCACTAAATAATAAGAAGCGTTATCAAATATAGCCTTTCCTTGTGTTATTACACTAGGATCACTAAAATCCGTTGGTTGCTGAGTTATAATTATAGTTCCTGTATTATATTTTCTTGCACGTCTTTGAATTTGAGCCAAGAAATCTGCTCCTAAAGTATTCCCATCACTGAGAAGCACATGAGCCTCGTCAACCATCATTATAGTATTTACAGAACTATCTAAAGTAAGTCCCCAGGCATATTTTAAAATATTGAAAAACAAAGCATTTCTTATATTTTTATCTGCATTCATAAGTTCTTTAATGTTAAATACTATAAAATTGCTTCTAGGTTTAATTGTAGTATGACCATCAAAATAATATTTAAGCTCTCTAACTATAGGTCTAATTTTTATTTCAAGTTTTTCTAAAACATCTTTTTCTTGAGTCTTTTCAGGCATTGATAATATTCTTCCCTTTATAGTCGCATAAACATCTTTAAAAGTTGGATAATCTTCTGATTTAAATTTAGTAAAATCAGTGTTAAAATCTATACCGAATCTTTTATAGGTTTCCTGAACAACTTCACTAAACATATTAACAACATCTTCCTGTATACTTGGATCATAATACTTTAAAAAAGCTTTTATTGTTTGCAATGTACGAGTAAAAACAGTATATCCTAATCCTTGTTTCATTTCTTCATCATCGGCATCAACTATGACCTCTAAAGGATTAATCATACCAAAACTTCCACCCTTTCCAAGGCTTATAAAATCCCCGTCAAAAGTTTTAGTCATTTCTTCCAATTCACCTTCAGGATCTATGACTACAATTTGATTATTATTTCTAATATTACTTCTTAAAAGTAGCTTAGCAGCAGTAGATTTACCACTACCGGAAGTTCCTAAAATAATCATATTAGCATTATTTCTATTATGTTCCTTCTTTATTTGATATAAAAACTGATTAAATAAAATTACTCCACCAGAAAAGTCAATTCCAAGTAAAGTTGATAATCCAGGATCTTTTATACTATCAAATATAAAAGGATACATAGCAGCAATTGTTGGTGAAGGAATTGGAGTACCTATTCTATCCTCAATATCTTGTTTTTCATAAATAGGCAAAATTGATTTCAGTACTTTATCCTGTTCAAATCTAAGAGGTATTCCTCTCATCTCCATAGCTTCCAAATAATTCTTTACTTGAACTTTCCTTAAATCAAGTTCTTCCTGCGTATCAGCAGTTATCATTACATGCATTTGAAAATCGTATATTTTAGATTGACTAGCAGCAAGTTCACTAACAAACATTTCCAAAGAATCATAATCTTGACTTATTCTTTCTTGAATTGTTCTATCTTTTTCTTCATGATATCTTTGTCTTAAATCAGCTAACTCTTTATTTAACATTTTACTTATACTACTAAATGGTAGAGGTATATGCTTAATTACTACCTTTATTCCTGACATACTAGTAAGGCTACTTAAATATCCTGGGTAAATAAATTTAGGATAAGATATTATAGTTAAAATACAAGCATATTTATCACTAATAACAAATTCGTTTGATTTAAATTCTAATCCCTTAGGGGCTATTTGACTTTTAATATCCATTATGCTAACACCGTCCCAAAAGTAGTAGTCTGTCCACCATTCAAGAAATTATCAAGAATCATTCTTAAATCATCGTTATTAGTTTGAAATGCAGTAAGTCCAGCACTTGCAAAATTATTAATCAAATTACGAATTCTTTTTTGTATTAGATCATTATCCTTTTCCTTGAACAATAAAAAGTATTCAGTATCAACTACATTATTATTCATGAACATATTAGCTTTATTAATATCCTCCATTATTAATTTTCTTTTCTTGGTATCACTTATTTGATTAAACAACAATTGTAACTGTGATAAATATACATTTATATCCACTGGTCTATCTGCCACAATAATCCAGAATTCGTAATCAATCGCATTATATACATTTTTTAAGTTCGTAATAATTGCTGTTTGCATATCTTGATCCAATATAAAAATATTTCTAGGCATTATTTTTACACCCGTAACTTTTTGATTATTATCAAGTATAATAACTCCATTAGTTATATTTTTTATTGGTATATCAGTATATTTACTCTTTGTCTGCTTTTTCATCATTCACGCACCAACCTCTCCATATATATTTTTGTCTAGTAGTATAAAATAACCAAGCATTTCTTATTACAGTTCTAACATTGTGATAATTTGGTATTGGAAAAACTAAAAAACCACATATAATTCCAGGGGTAATCGCCAAAACTGCAACCCAAAAATTATCTATTGGAAGGAACATCATTAGCAATAACGATATTCCTATTCCAGTTCCAAATAATATTAAATCCATTGTATTAAATAAGCCGAACATAAGCATACTTTTTTTTGAGTTAGCCGGTATTAAATACGAATTGTCCATTTAGTATCACACCCTTCAAATTAAGATCCGCCACTAATTCTACGATTTCGAGCAGTCTCTCTATTAAGTTTTCTTTGTTCTTGTTTATCTTTGAGTTTCTTTTCTCTTGCTGCAACTTCGGATTGAGCTTCTTCAAGAGAAACAGTTTTTCCATCAATTTCAACTGTTTGATTAACTTGATTTTCTTTAATTTCTCTATCCAATCTTTCAATCTCAATTTCGTCATCTTTGATTTCTTCTCTTTTGCCACTAATACTTATTTCAACATTATCGCTCTGTGCATGAATATCACTATAATTATTATATATTTCAATTTTTTCAGATGTGTCAGTTTCTTCTTTATTATAGTGTTTAACATCGGACTCATATGTAGCCCTCTTTGAGTCAAACATAGACTGTGCTGAAGCGTCATGATAACTATGGCTTAATAAACTATCCATAACCTCTTGTTTTCCTTTTCTATTTAAATAAAATCCAACAGAATTATCTGCTTCAGAAACCATTTCTGGAGTAATGGTTCTTCCTTGTGCATAGTGCTTCCCATCTATATCAATATCAAAATCTAAAGTTTTTCCTTGATTATTTTCCAAATATTGATGTGTAGCTTTTCTCTTTCTATATTCATCACTTACAGCTCCTGCCTTATTTGATTCAATCTGTTTAACAGCAAAGTTTTCCATATCTTCTATTGATTTTTTTACTTTTTCTTTCTTTTGTATTAATGATTGTTGAGGAGCTATTTTAGCTTGTCTTGCTTTTTTGTCTGCCTCTAATGGTTTATTAACTTCTTCAACGGCTCTTGAAGCTAGCTCTATATTTCTTTTATCCTTTCTAAGTTGCGTAGCTTGTCTTTCTAAATCAGCATCATCTAACCCATATCTTGAAGAAAGTATTGCTGCTCTTGAACCAAAGAAACCAGCCCCATTAATTCTAGCTTCTCTTAATTTTCTATTAACATCCGCTTGTCTATCAAGTCCACCTTTGTAACCTTTATTTGCAGCAAATCCCCTAGCAGCTCCTGTAAACATACTTGACAATCTTCCTGCGACACCATGACCGCCAATAAGTCCTGCCACCATTCCACCAGCAGCGCCAGTTATTCTTTTTCCTCCATATGCCTGCTCTTCAAATTTTTTCAATGGATTTAAGAAAAATTTACCATCTCCATCAAGTTTAATTCCAAGGCCCTCAAGTATTTTAGGTAATTGTTTTGCAAACATTAAAGCGCCTATGATTATAAATATTCCAATAAGTTGATTAGAAATATATGATCCGTCAATAACATCTATTAACTTCATATCAGAAACTTTACCTATTATATAAACAGCAAAATAAAGAGCTAATAATCTAACAAATAAGCTTATATATGTTTGAAAGCACATCTGATACCATTTTTTAAATAGACCATCTTTTCCACTTTTAGGATCTACATATGAAATTATTGGTATTGGTGCAGCAAGTTGCAAAAACGCAAGCTTAATACTACGAACAGCTACATCCATGCAAAAAGTTATTAATAGTAGTACTATTACAACACCTACTACCGTACTAAATATATATTTATAATCCATTATAAACCACTGATTATTTTCAGTTGCCAAAGCAATGTCTTGTCTAAACATCAAGCCCAAACTTCCTGCATTAACTCCAGCAACATATGCTTTTAAATCTTCCTCTTTAAAATACTTATTATCTTGGTCTGTCAAATACTGAAGCGATGTATCATCGTTATTAGAATTGCCATATTCATCTAATCCAGAACATGATGGATTAAAAATTGCATTGCCGCCTTCTTTTACAATCAGTTCGTTACAATCATATAGCTGTGGTTGCGAAGTATTCGGAGTAAAAAAAGGGCTCATTACGATATACGCCATATCGTCTCCCGCTGTATTAAAAAAGTTTTTTTCGCTGTTTGCTTCTCCAAAAACCAAAGTTGCCAAAGAATTATCTTCTAATATTATTGTTTGCAATTGAAATGCGTAATTAAATGCGTATGGAGTTAATATTAATAAAGCTAATGAAATTATTATATTAGTTCCAAGTTTGGATAGCCCTTTTGATTTATCAGAAAAATCGTCTGGATTTACAACATACATAATTAATGAGAAAGTAACTTTAAATACCATAAAAATTGCTAACAATTTATATATTCTATCAGCCATTTCAGCTATATCCGCCTGTGAGATAGGCGAAGTTCTTGCAATTGAAATTAGTAAATCATAGATTGCAGGGATAAAGCCAAATATTATTTTATCAATTGAAAAAAAGAATTGTCTAATTAATTTTTGAAACCACATATTCATAATATCTGTACTCCTCTCTATAATTGCAATCTTTCACTTGTAACATAATTATATCAAAAAAAGCACAAATAATCAATATCATTTGTGCTATTATAATTAAGAAACATCTCTACATCCATTTTCGGATTCTTCACCATTAACAAAGCAGTTAAAACAGTTAACAACATCTGTATCCTTACCAGATACAAAGCTTATTATAATTTGAACTATTTGAATTACAAAGAAAACTATCACAGCCGCTATTACTCTTTTGATAAACGTTTGCTGACCTTTTTTTATTTCATCTTCTTTAGATGCTACAACTGCTTTACCTAAATCAAGCATTCCAAATATAATTAATAATATTGGAACAACTATTTTTATAATTGTAATAGCTGTATGCACCATATATGGAAACGTACCTGAAAATTGAAATCCTAAATTACCACACTCATAGAGTCCCTTAGTATTAATCAAAAACATAATCTCTCCTCCATCCTAAAAATATTATATATTTATTTTAAATAAAAGTCAATATTAAATAATTGAATATTATTCTATAACATATGGTGAATTTTTTGTTCCTTTACCTGATGATACATATTCATTAGAATCTATATATATAACAACATTATAAGCCTCATTTGAACTAGCTTCTTTATACCTTATAATACCATTTCCTAAATAATAAACTTCATATGAATTATCAGTAACACCATTTACTGTCCAAGTCCATAAACTTAATTTTTTCAAATAATTATAATTTTTACAAGATTTTGCAACTAAGCTATCACAGTTTGGATCTAAACTTGCACTTGCAAAATCTGTTATATTTATTAAACTTACAAATTGTTTTTCTAAAATTTGAAGACAATCTGAATCGCTTGTCAATGACATATCATTTGTACTTCTTTTCCCTATGCAAATGTCCTGAGCAACTAAATGTTTTCTTAAGTCTTTCTTTATTTTTTTCTCATTTAAATAGAAAGTTTTTAGTTTTTCTAATATACTACTATCTTGATATATTGAAATACCAGAATCAGTTTTAGAATCGATATTATACTTTAAGTCCCAAGCTGAATTATTAGTTTCACTATCTTCTTTTATAAGTTTTGCAATTCCGTTTGCATCTACACTGAGTATTCTATACTTTTGACCAGAAAATTTTATATAATTATTAACTTCAGTACCCCTAAATATATAAGAATCGCCTTGTTTATATAAACCTGCATTATTTGTTGTTAGATCATTCATAATAAGATTCATTAAAGTATTGGTTTTATATTTATCACAATCTAATACAGATATATAATTTAAATAACCACCTTCATTTTCTTCTATTGATGAACCATTTCTTCTTACAATAACCTTGCCATCGCAGCTATCATCATTTAAATCCTTTTTTACAGGATTAATATATTCTTTATCAATCAAGTCACTAAGTTTGACTATATAACTATCTCCCTCATTTTTTAGTGATATTTTCTTATCATCTATATATTTTTCAGCAGAATATAACATTTCTTGTTCATATTTTTCGTATGTCATTTTTTTATTACTGCATCCCTGTGCAACAGCCAATATTATTATGAATAATATTGGTAACATAATCATACATATAAACATTATCAGAAACTTTTTATCCATTTTTTTTAACGCTTCTACCATTAGCCCCTCCTATTTAGTATCTGGCACGCATACTTTGCCATTTTTACTCAATTCAGTTCCTTTTTCACAAGTACCATCTGAATTTTTTCTGTATGTACAATTATTATTAATAAAACAATCTGAACAAGACATTATATTTTTATCTTCATCTGTCGTAACAAAACTTATGATTAACTGAACGATTGTAAATACAAAAAACACTAATGCTCCTGAAATAAGTCTCTTTATAAACAAATTTTGTCCCTTTTTTATTTCATCTTCTTTCTGTGATATCATAGCTTTTACCAAATCAAGCATCCCAAATATAACCAATAATATTGGAACAACTATTTTTATAATTGTAATTATAGTACTTACTATATTCGGAATCCTTTCATCTATTATTACACTATTAGAAATAACAGAATCACAAGACGCTATATTTTTAGCAAATACTGGTGTGCATAAACCAAATATTAATATTCCTAAAAATGCAACAAAAAATATTTTCTTTTTCATAACTACCTCCATCATCTACACTTATCTTTACCGTTCAAAAAACAATCTATACAATTAACTATATTATCAATATCACTAGGATTATTATTAACTGATTTTCCACTAGCAACAATGCTTACTAAAAACTTGACTACAACGATTACAAAGAAAATCATCATTGCAACTATAATTCTTTTTATTAATATCTGTTGTCCTTTTTTTATCTCATCTTCTTTTTGCGAACTTATTCCTTTCACCAAATCTACTGATCCCATTATAACCAAAATTATAGGAACCAATATTTGAATTACTGTCATAGCAAAATTTGTAAGTTCTGGAATTTTGCTAGGAATACCGGTTACATTACCACAGGATACCTTCTCAATAGCATTTACACTTAAAATCGGAATAATTAAAGTTACTAAGCATAATAATTTACAAAATATTTTTTTCATAATCAGCCTCCAAAAATTTAACTAATAATTTCGACAACGCATTTATCATTATTTCGTATAAAACATTCTGAGCACTCTAATATATCGTTTCTATCAGCTACTAAACTTATCAAAAACTTAACAACAGTAAACACAAAAAATATGATTACAGCAGTAATAACTCTTTTTATTAATATTTGTTGTCCTTTTTTTATTTCATCTTCTTTGGATGCTACAATACCTTTCACCAAATCTATACTACCAAAAACTACAAGTAAAATCGGAACGATCACCTGAATTATAGTATATACTATACTAATTATACTTGGAAATGCAGCAGGAATACCCGTAAGGAGTCCACTACCACAACTAACCAAATCAGATTCATAATTATTATACGTTTCCGCGCTTACAAAGTCAAGAAAAACAAAACTAACTATTAATATTAATACAAACTTACTTACTTTTTTCATATATCCCCCTTTAAGCATCAGAGCTTTGTTTAGTAAATCCCAATTTAACTAATAATTTATTAAGTTCAGGTAATCTTTTATTCCTCTCGTTAAGTGGAGATAAATTATAAAACACCTTAATTCTAGCTTCATATTCAAAATTAGCAACATCACTATTACTTAATAAACTTTGATTTAAAATTATTTTCTTATTTTTTAATCCTTGAAGAGCTACCATATTAAGCGACATTAATTTTTGTAATTTTATTATTGATGGTTCTATTAAATAAAGCACGTCCTGACAAAATCCCTCCGCAACAATACTGTTGTTAATATCTATCAGGATCACATCTTTATTTTTATATTTATTTATAACAGAACCTATTTCACTTGTAACTGTTGAGATCAATGTCTTATCTCTGAAATAAATAAAATCAGTTTTATCCACTTCAATAGCAACAACATCATAATTTTTGCTTAACTCATTTCTCATCATATAAACCAAACTAGTAGCCCCAGACTGTTTTGTAATATTTTTTACACCTATAATCCTTGTACCATAAAATTCTGGTTGCGACTGATCATCACTAGCAGGTAGTACATATTTTTCCTGTGGGTTTGACTGTAAATTTGATATTGTACCAAATGTATTATTTAGGTTATGAAATTGTGCTACATCACGATATGTGTTAGGAGTATTATAAAGATACTGAATTCCTTCTACATTTTTTGTGAAATTATAAATTCCCATGGATACTAAATTAGATAAAAATGCTGGATTTTCAGTTTCGTCAGTACCATCTAGTAAAAGAATTACTTTACTCATATCAAGAGAAATAGATAATTTTTGTAGATTTCTTATATCTTTATAATTTTTTATAGCCGTTATATCTAAAATCATTCTTTGATAGAAAAAATTTTGAAAAGTCGCTATGATCTCATCAACATCAAACTCACCATTCATTTCTTTTATAACATCAATACCCAAATTTTCTAAAATAAGCTGATTTTTATTTGATATAATAACATTCATGACATTTCCCCTTCTCATTCATAATTAAAATTCTTCTTCAATATTTTTGTTTCACTTTGTACTGGTGGGTTAAATAATTCCCCTATAATAGGGAAATAAAATTGAACATAAGTTTTAACTTTATAATAATATGAACCATCGCTATCTTCAATTTTATATATACAATATTTATATCCACTACTATTTATATTTGAATTTTCACCATCTTTTTTATCCTCATCTTTGCAAGCACCTAACTGATATCCCATATTACTTAATGAATCATCTATTTCAGATATTGCTAAAGAATTATAGGTTTCATATTTTTCAATTATTTCTACTATTCTATTTTTTGCCTTATATGCCTTTGAATATGATAAAATTCCGACAAAAAATAAAATTATTAGGCCTATAAAAACCACAACTATACTGAGTAATAAACTACTACCAATTGCTTCTCTCAAATTATCACATCCTAATTATTTACTTATATAATTTAAAATTGATTACCACCAAAATTATATAATCTATTAGTATTTGAATATATTGGAATATTCAATATTTCATTTATAATGGGTACATTTATCATCATAAAAGATTTTACTCTGAAGTAATAATATGGTGTTGATTCCCCAGATTTTTCAGTACACAAATAAACACAGTAACCATTTTTTTTACTTTTATTCTCATTAACCAAAGAACACCCATTACTAGTAGAAGATCCACAATTAATTGAATGCTTATTATAGCCAATGGAAATCATATTACGTTCTATTTCTGCAACCGCTAAATCATTAAAGCCCTCATACTTTTCTATAGAATTAATAATCGCATTATTTACTTTGTTACTTTTATAATATATTAATGCAGCTGCAAGGAAAGCAAATACGACTACAATAAACATAATTACAATATTCAAAGTAACTGTATATCCGACACTTTCCTTCATGTTTTTTACCTCACTTTTATACTTATTATAATAATTATATCAGCATTAACAAAGTTTTGTCAATGATATTCGAATACGCAAAAATTATTTAAAAGCTTTTACATTTCTTAAATAGAGTATAATAACTTTCTTCAAATATTGATTTATAATCATCATTATCTTTCAAATAGTAATAAATATAACTATTATTATATACTAAAGCATAATTAAAATCATATTTTTTAAAAATAGTCTTATACTCAAAATACTTATTTATAGATAAATAGTCGCTTATAATATCTTTTCCACCATTGAATTCTTTCATATAAACTTCAGCTCTTGAATCAATAAAGACAGGAATATCATTTAACGCTAAATACGAACCATAATTAAAATCATTGTACATTTTAATATTTTTATAATCTATATTTTGCTTTATATATTTAACCGTCTCAACTGGATAATTATCCATTATACCAAAGTCTTTATTGTCTAAATTTACTTTATTTATTAAACACGCACAACCTACTAATAATGCAATATTTAAAGGGATTAAAATACAATTTTTATTAAACTTGTCTAGAAAATTATTTAATGAAGAAATTTTAATTTTTGAATTAACAATATATTCATATAAAATTTTAACAATTAATGTAGGTACAAAAATATACACATATATAGCATTTCTATTAGCCATAAGCGAAAAAATTATTAGACCAACAATTAAACACAAATCGCTTAACCTTATTTTAGTACCCTTCATACACATAATAATAATAAATAACAAAATCAAGTATAATTCAAAAGTATTGGAAATCAATACAGTCTTTGCCATTTCATTGATAAAAAAATAAGAGTCATTAAATAACGATTTAATAAAAAAAGTATATGGATATAATTTTAATGGAGTAATCAGCCCTGTAATCAACATTAAAACAAAAGTTATAATAAAATATATTTTATTTTTTGGTGGACATATAACTAACTTAGTACTAAAAATAGTATGTATTTTTTTAAATTTACTTATTATAAATTCAAATAAATATGGTAAAACTAAAATAACGGAAAATATCCATAATGGCATATGTAAATTTGCAATTAATAAAGATATAAATATTATATAAATAGAATATCTTTTTTCACCAGTATCATACAATTTATTTATAAAATATATTTCTAAAAAGAAAAATATATATGTAATTGATTGAACACGTGACTGAAAAGCATAAGCACCCACATATATTGTAAATAGAGTAACAATTAGGGATACAACTTTATTTTTACAAATTTTATTATTAATACAAAAAACTACAAACCCAAATATTACAAAAATAATTAAAAAGAAATTAAATATTCCGTTATATGAAAAAACACTATATACATAATATATAATTACATCATATAGCCAATGATGATACATATAAATTAAATTAGGAATAAAACTAAAATGATCTTTAAAATCAATTCCATATTTTAATATATCTTCACCTGTTTTTAGATCAAAAAACAGGTCATTTTCAAACACTTTCGGAATAAAAGCTGTACAAAATATAAGTATTAAAAGAACAATTAAACTATATGTCAAATATTTTTTATTCATAAATTACACCCCATAATAAAATAATGTTGGAACAATTTAAGATCCTAACATTATTTTTTCAATTAACTACATTGGTATTTTCCATTAACATAGGTACAATTATAATTACATTTACCATCCATCCATACGCCACCATTTGCAGAACAGTTTGAACTATTAGACGTACTATTCATCAAATTACTTATTATTATAGTTCCTACCCCAAGTACTATTGCTATTAATACTATTGTTATTACTGTCATATTTGCTTCTCCTGCTGCTTCTTTCATTATATCACCTCAATCGTTTTTACTATCACTTACAAGTCCATACACCATTTTGTGCTTGTGTACAGTTACTATTTCCAGCCATACTTTGATTACTTTTATTAGACGTACTATTCATCAAATTACTTATTATTATAGTTCCTACTCCAAGTACTATTGCTATTAATACTATTGTTATTACTGTCATATTTGCCTCTCCTGCTGCTTCCTTCATTAAAAAATCACCTACCTTTTTTAAATTCTAAACTAATTATACAACATTTAAAGTACTAAAATCAATACTTTAATATTATTATTTACATTTTTATCGATTATATTCCCATCATAACTGTCATTGACATAAATAAAACTAAAAGCACTCCACCACCAGTTACAAATAACATTACCATAGTCCTTTTTTCCATTGCTTCTAAACGATCTTTATACTTCTGTTCACGAGCTTTATTTTGGAGACTTGAAACCGTTTTTGAAAACATCATTATTTGTTCATGTTTATCCTGATTAGACCCCAATCCTAAACGATATAGAAGTCTCATCATTCTCATAGAATCTCTAACTGGATACTCATTTGCAAAGTCTATATAAGGTTGAATTGAAGCATCTCCTTCATCTATCTTGGCAACTAATTTTCTAAGACCAGGTCTAAATATTTCGGGTGCAGTATCAATGCTCCTCGATAACGCTACTGGTACAGTATAATGTTGTACCAATATTTCCAAACTTTTTAAATAATAAGGCAACATAGAATCCATTGTATGAAGTCTTGCTTTGTAATAACTTTTTAATTTTGTGTAACCACTTTTAAATACTAAAAAGCCTCCTACACAAGAAACTAAAACCCATATATAATTTAAATATCCTGTTATTGCAAAAATAAATATAAATAAAGCCGCAGTTATTATTCCATCCCTTATTCTTCTCATAAATAGAGCATTTACATCTAAATCTTGATCTTTATATTTAACTCTAAGTAAAAACTCATAATCTTTTTCCATAAATTTTTGTAAAAATGGATTTACATCGCCTAAAAATCTTTTTGTGTCAATTATATTATTTACAAAAATTATTACTATAACTAATATCGCAACTATTAAAAATTCCATTACTCAGCCCCCACATTTTCATTATAAAATTTTGTTCCTGATAGTAAAAAGTATGTATTAACAATTACAATAATATGTAACATTATCCTAACATACCAAATATCAAGCATACTATGATATGTATCGCCAAGCATTATCTGAACTAAACCTATCATTAAATATAAAACCAATCCAAATTTCAAAAATTTTTTATAGAATGCTTCCCTATCTAATCTATCTCTATAAACAGCTTCAACAAGCATATCTATATCAAGTGACATATTTTCTAAAGAATCACTAGCATCTTTAGATCCCTCATTAGTAATTTGCAAAAATAATTGATGCATGTTTTTAACCATATAATAATCATATTTTTCATTCATATACTCTAAAGATTGATTAATAGTACCATTTTCATATGCCATATCAATCATAGCTTTTACATCCTGCTTTACAGGATCTTCTAAAACGCCTGAAGAATAAACTCCTTCAAGAGCCTTTACAAAACTCTGAGTGGTAGAAAACTCCATAATAACATTTGTCGTATAAACTTGAACTTGTTCAAATATAAATTCGCTATAAAGTCTTTTACACCTCAAATAATTAATATAAGGGACTGCAGTTACAGCTAACACAGCATATACAATTGAAACAACTAAATTATAAAAATAAAGATACGTTACAACCCCTGCACCAACCGCAAATAAAATAACTTGTCCAATATATTGAGTTACTGTATAGTCTTGTTTTAATTCCTTTATTTTTTTTCGAATTTCTTTATAGGTATAGGGTGCAACTTTACTATATAATTTTTTACTTTTAACACTAATATATTTGTATGTTTGTTCACCAATACTACTTCTATATATAATTAGGAAAATAGCTATAATAGCCACAATTATAAAAAGTAAAGTTGTATTCATATCGTTCCCTCCTATTCAAAAATTATTTCATTAGACTGATTTGATTTATCTTCTACAGTAGTAGAAAAATTATTATATTCTTCTTTAATAAATCCTGATGGTAAAGTAGTACCTTGAGCTTCTAAATATTCAATTAAATATTTACTTGGATTGTTTCTATATACAGTGCCGTCTGGTGTTTTTTTATACAATGTATTATATTTAGCCTCATTATCTTCAGTAACATAAAATTCTGTAACTTCTGCGATTTCTCTTACAAAGTTTTTTGAAACCTTATCTTGATATGCCCTAATATATACTCCTATTTGAATGTATCTGTATATAGACTTTAAAAATTGATCTATATCTTGATTTGTTTCAAGTAAGCTGTACATTCTATTTGGAATGGATGCAGCTTTATCAGCGTGTATTGTCGATAATATGTAGTGTCCTGATGAAATGGAATTTCTAACTGCCATAACTGCTTCAGCACTACGAACTTCAGACAATAATATCCATTTAGGATTTTGTCTCATACAAGTGACAAGAACATCAGAATAACTAGCTATATTATTAGTTTTCATTGAAACTATATCTCTTTTAGGAAATATCCTATCAAGATGTAATTCCAAAGTATCTTCAATGGTTATTAGTTTTTCATTTTCATAAGTATTTGAAGCCAAAAATTTTACAAATTCAGTTTTACCACTTCCTGTTTCGCCACAAACAATTATATTGCAATGACCATGAACACAAGTTATTAAAAAATCTAAGATGTCTTCCGTTATGTATTTTTCTTTTATAATTTTATTTCTCTCTAAACGTATCTTTGCAGGTGTTTTACGAATAAGACAAGCTATACCATTCCTAGCTATAGAATCATGCACAAAATTCATACGTAGTTCCGCACTTTCACTGTCCAAAAAAGGATGTGCAGCATTGAAACTTTTTCCCATTACATTTGAACATTGAAAAGCTAATTTTTCTATAAAATTATTATTTATAGCTGGATTTTCAATTCTAAAAATACCTTTTGATAATGTTTTTAACCAAACTTGTCCATTATTGCTATAAGAAATATCGGTAATATCATCATTTTCTAAATACTCTGCTAATGGACCAAAGTCCATTCCTTCAAATATATTATCATGCATTATTATCCTACATTTTCCTGACTATTTGTATCATTATTTTGGATATTACCCTGTCCATCATTGACTTCATCCGAACTATTTATTTCCTCAGCAATAGTATCCTCTTCTACCGTAATTGTTTGAGCATCTATAAAATCCCTTAATGTTCTGCTTGTTACAATTACATAATCTTGTTGAGGAACAGTAGCGCCACGTGGTGCTAAAATCAATTCAACATTTAGATATTCCGCTTTTTTTAAGAGTGTATAATAATCCTGACTTACTGCAAATCCTATTTTTTCCGGTGTTCCAACATCAGAAGCATTAGCAAATATATTATTTCCATCCCCGTCATGGACTACTAATACCTTTATATTTTTCATTAACTTTCCAAACATTACTGTTCCATTTTCATCTGTTGCCTTCATGAATATATCTATATATGTCCCTGGTAATACTGATTTTCCCAATGTACTCTCAGTACTAACACTCATATAATATCCTAACTCTCCTGCTTCGTAATCCAACTGTTCAATCCAGTTCCCTGGAATATTATCAGCAGTAGACAACCATTCACTATAAAACATACTTCCAGCTGGCACAGTGACATTTACATTTGTATACTTTCCTAGTATATCTGTTGGATTCCTTAAGACATCCGAACTAATCATACTATTAGCTACACTTATGTATGTTATATCCTCATTAGTTATCTGTGTTTGAGGATTTATAGTTCTAGCTGCAACAGGCATATTTACCGGATTAGTTTTCTTATTGATGCTTGAACTATATCCATAATAAAGAATTGCTAAAATAGCTATAACAGCTATAATAGTAACAACATTTTTATTTGTAAAAAATCTCTTTAACCCAATAACAAAATTATTCATCTTTTTATTCTCCTCTCAATAAATTGATTCCAATATGGCATCTATATTATTAACGATATCAAAATCAACAATTTCTCCAGTAACATTAGTAGAGTTTCTACTTGAAACTCTCAAACTAACTTTAGGTGGCGTTTCATTTACATCATATATTTGTACTAAATAAACATTCGATAAATCTGCATTTTCCGCAAATCTACGAATAAAATTTTCAACAAATTTTGCTTCTTCTATTCTTATGTCTCCATTTTTCCTATATGTAGCCAAATCTAATGAATCAAACATTGCTGCCTCAACAGTCTCTTTAAGTAAATTATAATTATGTTCATCAGTTTTTGTAACATTTGCAAAGAACCAAATAATACCAATTGCCAATATACCTAACGTAATAACAGCATACCCCCACATAGATTCTTTCAAAAATATCACCTACTTTGACTACGTACGTTATACTATATACAATATAATTTTATCATATATATTTTTTTTTTACAATATTTTATAAATCAAATTTATTCTTTCTTCTTCTAATCAATATTATAGCTCCACATATAACAATGATGAAAATCAATATATAATAATAATAATTTATATAAAAATTAACAATCCTGTTTAAAATACTATTATTATATTTCACTTCTATATCTTCATTAGTATCACTATTAAGGCTATATTTATATTCATTTACAAGATTTACAAACTCATCATATGAATAATTAACATCTATCCATTTTTGGCATAAACTATAATTCTTAATTCCAGAACAAATTTCATCATCATAGTATATATTATAAGCAGGAAATTGATAATATTTAGTTCCTAAAGAAATTCCATAACAATCAGATAAGGCAGAATAAAATTTATAACTACCAGAAGTCTGATTATATCCAATTATATTTATTTCGCCATTATCAGTATCATTATAAGAATACGTTTTATTAGTTAACGTATCCCTAAAATACATATCACTAGTTATATTTGTTAAATTCACATTGAAGTATGGAGTATTATTCTCCATATAATAGCTGTATGAAACATTAATATTAGTAACTAAAGCCTTTAATCTTGATATGTCTGAATAATCACAACCTCCATATGTAAGCCCGAATACATTCATTTTAACTACAAATATCAAACTAAGAAAAAATAATATTTTCAATCTCATTCAAATCACCTACTTTAAACTATATTCATATTTAGAATCTCTGATTTTAAATACTAACTTAATCTCCGTAGCTTTACTGATATTAGAATCAACACCTATATATACATTATCTTTAGTAGTAACTTTAGAACTCTCAATATTTTCAAAATTACTAGATTGAGTGAACCATTTATCCTCAATTTTATATTGTATTAAACCGAATTTTTCAAAAAAATCATAAAAATTATTTATATCAAGATCACTATTGTTCGTATAATTAATATCTAATCTCAAAATGTATTTATCAAAATTTTGATTAATTGTTGGAACTAAATATTCTTTAGATTCTATGCAATCATCCTTTTCTATACAAAAATTATAGTTTAACAAAAACTTATCCTTAATTTCATATTGATTTATTTTAAATTCGATATTGCCAATAATTTTTTCAAAGCTAATATTTTCTCCAATTTTTGCAGTAGTATATATCTTGTCAGTTTCCAAATTTTTAGGATTTAATTTAATATCTATGTTTTCCCCATTACCGTTATATCTAAATAACATTTCGCTTGTTTTATACTTTTCAGGAATTTCAAATACAAACAAATAATTAGTATATTCCGAAGATAAAGTATTTTCATTGTATGAATTTCCCAAATCTGATAATAAATTAGAATACTTGATAACAGGTTTAAATATCGCATCTCCGATTTTCAAACTAAAATCATTTAAATACAAGGAAACACCTTCCAAATCAGATGAAATTTTTGTATTAACTACTAATAAATAATCATCAATAATTTTATTTCCCTTATAATCAGTATTTAAAATATTAGTATTTTCCACTTCGATGTTAAAAGTATCAACGGAGTATATAACATTTTCCTTATTAACTCCACCGTGAAGCAAGGATAATACAAGTATTGTTGCAAAAATTATTACTACACCTATAATAACAGTATTGACCAAAAATTTATTTTCAACGTAAGCATATTTTAAATATCTTAGCTTTCTTTTTCTTTTTCTTTTTGACTCATCTAAATCAACATTAATTTCTACCTCAAATTCCTCTTGATCGCTTTCATTTATTTCAAATTTTGATATATCAGAATCAAAATTAAATTTTTTAAAATTAACGCCCATTCCTCTTACTACGAAAAATACAAATAATACACTTTCAATTATTATACTAATGAATAATAAATCGTGTATTAACTTAACAATTCTAATTGAAACAATCGTATCTTGCAATATTCCAAGAAAATTTGAAACATACAAATTTACTACGATTATTATTATAAAAGCAAATATATTAACAAAATAAAACACAACTGACTTTTTTTTTCGAAACATAATACCTAATATGGTTAGTGAAAATATTATTATAATAATGGGTATAATAAACAATAAACTATTAGATAAATTCTCACTTACATTCGAAGTAACATCTGAAGATGAATACATATATACATTCAAAAAACTTAATATTTTATTTTCTAAATATATTAAAAATGCAACTAATAATGCTAAAATCAAATGAATGGGTTTAAACATTTTGATAAAAAAAGCATATGGTTTTTTTAGTATCATATAATCACTCTCTATCTTAATCAATTATACACTAAAAAAAGATAAAAAGAAAGATATTAAGTTTTACTTATTGATTATAATTTTAATATTTAATTTAATGGAAAAAATTTAAGTAAAGTAATTAACTAAACTTTACTTATTTTTCAAAATCTATTATAATATCCTTGGTGTTATATTATGGATTATAAAATAAAAATAGATGCCTTTGAGGGACCATTAGATCTTCTTCTACATCTAATAAAGCAATCTAATATTAATATTCAAGACATCAGTATAGATGTAATAACAAAACAATATTTGGATTATATAAATGAGATGGAAAAAATGGATTTAAATATTGCAAGTGAATATTTATCTATGGCAGCAGAATTATTAGAAATTAAATCTGCGTCATTACTTCCAAAACAAAATATAGAAGAAGAAGATTATGAAATTAATTCAAAAGAACAATTAATAAATAAATTATTGGAATACGAACAATACAAAAATTTGTCAGCAACGTTTAAGGAATTAGAAGAATATAGGCAAGAATTTTATACGAGGGAACAAAGTAATTTGTTAGAATATAAAGATAAAGCAAATCTGGATTATGGTATTAGTTTAAATGACTTAATAAAAGCTATGTATAATTTGCTAGAACAAAACGAAATTAGAAAACCATTAAACACAAAAATTACAAATAAAGAATACAGCATTACAAAAAGATGTCATGAAATAAAAAAAATATTAAAAGAGAAAAAGAAAATTAATTTTTTAGATTTATTTGAAACGTTTTCAAAAAATTATATTGTAGTAACTTTTTTATCCATACTTTCCATGTGCAAAAATCAGGAAATAGACTTAGAGCAAGATTATAATTTTAAAAATATTATTATTAAAGAAAAAGGTGTAAATTAATGAAAGCAGTTATAGAGGGATTAATATTTGTAAGTGGTGAAGAGGGATTAACTTTACAAGAAATTATGGACATTACTGAAATAAATGAATATGAAATAAAAAAAATAATTAAAGAACTATATAACGATTATCAAAACGATGAAAGAGGAATTCAAATAGAATTTTTAGGTGAACACTTTAAAATGACTACAAAAAAAGAACACAAAGAATATTATAAAAAAATAATTGAGCAAGAAGAAAATTCTAAATTAAGTCAGTCTGCTATAGAAACTTTAGCAATTATTGCTTATAATTCGCCTATTACGAGAATCGATATAGATAATATTAGAGGAGTTAATAGTAGCTATGTAATTAGAAAATTATTAATAAAAGGGCTTATCGAAGAATCAGGGAGATCTAATGCCCCAGGAAAACCTAGACTCTACAAAACAACATCAAAATTTTTAGATTACTTTGGTTTAAAGAGTTTAAAAGAGTTACCTATAATTGAAAAGAAAGATAAAATAATAGACAATACTGATTTATTTAACTCAAAATACAAAGAAGATGTATAATTACAATATTAATATAATTTTATGGTACAAATTCTAAATTATGTGATATAATTTATTTGTATTCATTTTTATGCCTGTGTGGTGAAATTGGTAGACGCGTTGGACTCAAAATCCAATGATAGAAATATCGTGTCGGTTCGAGTCCGACCACAGGCACCAGGTTGATACTAAACTCGGAAAACTCGAGTAAAAATAGAAAACGTACTTGATAAAAGTGCGTTTTTATGTTATGATGTATTTGTCAAAGATGCCTTGCATAAAATAAAAAGGGAAGCCTTAACTTTGCCGAGTTGAGTACTTGTCCTTAAGTGGTAAGCACTTAATCTATGCTAGATTGAGTGCTATTTCTTTATACATAGAATCATTACAGAGACTATTAATAAAATGATAATTAGTATTAGAAATGAGATTAATAAATCTTTTTTCTTCATAATATCAAGCCTCCTTTCTAAAAGAAAGTTGGCAAGCACTCAACAATTAAGTTTCCCTACAAAAATTATATCAAACATTTGTTCTTGACACAATATGTTTTATAAAAAAATTAGGATAATTTAGAAAACACACTTGCATATTGTCAAAAACAATAAGAAGGTGATGATATTGAAGATATTAAGAAATAATAAAAGTGATAGTGAATTTTATAATTATTATTTGATAGATGGCAATAAAAAATTAGGAATAATATATTGTGATAACGGTGATTTATATTTTACTTCTTTTGATAGAAATCAAGAAACCGATTTTTTTATAACAAAAGAAAATATGATTATTTATAATTTATTTGATGCATTATAT
>CANQPA010000019.1 GCA_947625635.1 uncultured Bacilli bacterium
ATCTATATCTATCAAGATAAGAGGATAGATATTATATTTACATTTAAAAATACTACATAAAAAAGGTATCAGGGGATACATTGTATAAAATAGCTAGGATTTATAATACTACTATAGATGAGATAGCAAATTTAAATGGAATAAAAAATAGAAATTTTATTGTAGTTGGTCAACAATTATTGATACCTAGTCATTTAAAATATTTTCCAAAATATAATGGTAATACAACTTCTATAGTTGATGCTTTGAACTCTTTGAATGAACAATATTCGTATGAATATAGAACTAGAATAGCAAATATGAATGGCATAACTAATTATGTAGGTACAAGTTTACAAAATACAAATCTTTTGAATTTATTAAAGGAAGGTAAATTGATTAAACCTTAGAAATAAAAGTAATTGGATAAAAAATTCAATTACTTTTTAATAAAATTGTTATCAATAATTTACTTTTGTCAATATAAATAGTATAATTGTATCAGTAGGATGATGGATGTTATGATGTCTTGTTTGTTTTTAATATGTTATTTCTTTATTTTAATAGGAATTATATTATTATTAATATGTATTTTTAAAAAGAAAAAAGATTCCAAAAAATTAATTCCACATACAAAGGATAGGTATGCTATTATAATTCCTGCAAGAGATGAATCAAATGTTATACAAAATCTTCTTGATAGTATACACGTACAAAATAAAAATATGAGTAATGTATATATAATTGTAGAAGATGAACAGGATAAGACCTGTGATATTGCAAAAAAATATAAAACTAATGTTTTTATAAGAAAACAACCTTTTAAACATAGAAAAGGTTATGCTCTTGATGAGTGTATAAAAAATATATTACAAAGCGAACATTATGATTTATATTTTATATTTGATGCAGATAATATACTTGAAAAAAATTATATAAAGAATATGTTGGAATCTTGGCATCAGGGTTATGATGTGGCTATTGGGTATCGTAATATTTTAAATCCAGTTAATTGGATTAGTGGATGTTCTATACTTTTGTTTTCTTTGATGAATACTATAATAAACAAAAACAGTGTAAAGAATAATAATTCGATTATATTGAGTGGTACAGGTCTATATATAAGTGGTGAAATAATTGAAAAATTAAAGGGATTTCCATTTTATACATTAACGGAGGATTATGAATTATCATTGTATTTGCGTGCCAATAATATTTCTTCTATTTATAATGAAAAGGCAATATTTTTTGATGAACAACCAATAGATATGAAAAGTTCAATAAAACAAAGGACAAGATGGGTATATGGCTTTTTCGAAGCAAGGAAAAAAAGATTAAGGAATGTTCAAAGTTTTTCAACTAAAATTGGAGTATTACCATTTGTTTTTATAATTTTTAGTGTTGTATTTTTAAGTGTTTTATCAATAATAAATGTATTTTTTTATAAAAGATTCTTTGCGACTTTAATAATTGTGCCATTAATATTTTACATTGTTTTAGTTATATTAACATTAATATTATTGATAAAAGAGAATAAACAAATCAATATAGAAAAAAAATTAAAAATAAAATGTTTGTTTTTAAATCCTTTATTTTTATTAACGTTTTTGTTCTGTTTGTTTAAGTGTTTGATGGTTAGGAATATAACTTGGGAAAAAATAAAACATAATGGAATTTAGTCTTGTATTAATTTTTTATGAAAGGATGATTTTATGATTTTATCGGGAAAAGTTGCTTTGATTACTGGTAGCTCTAGAGGTATTGGTAATAGTATTGCTCGTTTGTTTTTAGATAATGGTGCTAAAGTAGTTATATGTGGTAGTAAACTAGAAAATGCATTAGAAGCTATAAAAAAACTTAAACAAGATATGAATGTTTCTGATGATAATGTAATGCCTATAGGTATAAATATGAAAGATAGATCTAATATAGAAAGTATAGTAAAATCTATAATAGATAAATGGGGGAAAATAGATATACTTGTTAATAATGCGGGTATTACATCTAATGTATCACTATTAGATTCTACTGATCAAGAATTCTTAGAGATGTTTGAGGTTAATTTCTTTGGAGTTGTAACTTTGACACGTGAAGTTGTAAAGTATATGAAAATAAGAGGCGGTAGTATTATAAATACAAGTTCTATGGTAGGAATATATGGGAGTCGTAATCAGTCTGCTTATGCATCAAGTAAGTTTGCTATTAATGGACTAACTAAATCACTTGCTAGGGAACTTGGAATATATAATATAAGAGTAAATGCAGTCGCTCCCGGAGTAGTTGAAACCGATATGATGAACATAGTAACTCCTGAGATGAAAGAAAGTTTAATAAAAATGACTCCTTTAAATAGAATGGCTAATCCAAATGATTTAACAGGAATATACTTATATCTTGCAAGTGATTTATCTAAGTTTACAACAGGAACTATAATTAATGTAGATGGAGGATTAGTGATATGATGAAAAGTATACTAAGAGATATTACTTATGGAATGTACGTTGTAACAAGTAAAAATTTTGGATGTATCATTAATACATTAACTCAAGTATCGAGTAGTGCTTTGGTTACAATAAGTTTAAATAAAGATAATTATACAAATAAGGTTATTAAAGAGAATAAAAAATTTATAGTATCAATAATATCTGAAAAAACTAATCCAAACATTATATCTACATTTGGATTTAGAAGTTCTAAGGATATAGATAAGTTTGAGAATTTTGACTATACTATAATTGATGATACAAAAGTATTAAATGAAAATATGTTAGGGTATATTGAGTGTGAAGTAATAGATATAATAGGTGCGGATACACATGATATATTTATAGCAAAAATACTAAATACTAAAAAAGAAAACGATTATACTCCAATGACATATAAGTATTACCACGAGGTTATTAAAGGTACGTCTCCTATTAAGGCTCCTACATATATAGAAGAAACGGATGAAGAAATATATGTGTGTGATGTATGTGGATATGTACATAAAGGTACTATGAGTGATGATTTTGTATGTCCTATATGTGGAGTAGATAAAAGTCATTTTAAAAGGAGCATAAATGGTTAAAGTAAAGATATGTGCAAATAAAAGTATAGAAGATGCAAAAATGTGTTTAGATGCTAAAGCTGATATAATTGGAATATTAGTAGGTAAGAAACATAACAGTAATGATTTTGTAGATAAAGAAACAGCAAAAAATATCACTGACTATGTAAATAAAAGATGTCAAGTTTCTTTAGTAACCCACTTAACTAATTCTAATGAAATTATATCTCTTACAAAATATATAGGTAATGATATTATACAACTTCATTCTAATATAGAAGAAAAAGAAGTAGAAAAAATAGTTAAAAATTTACCTAATATAAAGTTAGTTAGATTAATACAAGTATCTAGTGATGGAGAAATAATTACTGATTATAAAAATATGAAATATGTAGATTTCTATTTACTAGATAGTTTTAATTTAAAAACTGATCAAATAGGTGGTACAGGACTTACTCACGATTGGAATAAGAGTAAGGAACTAATAAAGAAATTGAATAAACCAGTTTTTTTAGCTGGAGGTTTAAACCCCAAAAATGTAAAAGAAGCAATTACTATTACTAAACCTTATGGTGTGGATGTTAATAGTGGATGTAAAAATGCTGATGGAATAAAAGATAGTAAAAAAGTTAGAGAATTTGTTACAAATTCTAAAAGTGTATAGGAGGAAATATGGAAAAAGCAAAAGTTTATTTTATTAAGGATATAACACCAGAAAATGTTGTTAAGGTGTTTAAAGTTTTAGGTAAAGAGTTACCTGGACGCGTAGCAGTTAAAGTTCATTCAGGTGAAAGAGGTAATCAAAATTATTTGAAACCACTTTTTATGAAACCTATGATAGATTATGTTAATGGTACTGTTGTTGAGTGTAATACTGCTTATGATGGCGCTCGTGATACAACAGAAAAACACGAAAAATTATTAGAAGAACATGAATGGAGTAAGTATTTTAATGTAGATATAATGGATAGTGAAAGTGATGTAGTTCTTGATATACCAAATGGTAAAGTAATTAAGAAAAATTATGTAGGTAGTCATATAAATAATTATGAATCAATGTTAGTCTTATCTCATTTTAAAGGACATCCAATGGGTGGATATGGTGGAGCTTTAAAGCAACTTTCAATAGGTGTTGCGTCTAGTAAGGGAAAAAGGTATATACATTGTGCTGGAAAAGAGAACGGCTCATATGAAGATATGTTTAAAGTAGATCAAGATAGTTTTTTGGAGGCTATGGCGGATGCGGCCTCTTCAGTTGTTAAGTATTTCAATGGTAATATAGCCTACATAAATGTAATGTGTAATATGTCTGTTGATTGTGACTGTTGTAATGTTGCAGAGGATCCTTGTATGAATGATATAGGAATACTTGCAAGTTTAGATCCAATTGCAATAGATGAGGCTTGTATAGATTTAGTAAAAAAATCCAATGATCCAGGCCGTGATCATTTGCTTGAAAGAATTAATTCTAGAAATGGTATTCACACAATTGATGCGGCAGTTGATCTTGGCTTTGGAACCAGGGAATATGAATTAATAGAAATAGATTGATAAGATAGGAGAAGTAAAGATGGCATTAGTTAAATGTAGAGAATGTGGAAAAGAAATTAGTGCTGACGCATCTAGTTGTCCAAATTGTGGATATAAAAATAAAAAAAATAATTCAAAATTAATTATAATTATTTTATCTATAGTAATCGTAGTATTATTATTTGGAATTCTTATATTATGTATAAAAGATGAATCAAACTATGATAAGCACGATGACAGATATAATTCTAATTTAGATGATAATGTTGATAATAATTTGGATAATAATACAAATAACAATTATATATCTAGTAGTGATGCGTTAAATATAGCTTTAGAAGATTTAAATATAAGTAGAAATGATATTTATGATTTAAGTAGTGAATTGGAATATAAATTTAATAAAATGGTTTATGATATAGATTTTAATTGTAATAGGTTTGAGTATGAATATTATATAGATGCGACAACAGGTGAGATTATAAAATCGTTTAAAGAAAGAGATTAAAAAACTTCACATCACAAAAAAAAGAAGTTTTTTTCTTCTTTTAATCACTTATTTCAATGTATTTTTTATTTTCTTCATCCTTTATATCTTCTTTAGGGAAAGTTATACTTAATATACCATCTTTGAACGAAGCATTAATGTCTTCTTGTGTTATATTACCTACATAAAATGAACGAGAACTTTTACCATAAAATCTTTCTTTGTGTATATAATTTTCTTTTTCATTCTCATTAATTTCACTTGATGTAGAGGCACTGACAGTTAGATATCCATCGTTTAGCTGTAATTTTATATCTTCTTTTTTATAACCAGGAAGATCAATTTTTAAAATATAACTATTTTCTTTTTCTATAATGTCTGTTTTCATTATATTACTTTCCCTTTTTGTAAAGAATGAATCGTTGAACATATCATCTAGTACATCAAATTTTGTTAATTTTGGAAACATATTATCCCTCCTTAAAATTTAGTATGTATATTTTATAAATGAAATGTATTTTGTAAAAACGTTTCCAATCATTTTTACGTCTATATTGTATCATAATTTTTTAGCACAGTCAATAGCCGAGTGCTAATTTCATAAAATTTACACATTTATATTATGTTCAATTCATAAAAAAAGATAACTAATATATATTAATTGTTATCTTTTTTAAAAAATACTGATATATCAATTTCTAGTGCTTCAGCAATTCTGCCGAGTAATGAAATAGTAATATGTTTATTTCTATGCTTGTTTTCAATATCACAAATATATTCTCTTGAAATATCTGTCATATCAGCTAGATTTTGTTGAGTTAAATTTTTTAATTTTCTATACTTTCTTATATTATCTCTAATTATACTATAATAGTATTCATCATCAATAGTATATTTTTTATCCATTATTTTATCTCTCATAATACTTTTATTCACCACCAGTCAATATATATTTTCTACTAAATTCCACAAAATATATATAGACTAATAGCCACATAGTTTTGACTTCCATAATTCAACAAATATTTATTCTTTTTTTTATCATGTTTCATAATATTTATTAGAGGTGAAATATGAAGAAAATTTTAATATTTTTAATTGTTTTTGTTATTCAAATTATTAGTATTAATGCTTTAGAAGAAAATGTTGAACAAAATACTCTTGCACCAAATGCAAAAAGTGCTATTTTAATTGAAGAAAGTACTGGTGAAATTTTATATGAATATAATTCTCATGAAAAATTAGAACCTGCTAGTATGACAAAAATGATGAGTTTATTGCTAATAATGGAAGCTATAGAAAATAAAATAATTACTCCCAATCAGATGATAACTGTATCTAGTAATGCATCCAGTATGGGAGGATCTCAAATCTTACTGGAAACTGGTGAAAAAATGAGCGTTGACGATTTATTAAAAGGGGTTACTATCGCTAGTGGAAATGATGCAGTAGTGGCTTTAGCTGAGGCGATTGCAGGAACGGAAGAAAATTTCGTAAAAATGATGAACAATAAAGTTAAAGAATTAGGATTAAATGATACTAATTTTAAAAATTGTCATGGATTAGATGAGGAGGGACATTATTCTAGTGCATATGATATGGCTTATATAGCAAAGGAGTTAGTTAGACATGAAAAAATTTTAGAATATTCCAGTATTTATGAATCATATCTAAGGGAAGGAACCAATAAAAAAATTTGGTTAGTTAATACAAATAAGTTAGTGAGATTTAAAGAAGGTGTCGATGGGCTTAAAACAGGTTATACAGAAGGTGCAGGCTTTTGTCTTACTGCAACTATGAAACGTGATGGTATGAGGGTAATTGCAACAGTTATGGGTGAACCAGATAGTGGAACAAGAAATAATGAGGTTTCGTCAATGTTGGATTATGCTTTTTCTCAAGTAGGGTTAAAGAAGGTGTTATCAAAAGATAGTGTAGTTAAGAAGTTTAATATATATAAAGCTAAGATTGATGAAGTGGAAATTGTTCCAATAAGTGATGTAAATGTACTTTATAAAAAAATAGATGGAGAGATAAATCCAACGTATGAAGTAAAATTAAATCAATTAAATGTTCCTATAAAAAATGGAGAAATAATTGGTAAATTATATGTTATGAATGATAATAAAATTATAAATGAAGTAGATCTTACTGTGAAAGAAGACGTTGAAAAATGTAATTTACTACAATTGTATGGTAAATATCTAAAAAATATATTAAGTGGTAATATAAGCTTTTAAGAGTGAAATACTCTTTTTTTTATAAATTTTTAAAGTATTAAAAATATGTATAGAGATTATAAGGATATAAAATATATATTTATATTTTACATAATATTTTATAGTTTAGGATAGTATATTTGTCGTAAGTACAATATGTGATATTCAAATTTTAACGTAGCAAAATAAATATTTAATTAAAATAAGGAAAAAACACCTTTTTTTATTAAAATATGTTATAATGTATATAAGATATTAGGAGGTAAATATGAGATGTGTTTCAATAAAAGATAGAAAACAATTTGAAATAAAGGAAATTAACGAACCAGTTAGTGATGGAAAGAATGTTATAATTGATGTTAAAAAAACTGGGATATGTGGTTCTGACATACACTATTGGGTTGCTGGAGAGCCTAAGGGTCTTGTTATGGGGCATGAGTATGTGGGTATTGTTAGCGACCCTGGAAGTAGGGACGATCTTAAACCAGGAGATAGGGTAACTGCTTTACCGATATCACCTTGTCTTGAATGCCATGCATGTAGATCAGGCAATCCACAATATTGTATACATACTTGGGATAATGCAACAGGACTTTCATTAACTAATCCAGGGGCATTAGCTCCTAAAATGGCGATAAGGCCAGATATGGTTGTTAAAGTTCCAGATAATATAACTGATGAAGAAGCTGCAATGACAGAACCAACTGCGGTTGGTCTTCATGCAGCAAGACTTGCCGATATTAAAGTAGGCGATAAAGTTTTAGTAATTGGTGGAGGAATAATTGGACTTGTTTGTGCAATGTTTGCAAAAATGGAGGGAGCAAGTTTAGTTGTCGTTTCTGAAACAAACAAAGCAAGGGGTCAGAAATCTGTTAGCTTGGGTGTAGCTGATGAATGGATGGATGCATTGGATCCAAAATTTCTTGAAAAAGTTATGTACAAAACAGGTGCTGGGTTTGATAAAGTAATTGAATGTTGCGGTAATGAACCAGCAGTTAGTAGTGCACTTGCCACTGTAAAAACAGGGGGAACAGTTGTACTTGTTGGTGTTTCTTTAACACCGGTTTCAATTCCAACCGCTATAGCAGTAACACATGAATTGGTGTTGAAGGGCGCTATTGCTTATACTGTAGAGGAATTTAGAACTTGTATTGAGTTAATGTCAAATAAGAAAATTGACATGCTTAAATTTTTAGACAGTGTAGTTGGATTAGATGATGTACAATCATCATATGAAAAACTGACATCTGGTACAAGTGATGCTGTAAAAATTATAGTAGATCCAAATAAATAATAGTTGAAAAGAGGTGTATGGATGAGAGAAATATATGTATTTGGTCATAAAAAACCAGATACTGATTCAGTAACTGCTTCAATTGCTCTTTCCTATTTGAAAAGAGCAATGGGAATAAATGCTAAACCTATGATTTTGGATCGTATAAATAAAGAAACTGAATTTGTCTTAAATTATTTTAATGTTAAAGTCCCTGAATATTTAGAAGATGTAAAGTTACAATTGAAAGACTTAAATTATTATAAAAATTGTTTTATTGATGAAGGAAGTTCTATAAATAAAGCGTATAAATACATGAGTGAACATAATATAACAGGTGTTCCAATTGTTAAAAATAATAAAAAAGTAAAAGGATTAATAACTTCTAAAATGATTGGCGAAGAACTTATAAATGGAAATTTTTCAAATCTACATACATCATACGATAATATAGTAGAGGTTTTGGAGGGTGAACCTTTATTAAAGTTTGATGATGAAATAAACGGTAATATAATTGCAGCCTCCTATAGAAGTTCAACTTTTTTAACAACTTTAGAATTAAAAAATAATACAATAATGATAGTAGGAGATAGACATAATTTAATTGAAGCTGCTGTGAATAATAGAATAAAATTACTAATAATAGTTGGAAACCAAGAAATAAAGGAAGAGCATTTAACAATAGCTAGGCAAAATAAAGTTAACATTATAAGAACACATTTTGACACATTTAAGTCATCAAAATTAATAAATTTAGCTAAATATGCTAGAGATTTATTAACTGTTGATAGAAATATAAGTTTTAATGAAAATGATTATTATGATGATTTTAAAGAAAAATGTAGTAAGTACGGATACAATAATTATCCTATTGTGAATACTAAAGGAATTTGTCTTGGATTAATAAGGGTTACTGATATAAATAAAGTAAACAAGAAGCAAGTTATACTTGTAGATCATAATGATTCTAATCAAAGTGTAGAGGGTTTGAATGAGTCAGAATTATTAGAAATTGTAGACCATCATAATATAGGTTCTCTAACAACTAATATGCCTATAAATTTTAGAAGCATGACAGTTGGAAGTACAAATACAATAATATATTCAATGTATAATGAAAATAATATTCAGATACCAAAAAATATTGCTGGCCTTATGTTAAGTGGAATAATTTCTGATACTCTTAAATTTACTAGCCCTACAACTACTGAATATGATAAATATGTAGCTAAAAGATTGTCAATTTTAGCTGAATTAGATATTGAATCATATTCTAAAGATATGTTCAAAGCAGGAGCAGATTTAAAAGGTAAAACAATAAAAGAAGTTATAGAGGGAGATTTGAAATTGTATAATGTTGATAATAAAAAAATAGCAATTTCCCAGATTATAACCTTTAATTCTGAACAAATATTTAATAAAAAACAGGAGTATATTAATGAAATAACTGAAATGAAAAATAATAGAGATTTAGAATTATTTATATTGTGCGTAACCGATATTATAAAAAATGGATCTTATATATTTTACGATGTAGCCAGTGAGAATTTAGTTTGCGATGCTCTTGAGTTAAAAAAAATATATCAAGGTTATTTTTTAGAGAATTGTTTATCTAGAAAAAAGCAATTAGTTCCTTTAATTATGAATGCAATAAGATAAATTCAGATTTACATTTTTTATATAAATAATTGATTACGTTAATCTTATGTGATAAAATTATTGTAGAATGAAGGTGTTTTATGGAAATCTATGTCCCAGATATTTATCAAGAAAATATATATAAAATAGACTATGAAACTTTAATGTCAAGAGGTATTAAATGCTTAATTTTTGATTTAGATAATACGTTGGCACCTATTAATGAAAAATTACCAAGAGAGGAAAATAAGGAGTTATTTAAAAAGCTTAAAGAAAGTGGATTTAAATTATATATTGTTTCAAATAGTATTAAAGCTCGTGTTAAACCATTCCATGAGGAATTAAAGGTGGAATATGTATATAGTGCTAAAAAGCCACACATAAATAAAGTAAATGAATTGATAGTAAATAGCAAATTTGGATTGGATGAAATTGCTATAATAGGTGATTCTATGATGGATGATATAGTTTGTGGAAATACAATCGGTATAACAACTATTTTATTAGATCAAATTAATAAAAAGGAATTTCCTCTTGCTCGTATAAAAAGAATTAAGGAGCACAAAATACAAAAAAAATTAAGAGATAAGGACTTATTTACTAAGGGCAGATATTATGTGTAAATGTTTGGGATGTGGAGTTAAATTACAAAATACTAATAAGGATAATCTTGGCTTTACGTATAATATAAGTAATAAATTATGTGAAAGATGCTTTAGAATAAAAAATTATAATGAATATAAGTTTGTGAATAAGGATAATGACGATTATATAAATATATTAAATAATATAAATGATACGAATGATTTAGTCTTGCTTGTTGTAGATTTATTTAACATAAGTAAAGATTTAAATGATATTGGCAAATATATATCTAATGATGTATTATTAGTTTTAACAAAAAGAGATTTATTACCTAAATCGTGTAATAATGAAAAGTTAAAAAAATATTTTAGTCAATATAAGATAAACATATTAGATACAATTATAATAAGTAGCAAAAAAAATTATAATATGGATGAATTACTTTTAAAGATAAATAAATATAAACGTAGCACTAATGTATATGTAGTGGGGTTTACTAATTCTGGTAAAAGTACAATGATAAATAAAATTATATATAATTATTCCAAAAATGATATAAATATAACTACAAGTAATTTGCCGTCAACAACAATAGATTGTATAGAATTAAAAATTAATGATAATTTGACATTGATAGACACTCCTGGACTTCTGGATTTAGGAGATGTTACAAATTATGTTTCATCGTCGAAATTAAAAAAAATTATTCCGATTAAAGAGATAAAACCAATAACTTATCAAGTAAAGGATAAACGAATTATATCAATAGAAGATATATTGTGGTTAGATGTAGAAAAAAATAATGTTACTATATATGCATCAAACAGTTTAAATATAAAAAAATGTTATAAAAATGTAGTGGATATTACAAATTTAAATAAATTTGAATTTGTGTTGGATAATGAATCTGAATTGGTAATTCAAGGTTTATGCTTTTTAAAATTTACTAATAAAGGTAAAGTTAATGTATATATAAGAAATGGAATAGAAGTATTCGTTAGAAAAAAATTAATATAGGTGATACAATGAAAGAGAAAGGTAATAGTAAAAATAATATATTTTTATTGATTTTGTTTTTAATAATAATTGTTTTAATGTCCTTTTTTCCATCAATATATAGTTACTTTCAAAAACAAAAATTTCCAAAAATTCCAGTTGTAGATAATAATGAAATCCAAGAAGAAAATGTAGTTCCTATGGATGTTTTAAACGAAATATATAGACCAGTTATGCGTGACGGGGTTTATAATTCTGAGACTTATTATTCATTAGATGAATTTAAAATTGATGATATGTCTAATAACGATAAATTATATAATGCGTATTTATCAATAGAAGAGCAAACTTTGAATAAATCATCTGAAATTGCGGCGTGTACAAACGATCCAATGGAATTTGATGCAAATATTATTAAGTTGAGAATTGAAAATGTTTTAGGTAAAAATATAAATTATACTTTTGATTCTTTCTATGTTTATGAAGGCTCAGAAAATAATTATATAGGAAATTGGAATTATGATAGTACTAGATTAAAGTTTGTATACAATGGTTTATGTGAATCTAAAAAGTTAGATACAAGTTATTATGATTTAGAAGAATTAATAAAGGCAGAATATCAAGATCGTGATATAGTGGTTTATTATTATGTTGGTTTTGCAAAAGTTGTAGATAACGTTTACCATATATATAATGATCCAAATATGACGGATGAAATTAGCAGTGGTGAATTTATAAATAAAGATGAATTAAATATTGCATTTAAAAATATAGATAATAAATATAAAAAAATTTATAAATACACATTTAAAAATTCATTGTGCAGATATGAATATTGTTTGTATAAGGGGGAATGGGTTAATGAATTTTAGTACAGATGGTTTTAATGAAAGAAATATTTATATCCATAATTCTAATGATCGAAACAATATGAAGAATCGCAGTTTTGATAATTCATTTGCTAAAATGAGAGTTGAAGAAAATAGACCAAATGTTAAAACTTCAAGTAATTCAAGGGATATTTTTGGAAATATAAGAAGTGATAATTCGAATTTTGATCTAAAAACGAATAATGCAAAAATTGTAAGAACATCTTTAAATAATTGTTCCAAAAACATATTTAACAAAAATTTATTTAAAAAATAACTATTAATATAGTTGTTTTTGTAATATTAAATAACATGTAAAATAATATTAATTGGTGATAAAATGTTAGTTATAGGAATAATTACAAGATTAGGATCAAGTAATGAAGGACATAAAGTAAATGTAGTTTATAATGAAATATCAAACGCAATAAAAAAAAATGGTGGTGAACCAATAGGTCTAATTTTGGAGGATGACTATAAAGAATTAATAGACTTTTGCGATGGAATAATTTTTCAAGGTGGGGATAATTTTGAAAAATATGATTTAAAGGCTCTTAAATACATATATGATATAAACAAGCCAGTACTTGGAATATGTTTAGGTATGCAACTTATGGGAGTATTATTTGATGGATATATGATTGATATAGAAAACCATAAAAATAATTTTCAATATTCTCATGAAATAAATATAGAAAACGATTCTAAACTTTATAATATCTTAAAAAAGGATAAAATAAAAGTTAATAGTAGACATAAATCAGTTATAAAACATACCAATTTAAAGACATCAGCTTTGAGTGACGATGGATATTTAGAAGCACTTGAATCTCCAAATAAAAAGTTTTTTATTGGAGTTCAGTGGCATCCAGAATCTATGATAGATTATGATGATGATCAAAATAATCTTTTTAAATATTTTATAGATTGTTGTAAAATAAAATGAATTATGCTATCCTATTATAGGATGGAGGGTTTATGGATAATATAGACATAGAAATTGAAAAAGTAAAAAACGAAATACAACAACTTGAAGAAAAAATAAAAAAAAATAGTGATGAGGCATATAGTAAAAAATTACAAATAAATAATTGTTTATATAGAATATCCAATTTGGAAAATTTAATTTATTCATTAGAATCCGATATAAAGTATGCAAAAAAAATTTCCATATATTTTGTATCTCATTTAATAGCCTCACTAACTTGCTCATGTTTTTTTGTTATAGTTACTGGTATGTGTTTACCACTGTTAATGAGCAAATATTTGGTTAATTTTATTCTTTCATTAATTTGTATATTACCTATTGGATGTTGTGCCATTTTACAAACAAATAAATGTATTAACTTTAAAAATCAGAAAAAAAATTATAACATTAAAAACATTACTAGAAAAATAGAAGATAGTAAGGAAGAAAAAATTTCAATAGAAAAATGGCTAAATGATAATGAGCAGAATAATATATGTAGAATAAATAAACTAAAAGAGGAAAATCTATTGATAGAAAAAAATAAAAAAATAAAACAAAATAGACTATTTGAACTAGAAAATTTAAAAAGTAATACAGTTAAAGAATATGTAAAAGACAATTCACAATTGGATAGAAGTTTTCAAAAAATAATAAAAAAGAAAAAATAGATAATAGTGATAATAATTACTATTTTTCTTTTGTAATTTTTAAAATAGTGTTATAATAATGCTTGGTGAGGTTTATGGATAAAATTATCATTAAAGGTGCAAGAGAGAATAATTTAAAAAATATTTCATTGGAATTACCAAAGAATAAATTAATAGTAATGACAGGAGTATCTGGTAGTGGTAAAAGTAGTCTAGCATTTGATACTATCTATGCGGAAGGTCAAAGAAGATATGTAGAAAGTCTTAGCGCTTATGCGCGTCAGTTTTTAGGTGGTACTGAAAAACCAGATGTGGATAGTATAGAAGGACTTAGTCCAAGCATAAGTATAGATCAAAAAACGACTAATAATAACCCAAGAAGTACGGTCGGTACTGTAACAGAAATATATGATTATTTGCGTCTTTTGTATTCCAGAATTGGTGTTCCATATTGTCCTAATCATAACAAACCGATAACAAGTCAAAGTATAGAAGAAATGACAAATCAAGTCTTAGAACTTAATAATGGTACAAAAATAAGAGTGTTATCTCCAGTTGTGCACGGCGAGAAAGGTACACAAAAAGACTTGCTTGAGGATTTAAAAAAAGATGGATATTCAAGAATCAGAATAGATAACGAAGAATATGAATTATCAGAAGATATACATTTGGAAAAAACTAAAAAACATAACATAGATGTAATAATTGATAGACTTATAATAAAAGAAGATATTAGAAGTAGATTAAGTGAGGCAATAGAGCTAGCTTGTAAATTATCAAAGGGGAAATGTGTTATTGATGTTGTTGGAGCAAATGAAATAATTATGAGTGAAAAATACGCCTGCCCTGACTGTGATTTTTCACTTCCTGAACTTGAACCAAGATTATTTAGTTTTAATGCTCCATATGGCGCTTGTCCGGATTGTAATGGTTTAGGTTTTAAACAAAAAATAGATGAAGATTTGATAATACCTGATAAAACTAAAAGTATAATGGAGGGTGGCATTGTTGCATATAATATGGATGCCTCAATATCATATACACAAATGATCACTTTAGCTAAGCACTATAATATAGATCTAAATAAACCTATTAAAGATTTAAAAAGGGAAGAACTTAATTTAATTTTATACGGATCGGATAAGCCTATGGAATTTAATTATGTGGCAAATAATGGTAATACACGTACTGCCATTGATTATTTTGAAGGTGTAATAAATAATTTAGAGAGACGTTATATTGAAACTAAAAGTGGATGGATAAGGGAGTGGCTTGATAAATTCATGATGGAACTTCCTTGTACAACTTGTCATGGCGCTAGATTAAACTCTTCAGTATTATCAGTTAAGATAAATAAAAAAAATATATATGAAATGACAAAATTATCAATAGGTGAATTATATGAATTTTTGAATAATTTAAAACTTACTAGCGAACAAGAAAAGATTGCTGAGTTAATACTTAAAGAAATTAAAGATAGATTAAAATTTTTGATAAATGTAGGACTTAGTTATTTAACTTTAAATAGGATGGCAGGGACACTATCTGGAGGTGAAGCAGGTAGAATTCGTTTAGCGACTCAAATCGGATCGCATTTAACTGGAGTATTATATGTACTTGATGAACCAAGCATTGGACTTCATCAAAGAGACAATGCAAGACTTATAAACTCATTGCTTGAAATGCGTGATTTAGGGAACACTTTAATCGTAGTAGAGCACGATACAGATACAATGTTAGCAAGTGATTATCTTGTGGATGTTGGACCCCTTGCAGGAATACATGGTGGTGAAATCGTGGCAGCTGGTACTCCAGAAGAAGTTATGAAGAACGAAAAAAGTTTAACGGGCAGATACTTAAGTGGTAAATTGAAAATAGAAGTACCTAAAAAAAGAAGAAAAGGTAATGGTAAATATATAGAAGTTAGAGGTGCCAGTGAGAATAATTTAAAAAATATTAATATTAAATTTCCTCTTGGAAAATTTATATGCGTAACAGGAGTATCTGGAAGCGGTAAAAGTAGTTTGGTAAATGAAATACTTTACAAAAGTGTTGCAGCCAATTTATATAAAACAAAAGTAAAACCAGGTAAACATAAAAAAATCATTGGACTTGATAATATAGATAAGGTAGTAGATATTTCCCAATCTCCAATAGGTAGGACTCCAAGAAGCAATCCAGCTACTTATGTAGGGGTATTTGACGATATAAGGGATGTTTTTTCTCAAACAAAAGAGGCCAAAATGAGAGGCTATGATAAGGGAAGATTTTCATTTAATGTAAAAGGTGGTAGATGTGAAGCTTGTTTCGGTGATGGTGTAAAAAAAATAGAGATGCATTTTTTACCTGATGTGTATGTGCCATGTGAGGTATGTCATGGTACTAGATACAACAGAGAGACACTTCAGGTTAAATATAAAGGTATGAGTATATATGATGTGCTTGAAATGAATGTGGAACAAGCTTTGGAATTTTTTAAAAATATACCTAAAGTAAGGGATAAATTACAGGTTATGATGGATGTAGGACTTTCTTATATTAAACTTGGACAAAGTGCACCAACACTATCTGGAGGTGAAGCAGGACGTGTTAAACTTGCTAAAGAGCTTCAAAAAAAACCTACTGGGAAAAGCTTATTTATACTTGATGAGCCTACAACTGGACTTCATACACATGATATAAAAAGATTGCTTGACATATTAAATAGAATAGTAGATAATGGAGATACAGTGTTAGTGATAGAACATAACTTAGATGTAATAAAGGTAGCAGATTATATAATAGATTTAGGACCTGAAGGTGGTAGTGGTGGTGGTAACGTTATTGCTACTGGTACTCCAGAGGATATAGTAAAAGTAAAAGAAAGTTATACCGGTAAGTTTTTGAAGGAGATGTTAGATTGAAGGTAAATTTCGAATATACTAAAGATGAATATAAAAAATATTTGATGAGATCAAGATTATTGAATAATGTAATTTTATTTGTGATAGGTACTATTGTTTATTTGTTTTTATCTTATAAGAATTTTTCATTTATATATTTTTTGTTATTTTTAATTGGTCTTATAGTATTTATATATCTATTGAATAAGTTTTATGTTTTTGCCTATTTGAAGGTAAATGATATGATGAACTATAATACATATGGTAAGTATATTATAGAACTTACCCCTAATAAATTTTCACTTACTATAAACAAGTCAAAAACTAATTATAAGTACAATAATGTAAAAAAAATAAATGTAAATAAAAATTATTTTGAAGTAAAATTAAAAAAATCAAGAGATTATTTAATATTTGAAAAAAAATTATTTAAAGAAGAAGAGTACAATAAGATGATTGAAATGTTTAAAAAATACGTAAATTAACGTATTTTTTTGAAATAATAAAATTTACAAGTGGTAAGATTAGATTTATTAAAATTTTATTTAATTCGTAAAATTATATAAAATAAATAATTTTATTTCATATAATTTTCATAAATAAGGTATAATATTATTGTAGCTAGGAGGAATTTTATGGAAAAGAAAGATGAAAAGAATGAAAAAGAAGAGTTACAATCAGATGTAAAGGAAAAATTACAATCAGATGTAAAAGAAGAGATAAAAGAAGATAATGCTATAAAAAATGATAATAAAAAAGAATTTATAAATAGTTCAAAAAAAACTTCAAACAATTTTTTTACGTCTAAAGTGTTTCTTATGGTATGTACTTTTATTTTAGGGGCATTTATAATGTGGGGACTTACAATTACATCAAATGGAGGTATATTGCATCAAAGAGTATTTAGTGAAAACGTTAAAACTACGACGCTTGAAGAAACAAGTGATTTAAAAACTGCAATAAATAATGTTTATGAATCAACTGTGTATATAGAAGTATCAGGAAATAGAGGTTCAGTTGCAGGTTCTGGATTTGTATACAAAATAGAAGGTGACAAAGGCTATATTTTAACAAATTATCATGTAATAGAAGATGGTTCTAAATTTATAGTAACATTTACAGATGGAACTGAGACTGAGGCTAAACTTGTAAATGGTGATGAGTATTATGATATTGCTGTTCTAAGCATAGATTCTAAGAATGTAAAAAAAGTGGCAACTTTAGGAGACTCTTCAAATGTAGAACTTGGTGATACTGTATTTACAGTTGGAGCTCCTATGGGAAAAGATTATATGGGTACTATAACAAAAGGAATAATTTCAGGAATTAATAGAATGGTATCTGTTAGCTTGACAAGTGGTAATTATTTGATGGAAGTAATTCAAACTGATGCATCAATTAACACAGGAAATAGTGGAGGACCTATATGTAATATAAAAGGTGAAGTTATAGGTATTACATCTTCAAAACTAATTGGCAGTGGTGTAGAAGGTATGGGATTTGCTATACCAATAAATTCTGTTAATGATATAATAAACAATATTGAAAAAGGAAATAAAATTACTAGGCCATATTTAGGTGTTCAGTTAGTAGATTTAACTAACACATTTGCACTTCAATATTACTATGGAATAAACATTAGTAGTGATGTAGAATTCGGTGCTGTACTTAGTTTGGTAGAAGAAAATATGCCTGCAGCAAAAGCTGGATTAAAAGTAGGCGATGTAATAGTTGAATTGGATGGTAAAAAAGTAGATGATGTATCGCATTTCAAATATTTACTATACAAATATTCGTTGGGTGACAAGGTGGAAGTTAAATATTATAGAGATAATAAACTAAGTGATACAACTATTGAACTTACCGAATCAATTAAAAGTGAGTAATTCACTTTTTTTGTTAAAAATGTTATAATAAACATATCTTATTAACGGAGGGATTTATGTTAAAAATTAAAAATATTACTAAAACTTATAGGACTGGAAATTTTGTACAAAAGGCACTAAATAAAGTTAGTATTAATTTTAGACAAAATGAATTTGTATCTATATTAGGTCCTAGTGGCAGCGGCAAAACAACGCTTCTTAATATAATAGGCGGTCTTGATAAGTATACAAGTGGAGATCTTGTAATAAATGAAATATCGACTAAAAAATATAAGGACAAAGATTGGGATTCTTACAGAAATCATAGAATAGGTTTTGTGTTTCAAAGCTATAATTTAATTCCACATCAAACAGTATTATCTAATGTCGAACTTGCATTAACACTTTCAGGTATTGGAAAAAAAGAAAGAAGAAAGAAAGCTATAAAAGTATTGAAAGAAGTAGGACTTTTAGATCACATACATAAAAAACCAAATCAAATGAGTGGTGGTCAGATGCAAAGAGTTGCCATTGCACGTGCTTTAATCAATGATCCTGATATACTTCTTGCTGATGAACCAACAGGTGCACTCGATTCTGAAACAAGTACTCAAATTATGAAATTATTGAAAAAAATAAGTAAAGATAAATTAGTAATAATGGTTACTCATAATCCAGAATTAGCAGAGGAATATTCGAATAGAATAATTAGTTTAAAAGATGGTGAAGTAATTAATGACACTAATCCTTATGATGGAGATGAGATTTTAGAGTATAAAAAAGATAAATCTAAAAAAACAAACATGAGTTTTTTTACAGCACTTTCACTTTCACTTAATAATCTTATGACAAAAAAAGGTAGAACAATTTTAACATCATTTGCAGGTTCCATTGGTATAATAGGTATAGCTTTGATATTGTCACTTTCTAATGGTGTTAATAATTATATTGATAAAGTCCAACAAGATACTTTATCTAGTTATCCTTTAACTATAGAAAAAAATAGCGTAGATACGAGCACTCTAATGTCATCTTTTATTTCAAATAATGATAATAATGATCATGATTTGGATGCAGTATATTCAAATGATATAATGACTAGCATGATAAGTGATATGTATGGTGGAATGACGACTAATAATGTTTATGAATTTAAAAAATTTATAGAAAATAATAAAGAAATAAAAGAGTACGTAAATGATATAAAATATACTTATAATTTAAATTTGCAAATATATAAAGATGATTTATTGAAAGTTAACCCTAGTAATATGATGAATATATTTGGAGTAGATAATAGTAATTTTCAGACAACAATTCCAATATTTAGTGAACTTACGACTAATAAAAAATTGTTAAATAGTCAGTATGAAGTCGTTAGTGGTAGAATGCCTAATAAATATAATGAATTAGTATTAATAGTAGATGAAACTAATGAGATAAATGATTTTATACTTTATACATTAGGATTTAAAGACCAAAAAGAAATTCAAGAAACTATGAATAATATGTTAGCTGGAAAGGAAATAAAAAGTTTTAAACAGACTAAATATACGTATGAGGATATTCTTAATACAAAATATAAATTAGTTCTCAACTCCGATTATTATGTTAAAGACAATGGAGTATGGAAGGATAAAAGAGAAGATTTAACATATCTAAATAAATTGGTACAAAATGGTTTAGATCTTAATATAGTTGGAATTATAAGACCTAAAGATGGTAGTAATATTTCAATAACTAATGGCATAGGTTATACTGAGGAACTTACTGAATATGTGGTAAATGGAATTAACGATAGTGATATAGCAAAAGAACAAACTATTAACAAAGAAATAAATGTATTTACAAATGATAAATTCAAAGCCTTAGAGTCATATGAAAATAATTTGCTTGAAATAGGAATAGTAAATTTAAATGATCCATATACTATAAATATATATCCAAAAAATTTTGAGGCAAAAAAAGAAATTGAAAAAATAATCGAGGAATATAATAATAATAAAATTAAGGATGGTCTTAATGATGATAAGATAGAGTATACGGATTATGTGGGATTACTTATGAATAGTGTAACTACTATAGTCAATGTTATTGGATATGTACTTATTGCCTTTGTTTCAATTTCACTTATAGTATCAAGTATAATGATTGGAATAATTACATATATATCTGTTCTTGAAAGAACTAAAGAAATCGGAATTTTAAGAGCAATAGGTGCAAGTAAAAAAGATATATCTCGTGTATTTAATGCTGAAACGTTTATAATAGGAATAACTTCAGGTTTAATAGGAATTATTATAACTTGCTTATTTAATTTAGTTATTAATAAATTAATTAAAGTAGTAACAGGTGTAGTAGTATCTTCAAGTTTACCTATTATTGGAGCTATAGTACTTGTTGTAATAAGCGTTGTATTAACTGTTATAGCAGGATTAATACCTTCGAGAGTTGCAAGTAAGAAAGATCCTGTAATAGCTTTAAGAACTGAATAAATAGTACTTGAAAAAGTACTATTTATTTTGTATAATAAAAAAGAAAGTAGGGAAGTATGAAAGTAACAATATTGGGCACCGGTGCATATGGACTTGCACTTTCTAAAGTGCTTATAGAAAATAACAATGAAGTAATTATGTGGACTAAATTTGAAGAAGAAAAGGAAGAATTGTTAAAAACTAGAAAAAGTTTAAAATTGAAAAATTTTGAATTAGATAATAGTGTTGTAATAACGACAAATTTGAAAGAAGCTATAGAATTTAGTACGCTAGTAGTATTTGCTATTCCAACAGCTTTTGTAACGGATGTATGTAAGAATTTAAGTAATTATATCAAATCAAATCAACATATTTGCATAGCGAGCAAGGGAATTGATCAGCAGACATGTTTGTTTATTCACGATATTATAAAAAAACAAATAAAAACAAAAAACATTGGTGCGATATCTGGCCCAAGTTTTGCAATAGATTTAGTAGAAGGATTTCCTGTAGGTCTATCAGTTGCTTCTAAAAATAAAAAAACGATAGATTGTATTAAAGCTGCATTTTCAAATAATCATTTTAAATTGTATTCAACAAATGATATAGTTGGAGTAGAAGTTTGTGGTGCCGTAAAAAATATTATTGCGATAGCTTCAGGAATAATCGCTGGAATGGGATATCCTATTTCAACACAAGCTCTTCTCATAACTGAATCTCTTCATGATATAAAATTATTAATACATGCATTAGGAGGATCTAAGAACACTATATTAAGTTTTGCTGGGTTTGGAGATATATTATTAACCTGTACTAGTGAGAAAAGTAGAAATTATTGCTTTGGTAAATTGATAGGACAAGATGCACCAAAGCAACAGATAATCGAATTTACTAATAATATAACTGTGGAAGGTATATGTACTTTAAAAAGTATATATAAATTAATAAAAAGTAAAAAAATAAATATCCCTATAATAGATATAATGTATAATATATTATTTAACAATACAAAAAAAGATACTTTAATAGGTTATCTTGTAATTTGACAAAACAATATTTAAGTATTAAAATAATTGTAGTTAAAAAGAGGAATTATGCAAATAGAAGTAATAAGTTTGATAGGGATATTCACTATGGTAAATAACCAAATAAAGTTGGTAACTACTACTGATAATTTATTTTGTATTAAAGTTGATAATATTATAGAAAAATTAAATGAAGAGTTTATAAATAAGAACATAAAAATAAAAAAAATGGATCTAAGTCAATGTTACACTTTTAGTGAAGTAAAAAATAATAAGTTGATTATATCAGTAATGCATCTTGGATTTGTAAATTATAATGATTTAGATGTAAATAATTTTAAATTATTAGATATATCGGTACTAAAAGATACTGTATTTTATAGTAAATGTATTGATTATTTAAAAAATCGTTTAGTATCTTGTGTAACAATGAAACGATTATATCCAAATGAATTTACCATACCTGAAATTCAAAAGTTATATGAAAATGTATTCAATATAAAAATAGATAGACGAAACTTTAGAAAAAGACTAATTAGGCAAAATATTATAGAAGATACAGGGAAGATGAGTTTATATACAAATGGTAGACCAGCTAAACTTTATATTTTTAAAGATGTTAATCAAGATGTAAGTTTATTTTAAGGAGGATAATATATGACAAAGTGGGGAGTTAGATCGATGGTTTGGTATGTATTTATTCTTATAGTGGCATTTTGTGTTGCCTTATTTTATTATATTAATTTTATGAAAGATCCAAATGTTCAGAATATATTTTTTGGTTAAAAAAAAAGGTTCAATGTCAAGTAGTGTTGGTGGAACCAAAAACTAAAGATAAATGAATCGAGATGGAGGA
>CANQPA010000020.1 GCA_947625635.1 uncultured Bacilli bacterium
TGATAGTACAATTTATTTAGATAGATGTAAAGTATCAGGAGAAGAAGTAGACTACACATATGGACAAGGAGAAATTCTAAAGGTAATACAACAATTAGATAAAGATGATAGTATATTTATGGATGAATATGGGAATATAAGATATAGAGGTATAACACCATCGAACTATATAAGGTTTAATAAAGAAACATGGAGGATAATAGGATATATAGATGGATATGTAAAATTGATAAGAGCAGATAAATTAAGTAATAGTAGAATTTGGGGTGATTCAAGTTCAAACAATTGGACAAGGCCATCACTTGTAATGTCCTATTTAAATCCTGTAGATGTAAATTTAACTGAAAGTGATGGTGATTATTGGATAAATTTAGATGATGAGGCAAGGTTAATGATAGAAAAAACTATTTGGAAATTAGGAGGTTTAAGTTCATATTCAATTACTCCATCACAAGCCTATATGGATGAAAGGGGAAACAATTCATTTAATCATCAACTAACAGAATGGGAAGGATATATAGGACTTATGTATCCAAGTGATTATGGATATGCAGCAAGTAGTGAATGTTCATCTAGTCAAATTCTAACTAATTACAATAATGAAATTTGTACAACAACAAATTGGTTATTTTTACATAATAATGAATGGTTACAGACTTCTGCAATAGGTAATGCTAATCATGTGTTTTATGTAAATTCTACAGGGTATATGAGTAGTGATCATGCTAATCATAGTTATGCAATACGCCCTGTTGTAAATTTAAAATCTGCAGTAAGAATTGTAGGTGGTATAGGAAAAGAAAATGATCCTTTCCAGATTAAATAGTAAACTGTATTTTAATTTGAAAACTATACAAAAATTAGATAGTTCTATTTTAGAATTTAAAATAAACAGAGTTTATGTATTTATTTTAAATATGTTATTCTTTTGATAATATATTTACAATTTTTTTAATTTAATATATAATGTTTGTGGTGATAAAATGGATAATTTAATACTTATAAAATATGGGGAACTTACAACTAAAAAAGCAAATAGAAATACATTTATAAACTTACTTGCTAATAATATAAAAAAAGTATTAAAAGGAGAAGATTTTAACTTAAAATTCGATAGGGTTAGAATGTATATTGAATGCAATAATGTAGATTTTGTTTTAGAAAAATTAAAAAATATTTTTGGAATTCATAGCATAGTTATATGTTACAAAGTAAATAATAATATCGAGAGCATTAAACAAAAAGTACTTGATTTATTAGATAAAGAAACTTTTAAAACATTTAAGATTAATACTAAAAGAGCCGATAAATCATTTGAAATACATAGTATGGATTTTAATAAAATCATCGGAAGTTATGTACTTAAAAATAAGCAGTGTAGTGTGGATGTTCATAATCCCGATATATTAGTTACTATTGAAATAAGAATTGAAGGAACGTTTATTTATACAAACGAAATAGCTGGATTGGGAGGTTATCCTGTAGGAATACAAGGTAAAGGCATGCTTATGTTAAGTGGCGGTATAGATTCACCTGTAGCTGGTTATCTATCACTTAAAAGAGGTGTAGATTTAGAATGTCTATATTTTGAATCACCTCCACATACTAGTGTAGAAGCCAAGAATAAAGTAATAAAACTTGCTAGTATAATAAATAATTATTCTGGTAATATAAGAGTTAATATAATTCCATTTACAAAGCTTCAAGAGGCAATATATAAAAGCGTACCAGATAATTATGTAATAACTATTATGAGAAGAATGATGTATAGAATAGCAGAAAAATTAGCAATTAAAAACAATTGCAAGGTTATTATTAATGGTGAATCTATTGGACAAGTTGCAAGTCAGACTTTGAGTAGTATGGTTGCTATTAATAGTGTAACCAATTTTCCGGTAATTAGACCTGTTGCTTGTATGGATAAGTTGGAAATTATTGATATTTCTAAAAAAATAAGTACGTATGAAACAAGTATATTACCTTTTGAAGATTGTTGTACTATATTCTTACCTACACATCCAATAATTAATCCAGATATTAAAAAGTGTTTATTATATGAAACATTATTCAATTATGATGAGTTAATCAAACAATGCATAGATAATGTTGAAGTAATAACAAATTTAAAACAAGACGAATATAGTGATTTACTTTAATAGAAAAAATTACCAAATAAAATAAGTATAAAATTGACCTTTGTACACAAATTAAGAATGTACGGAGGTGAAAATAATGAAAAATAGTTCAACAAATAACTTTGTTGTACCTGGAGCTAAACAAGCTATTGACAAAATGAAATATGAAATAGCTAGTGAATTAGGAGTTAATTTAGGTCCTGATGCTACTTCAAGAGCTAACGGTTCTGTTGGTGGAGAAATCACTAAAAGATTAGTTCAAATGGGTGAACAACATTTAGGTGGAAGCAATTATTCTAAATAGGAAAATGGATAGCTAAATGGCTATCTTTTTATATATTTATGGATGCTTGTTCTTTGTATAATTAGTCTGCCGTGTAATGTATTATGAAAGACTAAACTTTTTAGAAAGATTTTTTTAACGTCTTAATGTATGATATTAAAATTTTGAAGAAGGTAGATATTAATATTAATTAAATAGCGTAAAACAATATTTTAAAAATAAGAAAATAGAAAACTGTTAGAAATATAAAAATCATAAAGTTATTAAAAGAAATATATCATATGAATCATTTCCCTTTATTATTTTTTACTATTAACATAATTTTATTAGTACTAGAAATTGTTAGTTTGATAAAATATAACATTTTAAAAATATTAGTTGATATGCATATTTTTAATATGTTATATATGGAATATTAATTAGTGGAAAAAACTTTCATTATAAAAATTTATTAAAAGTAGATAATAATAATGAGGTGATAGTATGAATAACAATAAGTTAGTTGTACCAGGATCTAAAAAGTCTATTGAAAATTTAAAGTATGAAATAGCTAACGAACTTGGAATTAAATTAGGAGCAGATACATCCAGTAGATTAAATGGCACTGTAGGTGGCATGATGACTAAGAGATTAGTAGAACTTGGAGAACAATATTACAATAATGTAAATAATTATAAAAAATAAAATTTTAATAAGAATAGACCTGATTGATGTAATGACAATTAGTCTATTTTTTATATATAATTAAATAATGATAAAACTGCCTGTTAAAATAATTTTTTACTTACATGTTTTAATTAATAATTTTTTTTATAAATTATATAGTCATAAATTATACTTAATTATTTTATAAATAGAGAAATTTAAAATAAAAATTATAATTTTATTAAATTATATTGTTTTTTATAAAAAAAAATGTTACAATTTATATGATAGACGTGTGTATTATGTAGTGTAAGAATAAAAGGGTGATTTTATGTATGAAGACATTTTGTTAAATGGAGATTCTAAACCAGCTGAGTATTCTGCAAAATCTGATTTTGATAAAACTAGTTTTAATAATATGTTTAATAGTTTAACTATAGATATAGACAATGTTAATAAATTTATTTCAAATTTAAACGATCAAAGAAAGGTTAATAATCAGGAAGAACAGGAAATAATTGAAGAAAGGCAAAAAATTCTAAGAGAGAGGGAAGAATTTGATAATTATGTTAAACTTCAAAAAGCTGAAATAAGTAAAAAACAAAATGAAGTAGAGCAGTATTTAGCTTCGCAAAAGTCATATTTGACTAAAGCCGAGTTGGAGTTTAAAACTAATATGGATAATTCTTTGATAGAATTGGATTTGGCAAAAAAAGAGTTCGAAATTCAAAAGCAAAAATTACAAGATGAAAAAGAACAGTTTGAATCATATAAGACACTAGAAATTAATCGATTACATCATTCAGAGGAAGTTTTAAAATCTGAGATGAGTCAGTTTGAAAAATATAAAGAAGTGACTAACAAAAAAATAGAATTGGAAAATAGAAATTTAGAACAGAAATGTGCTAAATTAAGAGAGATAATAAGTCAATTTAATTCTAATTTTAAACCAATATTAGAAAGTGAAAATGAATAAAGAGGTGTTACAATGGATAATTTTAATAATGAATTTTATGGATTACAGGATAATGATAAAGAAGAATTAGAAAGTTCTAAAGAAAGTTTTAATTATAATTCTATTAGTGGATTAGGAGAAAGTAATTATGAAAATGAAGATTTGTTTACAGATGAAAATAGCACTCCAGATACTTTAGAAAATAATTCTTCATATTCTGAAGATGATAATTCGATAACATTAGACGGGGAAGATACTGTAGATGATTCAAATACGCAATATGTTAATGAGGAATTTGTTGGCGACGATGAATCAAATTTTAAAGATATTGGCTTTAATGAAGATATGAATGACTCATCTTTTGATAATTCAGAATTATCAAAAGATGATAATCTTGATGAAAATATAGATTTGGAACAGACCAATGAAAATGATGCAACTTTTGAACCAGAAGTAGATGAATCTGATCTCAATTCTAATGATTTACCAGATTCATATGAAATGAATGATGATGAAAGCAATGAAAAAGAAAACGATATTCAAGGCGATTATCAAGATAACACTTCTAGTAGTGAAATAGATGATAAAATAGAAATGTCAGATGTTCCTATTGAAGAAATTCAAAAACTTACTGAGTATGAAGATGACAAAGTGGAAGAAACTAATATAAATGAATTATTCGATAAGGTTAGTACTAATGTGAAGGATGCTTCAGAAATTTTTAGGAAAAATACTGATTTAAAACAGAAAATTGATTCAAGGTTTGAAGAATTGAAAGCTTTACAGTCAGAAGTTGAATCCTCAAAAAAATCGCAATTAGATGAAGTAAATAAATATAAAGAAGAAGTCCTTAGTAAACTTACAGAAAAGAAAGATGAAATAGAGAAAAGATTGAATGTATTAAAAGATTTACAGGCATCTTTAGAAAAGGAAAAAGAGGAGTTTGAACAATATAAAAAATCAGAGAATGATAAAATTGAACAGATTCAAAAAAATGTTCAAGCAGCTTATGATGAAAGAAGAGAAGAATTAAGTCATATAGAAGATATTTTAAGGAAGCAAAAAGATGCACTTGATGAGGAGAGAAATCAATTAAGTTTAGATAAGATACAGTATGAAGCAGATAAAAATGAATTGGCTAATAATTTACTTAAATTTAATGAATTAGTTGGTTCATTTACAAATGGTGTAAAGGATATTAAAGAATAACTATTATCCTTTTTTTTTATATAAAAAAATAGTATGTTTACATACTATTTTAAATAATTAAAATTAAATTAATTTTATCGTCCATCAAATGCTCTAGCTCCTATTACTATAACTAATAAAATGAATAATACTAATATGATAGCAGCTCCATATCCTGCGCCATAACCTGATCCGCCTTGGTTACAGCATCCTCCATAAGGATATCCACCGTATCCTTGATATCCACCATAATAATACATATAAACCTCCTATCTAGTCAATATATATTATTATTTTATCTTATTTTTGTTAATTAAAATTGCCTATTACTTGAGAAAATTTTCTAATTGTGTTATTATAAATATAGAGTAGGTGATTAGTCATGAGAGCATTAAAGAAAATAAAGAAAACTTTTTCTGATTTTGATAAAGTTTTATTTTTTACATCACTTATTTTGATAATATTTGGAACATTAAACATAGTTACTGCATCAAGTAGAGAAGCAGTAGTTAATGCTGATGCGAACTTATTTTATTATTTTTTTAAACATTTAACTATTCTAGTTGCTAGTTTTATAGGATTTATTATAATAATCAAAATTCCTACAAAAGAATATAAAAAAATATTACCTTTGGTATACATTATAACATTGTTATTAAATTTATATTTGATACTGAAAGGTGTTTCAACTAGAGGTGCAAATAACTGGATTGATTTAAAATTCATAAAAATTCAACCTAGTGAATTTGCAAAGCCAATTTTAATTGTTTCAATGTCTCTGTTATTTGAAATGTACTATAAAAAACTTATAAATAAAAATGAAAAACATGATATTATAATATGGAAAATTTTGGGATTTAGCCTTATTTTCCCAATACTTGTTTTTTTACAAAAGGATTTAGGAACATCGATTATATTATTAGGAATATTCGTAGTACTTTTTTTATCTAGTCCAATATCTACTAGTGAAAAATTTAAATCTACAATGATTTTATTAGTAATAGGAATTATAGGGCTTTTTACAATGTTAAACTTTGCTGGTTATATATTATCTGATGCTCAAACATCTAGATTTGATTATTATAATCCTTGTTCTAAATATACAGGAAATGGTTATCAAATATGTAATGCCTTTATAGCAATTAATAACGGTGGACTTACTGGAGTAGGAATTGGAAAAAGTACACAAAAATATTCATATATACCAGAACCACATACCGATATGGTATTTGCAATAATCGCAGAAGAAAATGGGGTATTAATATGTTCACTTATTTTTATAGGTTATTTAATTATTATATATCGAATATTAAAATTATCTATAAAAACAAAGAATCTTAGGAATAGATATATATGCCTTGGAATTGCAACCTACATATTTTTGCATATTTTAGTAAATTTAGGCGGATTATTTGCTTTAATACCTCTTACAGGAGTTCCGTTACCATTTTTATCATATGGAGGAAGTTTTACCTTATCTTTGATAGCATCTTTAGCTATTGTTCAAAGGATACATATAGAATATAAAAATCAAAAAATAAAAATAAAATAAATAATTTTATTTTTTTTAATTAAAAATAATAGCAATTTTGCTATTATTTATCACAACTGGCTTTAATGAATGAATCAAATAGTGGATGTGGCCTTGTTGGTCTTGATTTAAATTCTGGATGAAATTGACTGGCAATAAAGTGTTTATGATTTGGTAATTCAATAATTTCAATTAAATTTGCTTTCTCATTTATTCCTGAAAAAACCATTCCTTTTTTTTCTAATAATTCTTTATAACTATTATTAAATTCATATCTATGTCTATGTCTTTCTAATATGTTTTTTTGATGATAATTATTGTATGCTAAAGTATTTTCTTTTAAAGTACATTCATAATTTCCAAGTCTAAGAGTACCACCAATATTGACTATTGATTTTTGATCTGCCATTAAATCTATGATTGGATTAGGGCAAGTAGGGTCAAATTCTGTACTTGATGCGTCTTTAATTCCACAAACATTTCTAGCAAATTCGATTACCGCTAATTGCATTCCTAAACATATTCCGAGAAATGGAATATTGTTTTCTCTTGCATATTTTATGGCTTTTATTTTCCCTTCAATTCCACGACTGCCAAATCCACCTGGTACAATTATACCTTTTGAATTTTTAAATATTTCTTTAAGATTTATTTTAGAATTTTCTAAACTTTCAGAATCTATCCAATTAATATTTATTTTTGTATTATATTTATATCCAGCATGTCTTAATGATTCAGCTACGGAAATATATGCATCATGTAATTCCACGTATTTTCCTACAAGCGCAATTTCTATTTCATTTTCCAGATTATTTACAACCGTTATTAGTTTTTTCCAATAATCAAGATTTGCTTTATTAATTGGTAAATTGAATTGTTTAAGAATTATTTCGTCAATTTTTTGTTTATAGTAATTAATAGGAATTTCATATATATTGACTACATCTATAGAATCTATAACATTTTCTATTGGAACTGAACAAAAAAGTGATAGTTTTTTCTTTATTGATTCTCCAGTATCATAGGGTGCACGACAAACTAATGCATCAGGTCTAATTCCCATGTTTCTTAAATCTCTAACACTATTTTGTGTAGGTTTCGTTTTAAGTTCATTAGATCCATAAATATATGGTATTAATGTGCAATGAACAAAGAATGTATTTTCTGATCCTTTTTCATATTGAATTTGTCTCAATGCTTCAATGAAGCTTTGCGATTCAATATCACCGACTGTTCCTCCAATTTCAGTAATAACTATGTCAGCTCCACTAGAAATACCAGCTTCGTAAACTTTGTTTTTTATTTCATTAGTGATATGTGGGACCATTTGGACAGTTGCACCTAAATAGTCACCATGACGCTCTTTATCAATTACAGATTTATATATTTTTCCACTTGTGATATTTGAAGAAAAATTCAATTCCTCATCTATAAATCTTTCATAGTGCCCTAAATCTAAATCTGTTTCACAGCCATCGTAGGTTACAAATACTTCCCCATGTTGAATGGGATTCATAGTTCCTGGATCAACATTTATATATGGATCAAATTTTTGCATAAACACTTTGTATCCACGGGCTTTTAATAAAAGGGCAATAGAAGAAGCAGTAATACCTTTACCTAAACCAGATACAACCCCTCCTGTTACAAATACGTATTTTGTCATAACTAACCTCCTAAAATAAAAAATACTAGAGAACTTTCCCTAGGCTCTTTTTAATTATAACATGATTATATAATTAAAAAATAGTCTTTTTTTTATAATATTAAAGTGGTATAATTAAATTGGACACTAATTTTGATTGTTGCGATATAAATAATATATAATAGTATTAAGATTATAATTATGTTATAAATATCATAAGTTATGTGTTTTACTTTTTAATCATTATAATTTTAAATTTTCTAAATGATAACAGTAATTATCATTTTTATATTACATAAAATTTATTATGGTGATTAAATGTCAAAAAACATATGGAAATCATATAAATTGCCAATTATTCTTTTATTTTCAATAATAATTGGGTGTATAGTGGGGATAATATTTAAGGAAGATGCTACTAAATTAAAACCACTTGGTACTATATTTGTAAATTTACTTTATACAATTGTTGTACCTCTTGTATTTTTTACAATATCAAGTAGTATTTCTAGAATTAATAATTTTAAAAAAGTTGGTAAGATATTTATAGTTATGTTTGTTGTTTTTGTAGCCACAAGTACAATAGTTTCAATTTTTACTTTAATTAGTGTTAAATTAATAAATCCTGTAGGTAATGTAAATATTGATTTAGTTAAAAATACAAAAGAAACATTTGATATAGGAAATAAAATAGTTGATATGGTGACGGTATCAGAATTTAATCAACTCCTTTCTAAGAATAATATGTTACCACTTATTGTTTTTACAGTTATAGTAGGATTTTCTATAGGAATGTTGAAAGATCATAAGGAAAAAATTTCAAGGACCTTATCCATTATATCAGACATAACGATGAATTCAATAAAAATAATTATGTATTATGCACCAATTGGTTTATTTGCATATTTTGCATCTTTAATTGGTGAATATGGTAGTAAAATAGTTGAAAATTATTTAAGGGGGGCTATATTTTATTACGTATTAGCTTTTATTTATTTTATAATATTTTATACACTATATTCTTACATATCAAGAGGCAGCAATGGAGTAAAAATATTTTATAAAAATATTTTTACTTCAATTGTCACTTCAATCGGAACGTGTTCATCTATTGCTAGTCTTCCATCAAATTTAAAATGTGCGGAAAATTTAAAAATTGATAAAGATATATCTAGTACTACTCTTGCCATGGGTGCTACGATACATATGGAAGGATCTTGTATGGCATCTATTTTAAAAATTGTATTTTTATTTTCCATTTTTAATAAAAGTTTTACAGGTATAGACACTTATTTTACCGCAATAGTTATATCTGTTTTATCTGGAGTTGTAATGTCAGGTATTCCTGGTGGTGCATTTATAGGTGAAATGCTTATTGTTTCCTTATATAAATTTCCAATTGAAGCTTTTCCTATAATCGCTACTATAGGTTGGATAACTGATCCTCCTGGAACTTGTCTTAATGTTGTAGGGGATATTAGCAGTTCTTTATTGGTAGAAAAGTTTGTAACTAAAAATCGATCAGCTAATGAGTGAAATAATATAGTTGTAAATATTTTATTTATTTAATATTGTTAAATGATATATTAACAAATTGTCAAATTTATAATATTAAATGTATAAATGTAGTTAAAAAATGTATAATAAAAATTGAATGAAATATCTTGACAAAAAGTAGATTCTAATTTATAATTAATACATAAGTCATTTTGAGATTAAAGGTTTTGATTGAGAGAAGTAGTAATAATTACTGATAAAGCGAGTTAGATATGGTGGAAGCTAACATTAAGTTTATTACGAATAACACTCATGAACTGTTAGTTTGAATTGAGTAAAGCTAATCGGATGTAATCCGTTAAAAATTGCACGATTTGATAGAATCGATAAAGAGGTCATTATGACAAATTGGGTGGCACCGCGGAATATGTTCGTCCCAAAAATGAGGCGGATTACTATTTAAAATGCTCAATTAGCTCAGTCGGTAGAGCGCACGGCTGTTAACCGTTAGGTCGTAGGTTCGAGTCCTACATTGAGCGCCATTTAAGTGCCTGATTAGCTCAGTCGGTAGAGCGCACGGCTGTTAACCGTTAGGTCGTAGGTTCGAGTCCTACATCAGGCGCCACTTAAAATAGTAACAAGTCTTGGAACTTGTTTTTTTATTTACATTTATAAAGGAGGATATATATGGTAACAAAAGAAAAACTTAAGGATTATGCAGCTAAACTTATGTTTGACATGGATGATGATGGATATGATAGAACACTTAAAGAATTTGAAACAATCGAAAAACATATGGAACTTATAGGAAAGATAGATGATATATCAAATGTTGAGCCGATGACGTTTCCATATGTAATTTATCATGCTCATTTTAGGGAAGATTGCGCAAAAGATTGTTTGACAAATGAAGAAGTGTTAGCTAATGCAAAAGAAACAAAAGCAAATCAAGTTAAAGTGCCAAAGGTGGTGGGTGAATGAAAACTATATTAGATTTAAGAAAAGAATTGGATGAATCTAAAGTAACGAGTTATGAACTATTCAAAGAATCTAATTTAAAAGCTCATAAATATCAAGAAAAATTTAATTCATTTGTAACAATATTAGATGAATATAAGGAGGAAAAATCTAATTCACTAATAAGTGGAATACCTTATGCACTTAAAGATAATTTTTCTACTAAAGGAATACTTTCAACAGCTTCTTCGAATATTTTAAAGGATTATGTGCCTGTTTATGATGCAACTATATATAAGAAATTAAAAGAAGCTGGTGCAGTACTCATAGGGAAAACGGTTTTAGATGAGCTCGCCATGGGTGGAACCGGAACAACTGGTCATACTGGTATAGTTAAAAATCCTTGGAATATAGAACATGAAATTGGAGGTTCTTCAGCAGGATCTGCTTGTGCAGTCGCTCTTGGAATTGTTCCATTTTCAATTGGTTCTGATACTGGAGATTCGATTAGAAAACCTGCTGCTTTTGGTGGTGTAGTAGGATTTAAACCAACTTATGGTAGAATATCTAGATATGGTCTTTTCGCATTCGCATCTAGTTTAGATCATGTTGGATGTTTTACTAGATGTGTTAGAGATGCTGCTATTGTTACTGATATATTAAAAGGTAAAGATGAACGTGATATGACTTCATTACCTGATGAAGATATAAAATATATTGATGTTATTGATAATGACATTAAAGGTAAAAAATTATTTTATATAAAAGAAATATCAGATATTGAACTTTATAAAGATGCAGGGGATGAAACTCTTCAAATATTGAGTAATTTTAAAAAAACAATCGAACTTTGTAAAAAGATTGGATTTGAAGTTGAAGAAGTGTCATTTGATGAACGATTATTAAAAGCAATATATCCATCATATATGACAATAAGTTGTGCAGAAGCAACAAGTAATAATTCTAATCTTACGGGGATTTCGTTTGGACCAAGAGGCGAGGGAAATAGTATAAATGAAATCATGTTTGATGCTAGAACAAAAGGCTTTAGTGAATTAATAAAAAGAAGATTTATATTGGGTAGTTATATTCTTCAAAGAGAAAATCAAGAAAGATTATTTAAAAATGCCCAACGTTTAAGAAGAATTATAGTAGATAAAATGAATAAATTGTTTGAATCTTATGATGCGTTGATACTTCCAGCAAGTGGAGGAGTAGCTCCTAAATTTGATTCAGAAATAGATAGGATGTCTGATAGATATTTGATACTAGAAAATCATATGGCTATAGCAAATTTTGGTGGATTTCCTAGTATAACTATTCCAAATGGTTTTGTAGATGGTATGCCTATTGGAATAAATATAACAGGTAGGGCATTTGAAGATGGATTAACGCTTAATATTGCTAATAAAATAGAAAAAGAATTAGGTTATAAGGGATTAATAAAGGAGGAATATGATGTATAAAGTAGTTATAGGACTTGAAGTGCATTGTGAAGTAAAGACAAATTCAAAAAATTTTTCAAGTGCTAGAAATACATATTCAGAATATCCAAATGAAAATATTGATACAGTGGATATTGGTCTTCCAGGTATTCTTCCTGTTGCTAATAAAATTGCATTTGAAAAGTCGTTAAAAATGGCATTAGCTTTGAATTGTAAAACCCCTGATATTGTTATGTTCGATAGAAAAAATTATTATTATCCAGATTTACCAAAAGGATATCAAATAACGCAAGAAACAAAACCTGTTGGGGTTAATGGTTATGTCATGATAAATGTAAATGGTGAAGATAAAAAAGTAGAAATTAATAATATTCATCTTGAAGAAGATACAGCGTCATTAGATCATTTTGGAAATTACTCTTTAATTGATTATAATAGGGCAGGAGTTCCATTACTTGAAACTGTTACGGAACCTTGTCTTCATTCTGCAGATGAAGCGATAACTTTTTTGGAAGCACTTAAGGGAATATTTTTGTATACTGATGTCTCAGAAGCAAGGACAGATAGAGGCCAGATGAGATGTGATGTCAACGTATCATTAATGCAAGAGGATGCTACTGAATTGGGAACTAAAGTAGAAATGAAAAATATTAATAGCTTTAATAATGTAAGACTTGCTATTGAATATGAAATAAAAAGACAAACAGAAATACTTAAAAGTGGTGGAAAAGTTGTACAAGAAACTAGACGTTTTGATGATGAAGATTTGAAAACATATCCAATGCGATCAAAAGTAGATGCAGTTGATTATAAATATTATATAGAACCAAATATTCCACCAATAAAAATAGAGGATTCTTGGATAAAAAAAATAAAAAGCGAAATACCAATGCTTCAATACGATAGAATACAAAAATACATGAATGATTATGGATTATCTAGGTATGATTCGGATATAATAGTAAGGGATAAAAAAGTTTCAGATTATTTTGAAGAAACTATTAAACTTAAAGTTAATCCTAAAAGTAGTGCTAATTTTATAACTACGATGATTTTAGGTTATTTAAATAAATATGAAAAAAGTATAAATGAATTATATTTAACTCCACAAATGTTGTGTGAATTAATAAAAATGGTTGATGATGGTAAAATATCTTCTAAACAAAGTAAACAAGTTTTCTTCAAATGCGTTGAAGAAAGTAAAGAACCTAAAGTTGTAGTTAAGGAACTTGGTATTACTCAAATTACTGATGATAAAATTATACGAGATATTGTTATTAAATTACTTGATGAAAGACCTGATTTGATAGAAGATCATAGAAAGGGTAAAAATACTTTTGATTACTTTGTAGGACAAGTAATGAAACAAACTCGTGGTCAGGCAAACCCAAGTATAACTGCAAACATAATTCGTGAGGAAATGGAGAAAAGATAAAATGAGTAAATATAGAACAGTATATTGTGGAAATATAGATGAATCTTATGTTGGTAAAGAAGTCATGATCGCTGGATGGATTGCTAATATACGTGATCACGGTGGAGTTATATTTATAGATATAAGAGACGAAAAAGGGATAGTTCAAATAGTAAGTAATGATGATACAGTTTTTGATGGATTAACTAAAGAGTCCAGTGTTACTGTAAAAGGAACTGTTAGAAAAAGGGCTCCTGAAGATTATAATGATCATATAACTACGGGAACTATCGAAATATTAGTTGAAAGCATAAAAGTTTTAGGAAAAGCACCAAACGAACTTCCTTTTGAGGTTGTAACAAGTACAAATGTAAGTGAAGATATAAGACTTAAATATCGTTATTTAGATCTTAGAAATGAAAAAGTAAGAAGTAATATTAAGCTTCGTGCGGAAGTTTTAAAATTTTTAAGGGATAAAATGGATAGTCTTGATTTTACAGAAATTCAAACACCAATTATCACTGCATCTTCTCCTGAAGGTGCACGAGATTTTATAATTCCTTCAAGAAAATTCCATGGAAAATTTTATGCTTTACCTCAAGCTCCACAAGTGTTTAAAGAAATTCTTATGGTATCAGGATTTGATAAATATTATCAGATAGCCCCTTGTTTTAGGGATGAAGATTGTAGGAGTGATAGAACTTTAGAATTTTATCAATTAGATTTTGAAATGGCATTTGTTGATGAAGAAGATGTATATAAAATTGGTGAAGATATTTTTTATGATACGTTTACCAAATTTTCAGATAAAGAGGTATCTCCTAAACCTTTTAGAAGAATTTCATTTAAAGAGGCAATGTTAAAATATGGAACAGATAAACCAGATCTTAGAAATCCTCTTGAAATAATAGATATATCTGACATATTTGTGGATTCTGAATTTAAACCATTCAGAGGCTCATATGTCAGAGGTATAAAAGTAGATGATATAGGCGATAAGCCAAATAGCTGGTTTAATGAATTAGTAGATTATGCATCAAGTATTGGTATGCCAGGTATTGGATATATTACTTTAATGGATGATGGATCATTTAAAGGACCTATTGATAAATTTTTGACTGATGATGATAGAAAGTCTTTGATAGAAAAATCAAATTTAAAACAAAATAGTGTGTTGTTTTTTATAGCAGATAAAAATGAAAATATAGCTTGTAAGAATGCGGGAATGATAAGAACAGAATTGGGTAGAAAATTAGATCTAATAGAAAAGAATAAATTTGAATTCTGTATAATAAATGACTTTCCAATGTTTGAGTACAATGAAGAAGAAGACAAATATGATTTTTGCCATAATCCGTTTAGTATGCCACAAGGTGGGATTGAATCACTTAATAGTAAAAATATACAGGATATTCTTGCATATCAATTTGATTTTGTATGTAATGGAAATGAAATGGCATCAGGAGCAGTTAGGAATCATGATTTAAATTCCTTGGAAAAAGCTTTTAGTATAGTTGGATATTCAAAAGATGTACTAGAAACTAAATTTAGTTCGCTTTACAATGCATTTAAATATGGTGTTCCACCTCATGCAGGTATGGCACCTGGAATTGACAGAATTATAATGCTACTTAAGGATGAACCAAATTTAAGAGAGGTTCAAGCATTTCCAATGAGTGTATCAGGTTATGACGCTATGATGGGATGCCCTAGTGAGCTTTCTGAACAACAGTTAAGAGAAGCACATATTAAAATTAGATAGAAAAGTTAGGATAATTCTAACTTTTTATTAATTAATAAAAATATTTTTTAAATATATAGATTTTATATGCACAATTTGATACAATATTTGTAGGTGAGTATATGGATGGGATACTTGTAATAGATAAACCAAAAGGTGTTACTAGCCGTTATGTAGTAAATGAAATTGTAAAAAAATTTAATACGAAAAAAGTAGGTCATACAGGAACACTTGATCCAATTGCAACAGGCGTACTTGTTGTGTGTATCGGTAATGCTACAAAATTGGTTAATGAATTAACATCAAATGATAAAGAATATATTGCGTCTGTTGAATTAGGAACGTCAACAGATACTTTAGATATTACTGGAAATATTTTGAAAGAAGAAGTAAGTATTAGGACAAAAGAAGAGATTTTAGGAGCTTTAAATAGTTTTAAGGGGACTTATATTCAGCAGGTACCAATATATTCAGCTATTAAATTAAATGGTAAAAAATTGTATGAGTATGCAAGAAAAAATATAAATGTTTCGTTGCCTAAAAGAGAGGTGGAGATAAAATCAATAGAATTAATAGATGATATAGAATATAAAGATAATAAAACTTTATTTCGGTTTAAATGTACTGTATCCAAAGGGACTTATATTAGAAGTTTGATTGATGATATTGCTATAAAATTAAATACTATAGGCGTTATGACAGGTTTAATAAGAATAAGACAGGGGAAATTCAAGATAGAAAATTCTGTTAAGCTCGATGATGTTAATCGTGAGAGTTTAATTGATACATTGGAAGTATTAGATTATAAGAAAGTTTATATAACAGACGATATAGAAAAAAAAGTATTAAATGGAGCACTTGTAGATAATATTTATAATAGTAATGAAGTACTTTTTATAACCGATAATAGAGCTATTGCTTTATATAAAGTATATGAAAAGGATGAAAAAAAATTAAAGCCAAGGATAATGTTTAAAGGAGGAGTATAATATGACATTAGTTATAATGGCTGCTGGAATGGGTAGTCGATTTGGTGGGTTGAAACAAATAGAACCAGTTGGACCAAATGGAGAATTTATAATAGATTATTCTGTTTATGATGCTATTAGAGCGGGATTTACTAAAGTAATTTTTATAATTAAGAAAGAAAATTATGAAATATTTAAAGAAACAATTGGAAAACGTATAGAAGGTAAGATACAGGTAGAATATGTTTTTCAAGATATTAAAAACGTACCTAAATGTGTAGAAATACCGGCAGAAAGAATTAAACCACTTGGCACAGGACATGCTATAATGTGTTTAAAAGGAGTTGTTAATGAACCATTTGCTGTGATAAATGCAGATGACTTTTATGGAAAAGATGCTTATATTAAAGCCGCTAATTTTCTTAAAAGTAATACGAGTGATTATGCAATGATAGGGTATTTAATAGGAAATACTCTTACAGAAAATGGGGCTGTTAAGAGGGGATATTGCGAGCAAACAAATGGATATTTGACTAACTTAATAGAATCAAGTGTCTATAAAGATGGAAATAAAATAAAAGTAGAACCACTAAATGGTAAAGAAGGATTTTATGCAAAAGACACTGATTTGGTATCTATGAATATGTTTTGTTTTAGACCAGATATTATAGATTATTCAAATGAACATTTTACAGATTTTATTCTTGAAAATAAAAAAGATTTATCAAAATGCGAATATTTAATACCAGATATTGTATTTGAAAGGATACGTAACAATGAAGTAAAAGTTAAGGTAATTGATACAAATGCTGTGTGGCATGGTGTGACATATAAAGAAGATAAAAATGATTTAGTAAATAGTATAAATAAATTAATAAGTAATGGAGAATATCCAAAAAAAATATGATAAATATAAAGTATTTGCGTATTTGTACTTGAATGAAATATAATTTATTGTAAAAAATAAATAAGGACTTTTTCTTCCTTATTTATTTTTTTTAAATTTTTCTGTATAAACCAATCGCTTTACCTAATATAAAAACATTGTCTAAAATAAATGGTTGCATAGTATCGTTTTCTGGTTGTAATTTGATATGATCTTTTTCCTTATAAAAGGTTTTTAATGTTACTTCATTTTCTTCTGTCATTGCAACTACAATTTCTCCATTTTTGGCAGTTTGTGTTCTTTCAACTATTACAATATCTCCATCAAGTATTCCTGCATTAATCATACTTTCACCGCTAACTTTTAATGTAAATACCTCTTTATTTTTTGGAATCAAATATGCAGGTAATGAGAAGTATTCATTTGGATTTTCAATGGCATCAATAGGATTTCCTGCTGTAATTTTTCCTAAAAGGGGTACATCTGCAACTTCATCATTTTGAGGTAAAAATTCATTCTTTACCATAAGTTCTATTGTTCTATTTTTATTGTTTCCCTTTCTTATGTATCCTTTATTTGCTAAACTATCTAAATGGGCTTGTACTGTAGCAGGGGATGAAACTCCTATAGCTTCTGCGATTTCTCTTACAGTTGGTGGGAATCCATGAGATACTATATAAGTCTTAATAAATTTTAATGCATCTTCTTGTCTTTTAGTAAGCTTCTCCATATATTCCTCCTATCTAATTTAATTTTAACACACTTCTTTACAATTGTCAAACATTTGTTCAAAAAAAATACCTAAAAGCATTGACACGAATAAATGTTCGTGTTACAATATGTACAGAAAGAAGGTAATAGTATGGAATTAGTTAAAAGTAAAGGAATGATTATTTTTTTAGTAATATTTTTAGGACTTACTATAATAAGCTCTTTAAATACTAAAAAGTATGATGAAAAAAATAGAGATATAAGTGAATCCTATATCTCAATGAATATCAAATAACATTTTATATTTTAAAAGATGCTTTTTTTTAATACTTTTTGTCTATTGTAAGGTTTAAAGTCAAAATCAAAATATGTCCAATATCCTTTCGGTGTGCTTAATAGCTCATCAATTATTTTTTTAGAATTTAAAGATAATTTATCTATTCTGATATTTCCTTTTTCGGTTATAACTAATGGTATTACATATTTAAATTTTGGTAAAACATTGACACAATATTTATCATATACGGGTTCTAAACTAGGATAAACTTTTTCTGAATTTAAAAATTTAATAAAACTTGTCTTTAAATATTCATCTTCACAGTTTAATATTTTATTAATTATTTCTTTTTCTGATAACGTATAAAAATCATCTATAGTTAGATATTTTTTATATATCATTGATTTAAGAATATCAATCATAAACTGCATTGCAGTTCTATTGTAATCTGATATCCATTTGAACCACATTTTAGACGTTGTATTTATATATTCTTCACATATATTTTGATTTTGAAAAACTAATTCTGATTTATTGTTTTCATTTTTACTTATGGTAACGTTATTATATATTTTTTTTATTTTGTCAAGATCCCAAATTTTAAAACGAGTTAAGCCAACTGAGAAAGTGTATTCGAATTCATCGGCAGATAACTTTGGAATATTTGTATGTGCTATAGGGTATAATTTGCAATTATCAATTTCTTCTAATTTTATATTATCCCTTTCAAGTAATTTCATAATTTCTTTAGAATTTTTAATAGGGTTATGTGTTATTGATTGATTTGTTTTTTGCACTTTATATTCATCGATTATAAAATCAATATAATTTTTAAATGAAGGTATATCAGCGTTTTGTAGTAATCCAGCAATAGTTTGCTTTTTATTGTGTGTAAAATTCCATATTATAAGTGCTACCCCTATATTATGATTTAAGCTAGAGTATTCATATTTAATTTTGAAAAAATTGGAACAAGTATTTCTATAATTCAGGCGTATTCTACCTTGTTTTTCCATTTCGTAAGTGTTTATGTAATCATATAACCATTCAGGGAAATTTGGACATAGTATTTTATAATATTCTTTCATCTCTTCGTTTATGTCTATTAAATAATTGTTCATTAAAATCACCTTAAAATACATTAACATAAGTTGTATAAAAAAGTAAAGCCTTTTAGTAAAAAAATTAGGAGATAATATCATGTTATTTAATAAAATATAATCAATCTTATTTAAAGTAAAATAATATAGTTGAATGAAAAGTAAATGTCATATTAACTAAAGAAAACAATAAATGTAAGAGAAAATGGGAAAAAAAAT
>CANQPA010000021.1 GCA_947625635.1 uncultured Bacilli bacterium
TTGCAGGACAACTTTATGCTGAATTTAAAGAATTATTTCCAGAAAACCATGTGTGTTTTTTCATATCATATTATGATTACTATCAGCCTGAGGCATATGTTGCTAAAACTGATACATATATAGAAAAAGATGCGGCTATAAACGATGAAATAGATGAATTACGTCATGCTGCAACAGCGGCTCTACTTAACAATGATGATGTTATAGTAATAGCTTCAGTATCTTGTATATATGGTATTGGTGAGATAGAAGAATATGAAAAGAAAATGTTAAATTTAGAAGTTGGACAAACTATAAATAGGGAAGAAATAATAGAAAAACTAATTGATATGTTGTATGAGAGAAATGATATTGATTTTAAAAGAGGAACATTTAGAGCAAAAGGGGATATAATAGATATTATTCCTGTTGGAGAACATTCAAAGGGAATTAGATTAGAATTGTTTGGAGATGAAATCGATTCAATTAAGGAATTTGAACCATTAACGGGAAATATAAACGCCAATAAAAAAACTATAGCCATCTTTCCGGCAAGTCACTTTGTAACAAGCCCAGAAAAACTTAAAATAGCAATAGAAAATATAAAAAATGAATTAAACGAAAGACTTGAATTTTTTAAAAATAATAATAAACTTTTAGAATATCAAAGATTAAGTGAAAGAACTAATTATGATATTGAGATGCTTGAAGAAACTGGTTTCTGCAGGGGAGTTGAAAATTATTCTCGTCCTTTAGCATTAAAAGAACCGGGAGCAACTCCAACAACACTAATAGATTTTTTTAAAAAAGATTTTTTAATGTTTATAGATGAGTCACACGTAACCCTTCCGCAGGTAAGAGGTATGTATAATGGAGATAGAGCTCGTAAGGAAGTATTAGTTGATTATGGATTTAGATTACCTAGTGCCTTAGATAATAGACCTTTAAAATTTAATGAATTCGAAGAAAAAATAAATCAAGTAATATACGTATCAGCTACTCCTGGAGAATATGAGTTATCACATTCTCCTAAACCAGTTGAACAATTAATTAGACCAACCGGTTTACTTGATCCAGAAATAGAAGTACATTCAACAAAAAACCAGATAGATGATTTAGTAGAAGAAATTAATAAAATAACTATTAGAGGTGAGAAAGTGCTTGTTACGACTCTCACAATTAGGATGGCCGAAGAGTTAACTCAATATCTTAAAGGATTAGACATAAAAGTGGCTTATTTACATTCAGAAATAAAATCATTAGAAAGACTTAAGATAATAAGAGATCTAAGAAAGAGTAAATATGATGTTCTTGTTGGAATAAACTTACTTAGAGAGGGATTAGATATACCAGAAGTTAGTTTAGTTGCAATAATGGATGCAGATAAACAAGGCTTTTTACGTAGTGAGCGTAGTTTAATACAAACTATAGGTAGAGCTGCAAGAAATTCAAATGGTAAGGTTATAATGTATGGTGATGAGATCAGTGAATCTATGAATATTGCCATTAAAGAAACTAACAGAAGACGTGAAATACAAAAAAAATTTAATGAACAACACGGTATTACTCCAAAAACAATTACAAAAGAAATATCTGATATAGTTACCAATGAAGTAGAAGAAATTATTGAAAAACGTGAAGAAAAATTGAATAAAGCTGATAAAATTAAACTTATGATTAAATTAGAGACTGAAATGAAAGAGGCTGCTAAAAATCTTGATTTTGAAAAGGCAATGGAACTTAGAGATATTTTATTTGAATTAAAAAGCGAATAGGTATATAATTGAAATGGATGGATTATAATATTTAAACTTAACATAGGTTAATATTATAAAAATTTTTGAAGTTATATTTGTTTTGAATGAAATTGAAAGGAGTAAAAATTGATATGAAAATTAATAAATATTTAGATTGGATTATTCATATGTTAGGATACACGCTGGTACTTATTTTAGTATCTTTGATATTTAAAAAAACTGTTTATATAGATAATTCATATTATGGATTATGGGGATTTGTTGCGGTAATAATAATATTTATATTAAATAGAACAATAAAACCATTACTAGTATGGATGACATTACCGTTAACTGCTCTTACTTTAGGTCTTTTTTATCCTCTAATAAATGTATTAATATTGAAAATAACAGATTTCATTTTATTAGATCATTTTAATATATATGGTACTGTATTTTTATTTGTAGTATCAATAGTAATATCAATTATGAATGCAATCATGGATAATATAGTAATAGATACATTTCTTAAGGGAATGAAAAAATGAATTCAGTATTTTTAGATTTAGGTTTTTTTCAAATAAAGTGGTATTCGTTATTGATATTGATAGGATTTTTAGCGGGATATTTTTTGGTGATAAATAGGAGCAAGAAAAAAGAAATACCAGTAAAAATAATATCTGATTTGTGTTTCTATTTAATAATAGTGAGTATTATAGGAGCAAGACTTTATTATTGTTTGTTTCAGTATAAAGATTATACAAACATTATAGATGTATTTAAAATATGGGAAGGTGGACTCGCAATACATGGAGGTATAATTTTTGGAGTTATATTTATATATTTTTATACAAAAAGTAAGAAACTAGATTTCTTTGAGGTGCTTGATATTTTTGCTCCAGCTTTAGTTTTAGGACAGTCTATTGGTAGATGGGGTAACTTTTTTAATCAAGAAGCATTTGGAAGAAAAATAGATATACTGGTGCTTAAAAAATTTCATTTGCCACAGTTTATAATAGAAGGAATGTATATATGGGATAAAGGTGAATATGCATATAGAACTCCAACATTTTTAATAGAATCAATCGCCTGTATAATTATATTTATAATACTTATTGTTATAAGAAATAAAAAGAAAATAAAGTCAGGACAGGTAGTGTCTATATATTTGTTTCTTTATGGCATAGAAAGATTTTTCGTAGAAGGTCTTAGAACTGATAGTTTAATGTTTTTTGACTTAAGAATTGCTCAACTAGTTTCAATATTTATGATAGTAGTTGGTATATATCTATTTATAAGACCATATATAAAAAAATTATAAATAGAGATACATAAAATTTTTATGTTAATTAGTTGCTTACAAATTTTTGTCTATAGCTATTTTAATTTTGTATCTTATATAGTAAATAAAATTAGGACATACATATGATATGTTCTTTTTTGAATATTTATATAAATATGTTATAATATAACCGGTGATTGTATGATAAACAAAAAATGGGATATAGTTTTGAGTGATGAATTTAAAAAAGATTATTTTAGAAAACTTGGGATATTTGTGAAAAATGAGTATAAAAATAAGATAATATTTCCTCCTTATCAAAATATATTTGATGCATTAAGATTCACTGACTATGATGATGTAAAAGTTGTAATATTAGGACAAGATCCATATCACGGATTGGGCGAAGCACATGGACTTTCTTTTTCAGTAAAGGAGGGAGTTTCAATGCCTCCATCACTTCAAAATATATTTAAAGAGTTATATGATGATTTGGGGATTAAAAGAACTAGAAGTGACTTAACTGATTGGGCAAAAGAAGGGGTATTATTATTAAATTCTATAATGACAGTGCAAAAAGATAAGCCTTTATCACATAAAAATAAAGGGTGGGAAATTTTTACAGATACTATAATATCTAAATTGAATGATAGAGAAGATCCTGTGATTTTTGTGCTTTGGGGTAGTTTTGCACGTAGTAAAAAAGAATTAGTAACAAATAGTAGACACAAAATAATAGAATCAGTTCATCCATCGCCTTTATCAGCAAATCGCGGATTTTTTGGGAGTAAACCATTTAGTAAGATTAATGAATATTTAAGAGTAATGAAAAAAGAAAAAATAAAATGGTAATTGACTAATTTTATTTTTTTTTGTAAAGATTAACGTAAATAGTTGTATTTTGTCGATCAATTATATAAAAATAATCTTTATTATTTATAAAACTTGTGATATTATTCTTATTGTGATAAAAAAGGAGAGTATATTTTATATGACAACAGATAAAAGTATAGAAAAATATTTGTGGATGTCAGTAGTAATGTTTTTAACGTATTTATTTTTAGGTAGTTTTATTGTTAGTTATGATTTATTGGATTTAGCATATTTATTAATATTATATTTATTTATAGGAATTGTAAAAATAATAAATAAGAAAAAATAGAAAAATTATACTTAGTATGGTATAATTTTTTATGTTTGGAGTGATTTTATGTTAGTTGATACTCATTGTCATTTAAGCAAAGAATATTATGATAATTTGGATGTTGTAATAGAAAATATGAATGGATTAATGATTACAAGTGGTTGTAGTGATGAAACCAATAGAGAAGTTTTAGAGTTAATTAATAAGTATAATAATGTGTATGGGACTTTAGGTATACATCCTGAAGAAATAAATAACGTAACAGAAGAAAGTTTTGAATTTATAGAAAAAAACATTAATAATCCTAAGATAGTAGGAATTGGAGAAATAGGATTGGATTATTATAGACGAAAAGACAATAAAGATAAACAAAAAGAGGTTTTTGAAAGACAATTAATGATAGCTCAAAAATATAATAAATCAATCGTAGTACATTCTAGAAACTCAGTGCAAGATGCATATGATATATTAAAAAAATATAATTTGAAAGGTACAATTCATTGTTTTAGCTCTAGTTTAGAAATGGCAAATGAATTTATAAAATTAGGATATAAGATTGGTGTAGGAGGAATAGTTACGTTTAAAAATTCGATAAAATTACAGGAGATTATTAAAAATGTTAATATAGAAAATCTTTTGCTAGAAACAGATAGTCCATTTCTAACTCCCGAACCATTTAGAGGATTAAAAAATGAGCCTGCAAATGTTTATTTAGTAGCAAAAAAAGTTTCTGATATAAAAAATATAAATGTTGATGATGTGATACGTATAACAGGAAATAGTGCTAAAGAAGAATTTGACTTAAAGATATAAAAATGATATAATTTTATTGCTTAGGGTAGGTGATAAAATGATAAATAAAGTTAAATTTACGTTATTTTTATCAATTATGCTTGTAGCATTAATAATAACTACAACTATTTTAAATAAAGGAACGACATTATATAATCCTACAGGATACAAAACAGCTACAATTACAAATGAAATTAAACCGTATGAAACAGAATATGTTTATAGCGATAATATGTCTTCTACGGCAGATCCAATAAAACTTGTAGAGGGCGTTAATGGATTAGATTATACATATGATGGGTTGAATTATATTCATATAAGTGATACAACTAATGAGATTTTACAAGTAGGAACGGGGAAAGAAGGCTTATATACTGGAAAATTGACAGGATATGGTCCTGATTGTCCAGGGTGTAGTTCAGTTGGAAATGTTGCTTGTAGGACAAGAGATGGTTTAAATCATAGTTTAATAAATGATGGGATATATTATAATGATTCTACATATGGAAATGTAAGAATAATTGCTGCAGATAATACTGCTTTTCCTTGTGGAACAATAATGAAAATTGATAATGGAATATCAAGTGAATTTTACGCTATTGTATTAGATAGTGGATCAAGTATGAGAAATGCTTGGAAAAATGGTGTTGTATGGATTGATTTAGCTTTTCCTTCACAAAGCGAAGCTGCTGTTGGAAATGTAACTAGTTCTAGTACTAATTTTAGTGTTCAAAGATGGGGTTGGTAACCTCTTTTTAGGTTGTGATAAAATATTTAAAAAAGTATAAAAGTATAGTATTATGATAATACATATATTGATATTTAGAAAATTTATTATTGGAGGAATTATGGATTATTCATTAACAAAATTAAAGCAACTTATGAAAGAGTATAATTTTAATTTAAAAAAAATGTATGGGCAGAATTTCATTATAGATGAGAATACGATAAATAATATAGTGGCTAAATCACAAGTAGATAAAGATACTTTAGTTATAGAAATAGGTCCGGGTGCTGGTTCTTTAACTTATAAATTAGCATTATCATCAAAAAATGTTATTTGCTATGAAATAGATACTACATTAAAAGATTTATTGCATGAAAATTTAAAAGATTTAGATAATGTTGAAGTAATATTTAAGGATTTTTTAAAATCTAACGTAATGTATGATATAAATAAGTACAAATATAAAAAACTTTTTGTTGTGGCAAATTTACCATATTATGTTACGACCCCAATAATAATAAAAATAATAGAAGATAATATACCTGTTGATAGAATAGTAGTAATGGTTCAAAAAGAAGTTGGAAATAGGTTTAAAGCTGAACCTAATACTAAAGAATATAATTCTTTATCTGTTTATTTAAATTATTTCTTTAATATAAAAAAAATATTAGATGTTTCTAGAAATGTATTTATTCCAATACCTAATGTTGATAGTATAGTTATTGAGTTAAATAAAAAAACTATATTATATCCCTTAAAGGATACTAATTTATTTTTTAAATTGGTTAAGGATTCTTTTAATCAAAAAAGAAAGACTTTAAAAAATAATTTAAAACAATATAATTTATCTAAAATAGAGGAAGTTTTAAATAAATATAATTATGATTTAAATGTTAGAGCGGAGCAACTACCAGTACAGGTTTTTATTGATATTGCAAATAATTTATCATTAAAATAGGATGTGGTATAATTGAATAAGAAAGTTGTTGTATTAGGCGGAGGAACTGGCATGTCAAATTTACTTCGTGGATTAAAAAAGTATCCTTTGGATATAACTGCTGTAGTTACAGTATGTGATGATGGCAAAAGTACTGGGATTTTAAGAGAAGAATTTAATATTCCAGCTGTTGGTGATATAAGGAGAGTTTTAGTTGCTCTATCAGAGACAGAACCGTTGGTTATGGATTTATTCAACTATCGATTCGATACTACGAGTGACTTAAACGGACATACTGTTGGGAACTTGTTATTAACAGCTGCCAGTGAAATAACTGGTAATTTATCTGATGGAATAGAAGCATTAAGCAAAGTTATGAATTTAAGAGGCAAAGTTGTTCCATTAACTGAAGATAATGTAGTGTTAATGGCAGAAATGTGTGATGGTTCAATTGTAGAGGGTGAGCATAATATTACCTTGAAAAATGGCAAAATAAAAAAGGTATATTATAAAGAAAAAGCGATACCTAATAAAGAAGCACTTAAGGCTATATCGCAGGCAGATTTAATTTTATTTAGTATGGGAAGTTTGTTTACAAGTATTATACCAAATTTACTTATAAAAGATATAGTTAATGAAATAGATAAGAGTAAAGCGGATATCATGTATGTTTGTAATATGATGACTCAACCCGGAGAAACCAATAATTTTACAGTTACAGACCATGTAAAAAAATTAAATGAATATCTAGGAACTAGAAAAGTAGATGTAGTTTTAGCAAATACAGGAGTAATTAACGAAAAAATGGCAAAATTTTATGAAACACAAGAACAAAAAGATCCTGTGGTTTACGACGAAGAAAATTTTGATAAATATAAAATAAAAGTAATAGGAGATGATTTTACTTTTATTACTGAAAACAATTTATTAAGACATGATAACCTAAAATTAGGGTTTCATATATTTTATTACATTATAAAAAAGCAGGTGATTTAATGTCTTTCACTAGTATAATAAAAAATGAATTAAGCAAATTATATATAGGCAAATTAGAGTCAATAAGCCTGTTATCGGCACTTTTAAGAAATACAGCAATTATTGATAAAAATAGTATAAAAATAATGACAGAAAATTCTAGTGTTGCAAGATATATATTTAATTTGACAAAAAATTTATATAAAGTAGATATAGTAGTAACAGTAAGGCGAGGATATAATTATAGTAAAAAGTATATATATATGTTACAAATAAAAGAAAAAGTAAATTTGATAATACAAGATTTAAGTCTAAACAGTGATATACCTAGTCGGTATATAATTGATGATGATGTACTTACAAGAATGTATTTACGTGGAGTTTTTATCGCTTGTGGTAGTATTAACGATCCTAAAAAATCTAGATATCATTTAGAATTTATTGTTAATAGTGTAGATTATGCAAATTTTATAAAAGATAAATTAAATGAATATGATTTAAATAGTAAATATTTAAAAAGGGAATCAAAATATATGGTATATATAAAAGAGTCAGAAAAAATAGGAGATTTTTTGAGAATGATAAATGCGATTCATGCATTACTATATTTTGAAGATATAAGAATATATAGAGATCATAAAAATATGATTAATAGACTCAATAATTGCGAACAAGCTAATGTTGATAGAGCTATCGAAACAGCTAAGAATCAGGTTGATGATATTTTGTTTATAAAAAATAATAATGCTTTTGACTTACTAGATGATAAATTGCGCGTAATTTGTGATTATAGATTAAAATATCCAGAAGTATCTTTGAATGAATTGAGTAAAATAATTTCATTAGAAACTAATAGTAATATATCAAAATCTGGATTATATCATAGATTTGCAAGATTAAAAAAATTTTCTACAGCACTTAAAAATAAGAGGTGATAAAATGTATAATTTGTTTGAAAAATTAAAAGAAGTTATAAATAAATATGATAATTTTATTATAATGGGACATAAGGATCCAGATTTAGATTGTCTTGGGGCATCCCTAGGACTTTGTGAAATAATAGAATCCTTTGGAAAAAAAGCATACATTTTTTTGAACAATAAAAATTTACAAAATTATAATTCAAACATCAACCAGGCTTTTGAAAGAATGCAAAAAGATATTATTTGTGTTACAACGCATAATTATAAAAAAATTATAAATAATACGTTATTAATAGTTGTTGATGTTCATTCAAGTGACAGATTAGAATATCCAAAATTAGTAGATTTAGTTGATACCGTTGTAATAGATCACCATATTAAGAATAAAAATTATATAAAGACAGCTAAATTTATGTATATAGATTCAAATATTTCTAGCGTTTCTGAAATTATTACGTATTTTGCTAAATATTTAAATGTAAATTTAGATGGTGTGATATCAACAATCTTACTTGGCGGAATAGAAATAGATACTAATGGTTTTAATTTAAAAACAACAAATTTTACATATGAGGCGGCTTCTATTTTAATGGAGATGGGAGCTGATTCAATATTGAAACAGGAGTTACTAAAAGAGTCCAAATCACAATATATTAAAAGAGCGAGTTATATAAAAAATAGTTTTATTGTAAAAAAAAATATTGCTATGTGTGTAATTAGTAAAATTACTAATACAATTGAGTTAGCAGAAATAGCAGAAGAGTTACTTACTTTTGAAGATGTAGAAGCATCTTTTGTAATAGGAAAACTTGACCAAAATACCGTAGGAGTAAGTGCTCGATCACTTGGCGTTATAGATGTTAGTGACATAATGAAACAATTAGGTGGAGGAGGTCATACTTCAAATGCAGCAACCCAGATTAAAAACAAGACAATAAATGAAATAAAGGAAAATATAATAAAATTATTATAGATTATAATATAATAATTTATAAAAAACTTAGACTTTCTAAGTTTTTATTTAAATTTTTTATAAATTTTAAGTAACAATGGATAAAATAATTTTATTGGATAATAAATTTTAGAGATTGGAAGATCATATTCTCCAGCAAATTCTAAAACTTGTCCATTAAATTTTTCTTTAAAAGTTGTTAAATGGTCATTAAGATTTCCATCTATACCTCCTAAATTACAATAATGACAGTTATTTTTTATAGAAAATTTTAATATTTCAAAAACTACACCAGTTGATACTCGAAGTTTTGTTAAATTTAAACTATTCCCTGCGTATAAGTATTCACTAGTTCTTATACCTTTTTCATTAGCAGGTAAAATTATTAAAGATGCTGATAATATTATGTTATTTCCATGATCCTTTAATAATTTTTTTGCTTCTAGTAACTCTTCTTCTTTAGAATTGTTATTTTTTAAAAAATCAATGTATTTATTTAGATCAATTTTACCAAAAACTAAATATGATGTTTCTTTATAATTTTCCATTATTTTTTTAAAATATTCTTCATTTCTTAAATTAATATTTTGTTTTATTTCCGTTTGCTTTAGTAAGTCTACTAAGTCTTTAACTTTATTGATATCATTTGTTATTTCAAAAGATATACCTCTTTTTTCATGAAATGAGCCAATATAGTATTTAAATTTACTTTTGTAAGTTTTTAAAATTTCTTCTTCAGTTAGAATATTAGAATTAATATCACAAAGTGGTGCAAACATATTATATTGGGGTTGTAAATTTTTCCCTATTTCTTTATTTATACCGGTAAATTTATATCCTAAACTAATTAGATTATTATTTTTTATTTCATAATCAACTGCGTAGTTATTTGCAATTTCCTCACCTTTAAAACTAAACTGTTTTATACAAAAATTAGGATCAATTTTAATCTCATACGCCTTATTTTCTTTTGCTAATTTTTTAATATTAATAGTCATTTCCTTTAAATCTGATAAATTAGTAAAATCTATTAAATAACCTCTAGGAATATAAAATACGTTTAAGTTTTTTAATATATTTTTTACTAATACTAAACATACGCCAACAAGTTTTTGATCTCTATATAAACCGCAGTGAAAAGATTTCCAATTGTCTTTTACATTCGCCCAGTTATATTCTTGCATAAAACTTGCCATAGAATAATTTTTAACAAATTGATCATATTCTTTTTTATCTAAATTACTTGTAAATGAATACATTCTTATCACATCTTTCTAAAATTATTATACCCTAAAGAATGATTTTTTACAACTTGAAAAATGGTTGTTATAAATATAATTGAGTTTATTATAAAATATTATTTTATTTACTTTGCTTGTTAAAAATAATAAAAAATAGTATAATTAATAACGTAGGGGTGATTTATGAAAAAGAACTCTTTTATAGAAGGTGCTGTTGTTGCCACAGTTGGAATAATAATAGTTAAAATAATTGGACTTTTATATGTAATTCCTTTTAATATGATTATAGGAGAACAAGGTGGTGCTCTTTATGGATATGCCTATAACATTTATATGTTATTTTTGTCCATATCTAGTGCAGGATTCCCTTTTGCAATCAGCAAATTAACAAGTGAGTATAATGCTTTAGGTTATAAAAGGGCCGTTAAAGATACGTACAAGATTGCTACTAATATTATACTTATAATATCTATAATAATATTTGTAATGTTGTTTGTCTTTGCACCTCAAATTGCTAAATTAATAATTGGAACGGTTGAAAACTCAAGTTTATATACTGATGTTTCATTTGTAATTAGAATGGTTTCATTTGCAATATTAGTAGTACCATTTTTGAGTGTAACTAAGGGATTCTTACAAGGATATAAATATATTAGTCCAACAAGTGTTAGTCAAATAATTGAACAAGTTGTAAGAGTAATAGTAATTTTAGTTGGAAGTTTTGTAGCTTTAAAAATTTTTAATGCAGATATGAAAACTGCAGTTGGAATTGCTGTAAGTGGTGCTTTCTTTGGTGGTGTATTTGCGTATATATACCTTAGAATAAAAATAAAAAAAACAAAATTACTTTCTCAACCTGTAAAAGAAGATAAAATAGTTGTAACAAAAAAAGAAATAAGCAAAAAGATAATAAAATATTCTATTCCATTTATAGTAATAAGTTTAATATATAATTTATATAATACTGTTGATATGATACTTGTATCAAGGACAATGAATGATATATTGAAAATGCCTGAGGATATTACTTCATCCGTTGTTAGCGTTTTTACGACTTGGGGCGTAAAATTAAATAATATTTTACTTGCTGTTACAACAGGATTAACTACAAGTTTAATTCCTAACATAGTAAGTAGTTACACTAAAGGAAATATGGACGATGTTGATAATAAATTTAATAAGGCAATTCAACTTGTTTTATTAATAATAGTTCCTGCAACACTTTTCTTATCTTTATTGGTAGAACCTGTTTGGACTTTATTTTATGGAACAAGCACATATGGACCTATAGTTTATAAAGTTTTTGTGTTTGCTGCATTATTTGGAGGATTATATTCAATAGTGGTAAACACTTTACAAGGACTAAATAAATATAAATTAGTAATAACTAGTGTGATTGTAGGACTTATATTAAACACTGTATTAGATGTTCCACTTATGTTGTTAATACATAATTTGGGTTATGATGTAAGTTATGGTGCAATATTGGCTGCTGTCATTGGTTATACAATTTCTATATTGTTGTCACTAGTAGTATTGCACAAAAAATATAATTTTAATTTTGCAGACACTAAAAAGAGATTACCTAATTATATTTTATCTTGGTTAATATTTGAAATTATTATAGTGATAACAAAATTGTTTATACCAACTGATTTAAGTGGCAGATTAGTGCAAATCCCAATTCTTATTATATTTGGTTTTATAAGTTTTGGAATATATTTTGTTATAAATTATCTTAATGGTAATTTAACAAATTTATTTGATATAAGGAAAAGAGGTAAAAAATGATAATAGCAATTGCAAGTGATCATAGGGGTTTTGAAACTAAACAAATATTGACAAAATATTTAACTAACAAGGGATATAATATAATTGATTGTGGCACAAATTCAACAGAAAGAGTAGATTATACAAAATATGGATTTAAATTAGGAGAAACAGTTGCCTCAAAAAGAGCAGATTATGGTATAGCTATTTGTGGTAGTGCTATTGGAATATCTATTGCTTGTAATAAAGTTAATGGAATAAGATGTGGTAAAATTAATACGGTGGAAGAAGCGATACATGGTAAAGAGAGAGATTTTATAAACATTATAGCTATATCAGGTGAAGCTGATATTGAAAATAATAAAAGAATAGTTGATGCTTTTCTAAATTCAAAAGAAAATATAGAGGATCCTGTATATAAAAATAGAGTTGATCAAATACTAGAGTACGAAAATGATTAAGATATTTTTATACATTGTGTTTTTTCCTTTTGTAATATGGTTAATGGAAAGTTTAAATCTTAATAAAATATTTAAACCGTCAAGGGTAATACAGGCCAGATTTATGTATTTGATAATAGCTATGTGTATAACATATTTAGCCACTAATTTTTTATATGATTTCTTTTTAAATTGTAATATAGTATAGTAGTATGTTTTTTTAGGAGATGATTATCTTGATTAAAAAAGTACTACTTTTTTCTTGCTTAATAATGTTATTACCTTTTTTAATTGTTACGATATTTATAAGAAATGATGAGATAACTTTTAATTTTTCACAAAATAGTACTGTAAGAGTATTAAGAGAAGATACAAATCAAATAGAGATTGTTCCAATAGAAGAATATGTAATTGGAGTATTGGCTGGAGAAATGCCTATAGAATTTGAAATAGAAGCATTAAAAGCACAAGCTGTTGCCGCAAGATCATATGTTATGATCCAAATGGAGAGAAATATAAGTAAAGACTATGATGTAGTAGATTCTGTCACAAATCAAGTGTATTTAGATAAAGATTACTTAATGTCAGTATGGAGTAATTCATACAATGATAATATTAATAAAATTAAATTAGCTGTATTATCTACAAAAGGAGAATATATATCTTATAATAATGAAGTTGCTGAGGCTCTTTTCTTTTCAACAAGCCCAGGAGTGACAGAAAATAGTGAGGATGTATTTTTAAATAAAGTTGCGTATTTGAGAAGTGTAGATAGTCATTGGGATAAGGAATCACCAGCCTATTTTACAAGTAATACATATGATTTAAAGGAATTTTATAATAACTTAGGGTTAGATTATAGTGATAAGATAATTATTGACGTAATAGAAAAAACATCTACTGGAAGAATAAAGATTATAAAAATTAATAATAGAGAATTTACAGGAAATTATATATGTGCTAAACTAGATTTAAAATCAACTTTTTTTGAAATAATTCAAGACGGATCTATGGTAATAATAAATAACAAAGGATATGGACATGGTGTTGGAATGAGTCAATATGGTGCAGAAGGTATGGCAAAAGAAGGATATAACTATCAGGAAATTTTAACGCATTATTATACTGGAGTTGAAATAAAAAAATTTTAAAAAAAAGTATAAATTTATTAATTTTGTTCACACTTAAATAATGAGGTGAATAAAATGGAAAAAAGGCAATTAAAAAAATCAGTAATTTATAGTTTGTATGTTATTTCGTTTATTTTTTTGGTTAGTGGAGTAATATTGTTAGGATACGTTACAAAACAATCTAGTGGATCAGGATATGATTATGTTTCTAAAGGAATATTTGATTACGAAGAAAATGTGAAAGTAGTTAATACTGGTGATACAATAGCAAGACCATATACTGATGAAAATGTTACAATAGTAAAAAATTATTATGATTATAAAGGAGAGTCAGAATCTCAAGAAAAATCCTTAATTTTTTATGAAAATACATATATGCAAAGTAGTGGAGTAGCCTATTCAAAAGGAGACGTATTTGATGTTGTTTCAATTTTAAATGGTACAGTTAAGGAAGTAAAAGAAGATACAACTTTAGGTAACATAATTACAATTGAACATAAAAATGGAATAACAAGTGTTTATCAAAGTATATCTGATATTTTAGTAAAGTCTGGAGATAAAGTAACTACAGGACAAATAATAGCTAAAAGTTCAACATCAAATATATCTACTGAATTGGAAAATCATTTATATTTTGAACTAATAGTAGACGGTGTATGTGTTAATCCAGAAAACTATTATGATAAATCAATTAATGAAATATAGGGCATTACGTATTGTAGTATTCGCCCTTTTTATGTATAAACACGCCTAATTTCTATATAATTTAATAGAGGGGTGTTACATGAATTCATTAATAACAAAAAGAGTCTTGGATGAGGCTAATTATATGTTAGATACAAAGCAAACTATAAGAGAGGTAGCAAATATTTTTAAAGTTTCAAAAAGTACTGTACATAAGGATTTACATGAAAGATTATTTGCAATTGATAACAAACTTTTTAAGGAAATAGATACTATTTTACAGTATCATTTGAACATAAGACATATAAGAGGTGGAGAATCGACTAAAAAAAAGTATAAAAATTTATTGTAATATAATAAAAAAAGAGAAAATATGGTATAATATTTAATGATGGAGGATGGTTTTATGTTTGCAAAAGATATTGGAATAGATTTAGGAACTGCAAATGTATTGATATATATAAAAGGTCAAGGTATTGTTTTGAATGAACCGAGTATTGTTGCTATAGATTCAGATTCTAAAAAAATACTTGCTGTAGGAAGACAAGCGAGGGAAATGTTAGGAAGAACCCCTGGTAAAGTTTTAGCAATTAGACCTATGAAAGACGGGGTAATTGCTGATTTTGAAGTCACAGAAATGATGCTTAATAATTTTATTAGAAAAGTTAATGGTAAAAGTTTTTTGTCAAGACCTAGAATATTAATATGCTGTCCTTCAAATATAACTCAAGTCGAAAAAAATGCTATAAAAGAAGCGGCTGAGAGAACTGGTGCAAGAAAGGTATTTTTAGAAGAAGAACCAAAAGTCGCTGCAATAGGTGCAGGACTTGATATATCCAAACCAAGCGGAAATATGGTAATAGATATTGGTGGTGGAACTACTGATATTGCAATTTTATCTCTTGGAGATATCGTAAAAAGTGAATCTATTAAAATAGCCGGTAATACATTTGACAGTGATATCATTAAATATATAAAAGATAAATACAAATTATTGGTGGGAGATAGAACAGCAGAAGATATAAAATTGGAAATTGGTTCGGTTTATCCAGAAGGTAGAAATGATAAAATGGAGGTTAAAGGTAGGGATCTTGTAACAGGACTTCCACATACAATAACTTTATGTAGTGAAGAAATAGAAGAAGCATTAAGAGAAAGTGTCTATACAATTATTCACTCAGCAAAAAATGTTCTTGAACAAACTCCGCCTGAGCTTTCTGCTGATATAATAGATAAGGGTATAGTTGTAACAGGTGGAGGAGCATTAATTCATGGATTTGATGATCTGTTGGCCCACGAATTAAAAGTTCCTGTATTTATTGCAGAGAGTCCTCTTACTTGTGTAGTAGAAGGAACTGGAATATTATTGGATAATATACATTTGTTAGAAAATAAGTAATAACTTATTTTTTTTGTAATATATAATAATGTTATGAATATATTATAATAAATGGATATTTGTATAAAAAAGTATGAAACATATTATTAAACCTAATTGACGTAATACAAATTTTTTGATATAATTAGGACGTTAATAGTGAGGAAGGAGTGAGTTTATGGAAAATAATACACAAAACAATTCAAACGTAGGCTCAGTAGTTGGTTTAGTTTGCGGAATTATTTCAATAGTAGCTTGCTGGATACCATGGTTTAATCTTGTTGCATTAATATTAGGTATAGTAGGTATAGTGTTCTCAGTAAAAGGTCGTAAAACTGCAGCTGCTGGAAAAACAGGTATGGCTACAGCTGGTTTAGTTTTATCTATAATTGGAACTGTTTTAAGTGGTATTGGATTCTTAAGTTGTACTTTATGTGCTGTTTGTGTTGGAACAGCTGCCAATGCTTCATATTATTATTAATAAGAAAGTCGAAAGGCTTTTTTATTTTATGAAAAAATGCTATAATAATTTCGGTGATAAAAATGATACCAAACATTAATCTTTTTGGAAAGATAATAACTCCTTATATGGTAATGGCATTGATTGGGACATTCATTACTTCTATGTTTGCTTGTCATTTGACAAAAAAAAAGAATAAGGATATAAATGATACAATTGTATTACTTTTGTTTTCTGCATTAGGAATTTTGATAGGTGGTCATCTTTTATATGGAATAACTAATTTTAACCTTATAATAGAGTTGATATTTAAGTTTAATAGATTAAAAAGTTTTAATGCTTTTGTAAGTGTTTTAGGGAATATTTTTGGTGGATCAGTCTTTTATGGGGGTCTTATAGGCGGATTAATTTTTGGAGTAATTTATATAAAAAAGCAAAAATTAGATAAGATTATATATTACGATATTGGGGCTGTTATAATTCCATTATTTCATTCTATAGCTAGAATAGGTTGTTTCTTGTCGGGATGTTGCTATGGAATAGAAAGTAAATATGGATTTACTTATAGATATTCTTTAATAGAATCGGCGAATAATGTTAATAGATTTCCAATACAATTAGTAGAATCTGGTTACAATTTAATACTATTTATAATCCTTTATCGTCTTTATAAAAATGGGATGTTAAAAGGAAAATTGATATATTTGTATTTAATATTTTATAGTTTTGCAAGATTCATAATTGAATTTTTTCGAGGTGATGAATACAGAGGCTTTTTGTTAGGTTTTTCCACTTCACAAATTATAAGTATTATATTATTTGTTTTTTCAATAATAATGTTAATAATTAAGAAAAAAATATCAAATCAATGATTGATATTTATTTTTTAATTTTTTCGTTTATTTCAGTTGTATTTTTATTAATTTTAATTATTATAACAATTAATTCATATGCAAGTCTAAGAAATATATTGCCACCTATTAAAAATTTGAAAAAATAGATAATATCTTTCGTTATAAAGCAAAATGAGTAAAGAGTTATAAATAATGCTATAGTTACGTATGATATTTTTAAAATTTCTTTTATTAATAAAGTTTTAAATGTTAAAAAATCACATATTTTACCCAAAACTCCAGACAACTTGTTATTCTTTCTTAATAAAGTGAAGTATATAATTATTCCTCCTGCAAGAGCTAATATAACTGATATGATAGCCCATATAAAGCCATAATCTATGGATTTTACAACATGTAGATATTCTCCAACTTCATTTTCAAACATAATATCCCTCCTTACAGAAATTATAGCACTTATTGCTAAAAAAATAAATATCTAGTTTTTAAACTAGATATTTATTATATATTATGTTATTTATTTCATTTTAGTATTATCTTTATATTTATTTAGATAGTAATCTCTAAGTTCTTTAAATCTATTAAAATGAACTACTTCTCTTTGCCTTAAAAATGATAAAGGTGCAAGTAGGTCAGGGTCATTAGTTAAATCCATTAAATGTTCATAAGTAGCTCTTGCCCTTTGTTCTGCTGCCATATCACTTGTAAGATCGGCATTCCAATCACCTGATGCTTCTATATATGCAGATGTAAATGGCACTCCAAATGCATCGACTGGAAATAATGCATGATCATGTTCGACATATTGTGGTGTTAATCCTGCATTTATAATTTCTTCAGGTGTGGCTCCTTTCATAAGTTGATATACCATAGTGGCAATCATTTCAACATGAGCTAATTCTTCGGTACCTATATCGTTAAGAAGGGCGTATCCTTTTTCATCCGGCATAGTGTATCTTTGATTTAAATATCTCATAGATGCTGAAAATTCACCATCAGGACCACCATATTGAGCTAATAAGGCTTTAGCCATTTTTAAATCTTTTTTCTTGATATTAATTGGATATTCTAACTTTTTTTCATATTTCCACATAAGAACCTCCTAATTAGTCCATGGCCAAGGCATATCGTCCCAGCTCCAAGGAAATGAATTTAGACTGTTACTACTTAAAGTAATAGGTCCATATTTCATTTCGTATTCTTTCATTAAATTTTCTTTTTCTTCTCTATACTGATTAAATAATTTAATCATATTTTTATCTTCAGGGAAAATATCTAAATAAAGATTTAAATCGATCATGGCAAAACCTAAGGTATCTATATAAGTTAAAAGTTCTGCTTGTTCGTTCATTGGTTTAACTTCATATGGCTCTTGAAGTTTATATGGATCATACAGATTTTTAAACATATTTCCCCTTACAAAACCATTATAGGGGTCATATAGTTTTGTGGAATCTTGATCTAAGTAGTTACTAGTTCCAGAGTTAGTTTTGCTATATAAATTTTTATTTGTTATTTGCTCCATACTAAATGCAGATGGATTTAAATTGTTCATATAATTCATTTTATTTATGTTATCCATAATTGCGTTCGAATTCATATAATTTTTAAAATTAGGGTAGTTATTCATAATTTCCTCCTCGCTTTATATTATGAATAAATGATATAGGTGTATAGGTTTTTGTCTAATTATTAAAAAATAAAAAAAACTATAGACAAAATGAACATAATTTGTTAGAATATACTTTGTAAGTATTTGAATTTACATGGCGAGTATGGTGAAGGGGTTAACACGGTGGATTGTGGTTCCATTATGCTAGGGTTCGAATCCCTATACTCGCCCCATATTAGGTTTTACTTAAATTTTTAAGAAAATTTTAGCAAGTGTACACTTTTTAGGAAAATTCTGTACAAAGGGCTAAAATTTTTTTGTAGGAGACAAAATGTTGAAATTTGATGCATAACTAAATTAAGCATAAAATATACTATGGTAGAAAATATTATATTTAATAATATAGACATGTGATAAAAAGTTGTTACTTTATTACAAAAAAAATATTGGTCATATTTATACCGGTTCTATAATAAATAGTGTTGGTGAGAAAACTTGACACTATTTTTTAATATATAAAAAATGAGTCATATCAGAAAC
>CANQPA010000022.1 GCA_947625635.1 uncultured Bacilli bacterium
AGATATAGAAATAGAATGGAACATTGAATTTTAAGAAATAATGATATTTTTGGACTTTTCCTATTCCTGCACATGGGGGCTTAGATCCTGGAACAATATATAAAAATATATATGAAAAGGATATAAATTTAGAAATTTGCAAAAAACTTGAAAAAGTATTGGAAGAAGATGGCGCCATAGTATATTTAACGCGATATGGAGATTATGATTTAAGCAAGAATTATACAGAATCAAGAAAGAAAAGTGATCTAAATAATAGAGCAAAGATAATAAATGAATCAAAAGCAGATATGTATATATCAATACATTTAAATTCCATCAATTCATCGACATGGAGTGGCGCTCAAGTATTTTTTGACGACGTGAATGAGCATAATTATGAACTCGCTAAATTGATGCAAGAACAACTAAAAAAGGATTTAAAAACAACTAGAGAAATTAAAGAAATAAGTACTATGCTTATGAATAGAAAAATAGTTGTTCCAGGTGTATTAATCGAAGTGGGTTTTCTATCTAATCCAAACGATAGATATTTGTTAAAAAAACGTGATTATCAGTATAAAATAGTTAACTCGATAAAAGAAGGAATAATAAAATATTTTAATTAAATTCTATGAATGTTTATTTAAAAGTAAAATAATTCAATAAAATTTATTTATATATCCACTAATGACTCTGAATAATTGACATGGATGTTGGCACATGGTATACTAATAATGTAAGATCGGAAGTGGAGGTTAGCAATATTGAAAAAAACATTTTCTTTTTTATTAATTATATTTTTATTAACGGCAATACTAGCTTTAAATTTCTATAAAAATTTTTTTTGTTCTATGGATGAAAAAATAAGTTTTTATAATTTTAGTAATTACCAATTTGATTCTGAAAATTTAGTATTATCTAAAATATATCAAGATAAGTTTCTCGATAATGGGAAATATGGTTTAACAATTATAAGTAGTAAGAATGGTAATTTTGTAGATATCAAACCATATTTATTAACTAATAATCAAATCAAAGATTATAAAATAAGTGATTATGCTTCGCAGGTAGGTTTACAAGGCTATATTTTTTCATTTTTATATAATAAGCTTAATATTTCTATAGACATTTTGAACTTTTTATGTTGCTTATTACTCGCTATTGTTTTTATCATTTTCTGTTATAACATTAAGAAAAAATATAATATAATATTAGCTACAATATTTTATATAACATTTTTATTGTCACCCTGGATTGTATCCTTTGCAAAAAATTTATACTGGGTTGAGTTTACTTGGTTTTTACCGGCGTTATTTGGATTAATTTTATCTAGAGATTTGAATAAAAGCAAAATTTATATTCCACTAATATTTATAACTATTTTAATTAAATGTTTATGCGGTTATGAGTATATTTCGACGATTATGCTATTTACTATATCATTTTTATTGATAGATTTTATGACTATGTCAAAAAGTAAAGATAAAGTTAAAATATTAAAAATTATTATGGTTACAGGATTTTCTTGTATATTTGCATTTTTTTTAGCTATAAGTATTCATGGATATTTAAAGGGTAACGGAAATATATTAGAAGGTATAAAAATTATTTATAAGAATGATGTTGTTAGAAGGACAATTAGTTTACCAGGTTCTGATAATTTATCTGGTGTTATAAAAGAATCTGTAAATGCCTCTGCTTTTTCTGTAATAAAAAAATATACTATATTTGATACGAACATTATTTTAGGTATACCAGGAGCTTATTTTAGACTGTTAATTGCTATAACAGTGGCGTTATTAGTTCACAGTTTAATAAATAAAGATAAAAATGCTAAAAAAGATATCTTTATGTTTTTAATATTTTTATTTACCACTATTTCTTGGTTTATTTTAGGCAGAGGACATTCTTATATCCATACTCATATGAATTATGTCCTTTGGTATTTTGGATTTGTACAAATTTGTTTATATATAATTTTAAAATCAATATTGAAAGGTATTACTTATGTTTCGAAAAATAAAAAGTATTTAGATGAGGTATTATAAAATGAAGATAGAACTAGTTGGATATACGGGATTTGTTGGATCAAATTTGAATATGCAGTATAATTTTGACGGATTATATTCATCAAAAAATATAGAAGATGCATATAATACAAAACCAGATATATTGGTATATTGTGGTGTTCCTGCGCAAAAATTTATTGCAAATAAAAATCCAGAAGAAGATTTTGAAATAATACAAGGCGCAATAAAAAATATAAAAAATATATGTCCTAAGAAAGTTATATTAATTTCAACTATAGATATTTATTCTAATCCAATTGATGTAGATGAGGATAGTGAATTTGAAGTAAGTAAAGATGCATATGGTAAGAATAGGCATTATTTAGAAAATTGGATTCAAAATAATTTTAATGATTATTTAATAGTTCGCTTACCTGCTTTATATGGTGTAAATTTAAAGAAAAATTTCATTTATGATTTAATAAATATTATTCCATCAATGTTAAAAGAAAGTAAATATGACGAATTGGTTAAAAAAAATTCAGTAATAGAACATTTTTATGAAAAATTAGATAATGGATTTTACAAATGTATAGATTTAGATTCTGAACAAAAAAAATATTTGAAAAAGATATTCACTGAATTAAATTTTACTGCTCTTAATTTTACTGATAGTAGAGGGGTATATCAGTTTTATAATTTATCGAATTTGTGGAATCACATAACTATAGCGTTAAATAATAATATAAAAATTTTAAATATTGCAACAGAGCCAATCTCTGTAAAAGAATTATATAAATACATATATTGTAAAGAATTTGAAAACGAGATAAGTAATAAAATTCCATATTATAATTTTAAAACAAGGTACGATGAGCTGTATTCAGGGAAAAATGGATATATATTTAGTAAAGAAGAAGTATTAGAAGATATTAAAAAATATATAAATGATGTTTTAAAAAATTAAAGGAGTGTTTTATGAAGATTGCTATTTCAAATATTGCTTGGGATAAAGAGAACGACAATAAAATTTACGAATTTTTAAAAAAAAATAATGTTAAATATTTGGAAGTTGCTCCTACAAGATTAATAGAACAAAATCCATATAATATGTTAGATGAAGCTAAAAAAATAAGTGAACAATTAAAAAACAAATATGGACTAAATATATGTTCTATGCAGTCAATATGGTTTGGGAAAAAAGAAAACATTTTTGAAAACGAAAAAAGTTTTAATTCTTTATTGGAATATACAAAAAAAGCGATAGATTTTGCCTGTTCCGTAGGATGTCCTAACTTGGTTTTCGGTTGTCCAAAGGGTAGAAATATGTCAAATTATGATATAGATTATCCCAAAGCATTGATTTTTTTTAAAAAAATTGGTGAATATGCCCAAGATAACGACGTTGTTATATCATTGGAACCTAATCCAGAAATTTATAATACTAACTTTTTAAACAATACTAAAGAAGCTATAAAATTTATAAAAGAGTTAAAACTTCCAAATATTAAAATTAATTATGATTTAGGGACCGTAATTTATAATAAAGAAGATATTAATCTACTTAGAAATAATTTATCATTAGTAAATCACATTCATATTAGTGAGCCAAATTTAGAAGTTATAGTTAAAAGAAATATTCATAGTGAATTGTTTAAAATATTACGTGAATTAAATTATGATAAATGTATTTCTATAGAAATGAAAAAAACTACAATTAATAATGTGAAACGTGTTATTAAATATATAAGTGGACTTAATGAGGTATAATATGAAGTATAAAGGAATAAAAGGTGTACCTAATTTTGTAAGTAAAGAATATGGAGAAAAAAAGAGTAAATATTGCCTATGTATACCAGTTTTAAATGAAGGGGAAAAAATCAAAAAAGAACTTATTCGAGCAAAAGAGAATAATATAGATAAGAAAGTGGATATAATTATTTGTGATTTTGATTCAATCGATGGAAGCACTAATGATAAGGTCTTGAAAAATTTGGGAGTCAATACTTTGTTAGTAAAAAAAGATAAAGGAAGACAGGGTGCTCAGCTTAGGATGGGGTTTTGGTGGGCACTTGAAAGAGGATATGAAGGCATAATAACAATAGATGGTAACAATAAGGATAGTATAGAAGATGTTCCTAGATTTATAGAAAAACTGGATCAAGGTTATGATTTTATACAAGGATCAAGGTTTATAAAAGGTGGACAGGCTATAAATACACCTTTTATAAGATATATTTCCGTTAGACTAATACATGCTCCAATAATTTCTTTAACCGCAAAAAAATGGTATACAGATACTACAAATGCTTATAGGGCTTACTCTAAAAGATATCTGCTTAAAGAAGAAGTAAATCCATTTAGAGATATTTTTAATAGTTATGAATTATTGGCCTATTTATCTGTTAAAGCAGATCAATTAAATTTAAAAACTTGCGAAATACCAGTTAGAAGGGAATATCCAAATAATGGTAAAATTCCAACTAAAATAAGTTTTTTTAAGGGAAATTTTGAGCTATTTAAAATATTGTTTAAAAATTTATTTCATTGTTATGATGTGAAAAATAAGAAATAGGTGTATTATGAACTACGATAAAATTATAATTGGAGCTGGAATATATGGTTTATATGCTGCATTATTTTGCGGTAAAAAGAATGAAAAAGTTTTGGTTTTAGAAAAGGAAGATAGCGCATTCAAAAGAGCAACGTATATTAATCAAGCGAGAGTACATATGGGATATCATTATCCAAGAAGTTACTCAACAGCTTTAAAATCTGCAAAATACTTTGAACGTTTTAATAAAGATTTTAAATTTGCTAATTTAACAGATTTTGAACAAATATATGCAACGTCAAAAAATCTATCTTGGACTAATAAACAACAATTTATAAAATTTTGTAAAGATGTTAAAATAAAATGTGAAGAAGTTCCAGTGTCTAAGTATTTTAATGATGACATGTGTGATGGTGCCTATTTAACAAAAGAGTATACATATGATGCTAAAATATTAAAAGAGTATTTTATGTCAGAAATAAGTAAATATAAAAATGTTACAATAAAATATAATGTCGATATAAAATCAATAAAAAGGAAAAAATCTGTTTATGAATTTACTACAAATTATGGGATTTTTAGTAGTGGATATGTATTAAATGCAACTTATAGTGGCGTTAATGAAATTTTGAATATGTTAGGCTTTGAAAAATTCAAAATAAAATATGAACTATGCGAAATAATATTATGTACTGTTTCTGAGAAGTTCAAAAATGTAGGGATAACGGTAATGGATGGACCTTTCTTTTCAATTATGCCATTTGGAAAAACTGGGTATCATTCATTGACTTCAGTAACTTTTACACCTCACGTTACTTCATATGATTCTCTTCCAACTTTTAGTTGTCAGAAGGAATGTAAAAAAGATGGTAAAGTATACTGTAGCAAAGAAAATCTTGGAAACTGTAATGATTGTCCGAACAGACCTAAAAGTGCTTGGCCATATATGTCTAATTTAGCTAAAAAATATTTAAAAGATGAATATGAATTTAAATATGTTAAATCACTCTATTCGATGAAACCTATATTAAAATCTTCAGAAATTGATGACTCAAGACCAACAGTTATTAAAAAATTCACAACAAATCCAACTTTTATAAGTGTTTTATCTGGGAAGGTAAATACGGTATATGATTTAGATGAGGTGTTATAATGAATAAAGAAAAAAATTTTATATCAGCAGTTATTTATGTTACTGAAGACGAAAATAATATAGAAAATTTTGTAAAAAAATTGATTAAAATATTGAGTAATAAATTTTTAAATTATGAAATGATTTTTGTCAATGATGGATGTGATGATAAAATTATAAAAAAAATAAAAAATATTGTATCTAAAGAAAAAAATGCTAGTTCCGTTATTGTTAATATGAGTTTTTATCAAGGAAAAGAAATTTCAATGAACGCAGGTTTAGATATAGCAATTGGGGATTTTGTTTATGAATTTGATACTATTAATATAGATTATGATATTAATTTAATATGGGATGTTTATAAGAAAGCCTTAGAAGGTAATGATATAGTAAATGCATGTTCAAACAAACAATATTTCACTTCAAAAATATTTTATAAAATCTTTAATAAATATTCAAATTTTCAATACAAAATAAATTCGAATACATTTTTAATTTTATCAAGAAGGGCAATAAATAGGATGGGATCTTTAAATAAATCCATACCATATAGGAAAGCAATTTTGGCAAACTCTGGTTTAAAAGCTTCTACTATTTATTATGAGTCTAATAATAAAAAGAAAAAAATAAATAACAGAATAAAAGATGAGAGAAAAAATAATGCTATAGATTCTTTAATTTTATTTACTAATGTAAGTTATAAAGTTTCATTCATATTTACTTTGGCAATGCTTATTTCTATTTTAATAATTTCGATTTATACTATAACTGTATTTATTATTGGGAAACCTATACAAGGATGGACCACAATTATGCTATTTTTGTCCTTTGGATTCACTGGTATTTTCTTATTGTATACTATTATTATAAAGTATTTAGCTATTATTATTAATTTAGTATTTAAGAAAGTAAATTATTTGATAGAATCAATAGAGAAAATAAAATGAAAAGTTCTACATAAAAAGAGATAAATTATGGTTAATTATTTTGTTGTATCATAATTTGTCTTTTTTTTCATATAATTTTTCAGGTGACATTATGAAAAAACTAATTTTATTATTATTTTTAATTCCATTAAAAATAAGTGCAATACAAACAAGTGCAAGATGTGCTATACTAATGGATATTGATAATAATAGAATACTTTATGAAAAAAATATACATGAGGTTAGGAGTGTTGCAAGCATTTCTAAGATAATGACTGCTGTAGTCGCAATAGAATCAGGTAAATTAGATGATAAAGTTATTGTGGGTGATGAGATAGAAAAAGCATATGGATCTGGAATATATATAAAAAAAGGTGAAGAGCTTACATTACGTGATTTAATTTATGGACTTATGTTAAGAAGTGGAAATGATGCTGCTCTTACTATCGCGAAATACGTAGGGGGTAGTGTAGATAAATTTATATCTATGATGAATGCTAAAGCAAAAGAATTAAAAATGAATAATACTACATTTAATAATCCTAGTGGATTAGATCAAGATAAGGGTAATTATTCAACAGCATACGATATGGCTATATTAACTAGTTATGCTATGAAATTAGACGAATACAAAACTATTACTGGAACTAAAAAATACAATTTAAAGACTAATAAAAATACATATAGTTGGGTTAACAAAAATAAACTATTATCATTGTATAAATATTCAACTGGCGGTAAAACTGGTTTTACTGAAATAGCAAAAAGAACTTTAGTGTCCACTGCTTCAAAAGATAACTTAAATTTAGTTGTAGTAACTTTAAATGATGGAAATGATTGGAAGGATCATCAAGATTTATTTGAGTATGGATTCAACAACTATACTAATATAAAAATACTTTATAAAGGTAAGATAAATATATATAATGAAAAGTATTATGAGGATTATGAATTATATATAAATAATGATTATAGTTATTTACTTGGCAATAATGAACGAGATAGTTTATTACTTAAATATGAGTTAGAAAAATTGAGAAACTTTAAATCAGATACAAAAATAGGCGTTATAAAAATATATTTGGGAGATAAAGTAATACATGAAGAAAATATTTATGTTAAAAAGCCAAAAAATATTAAAAAATCTATATTTGAAAAAATAAAAGACTGGTTTAAGAATTTATGGTAAATATTGTATGGTTAGTTTTAATAGTTGTAGGTATTGTTTATGGCTTTTTTACGAATAATTTAGAAACAATTAATAGCACTATAATGGATAGTACAAAAATAAGTTTAGATATGCTGTTTAAAATATTTCCTGTAATTGCTCTTTGGATGGGTTTAACTAAAATAGCAGAAAAGTCACATTTATTAGAAAAATTATCTAGTAAACTTTCACCAATGCTAAAAAAAATATTTCCCGAAATACCTGAGGGTCATGAATCTTTAAGTTTAATTGCGAGTAATATGATTGCAAATATTTTTGGACTTGGTAGCGCGGCAACACCATTTGGATTAAAAGCAATGACATCTCTTCAAAAAATAAATAGAAAAAAAGATACAGCATCACGTTCAATGATTACTTTTTTAGTAATTAATACAAGCGGATTGACTATAATTCCAACCACAATTATTTCGCTTAGAATGATGTATGGAAGTTTAGAACCAACTAAGATAGTATTTGCTTGTATATTGAGTACGTTTTTTGCAACTTTAGGTGGATTTATTATAGATAGAATCTTAGCAAGGAGGTAAAAGAAATTAACTTTTTATCGAATTTAGTAATACCTTTGATGGTAGTATTCATAGTAATTTATGGATTTATAAAAAAAATAGATATATATGACACATTCATAGAGGGAGTTAAAGAGAGTTTTTCTTGTATATTAAATTTATTTCCTACATTTATTGCTATGATACTTGCCGTTAATTTATTTATAAATAGTGGTGTGTTAGATTTTATATTATCTTTTTTAAACCCTATATTCACCTTAATAAAAGTACCAGTAGAAATCCTACCTTTAGCACTTGTTAGACCAATTTCAGGTAGTGCATCATTAGCATATTTAAATAATATATTTTCAACCAATGGGCCAGATAGTTTTATAGGTTTGCTTGGTTCAGTTATACAAGGATGTACAGATACTACGTTTTATGTAATAACTCTTTATTTTGGAAGTATAGGAATAAAAAAAATAAGATACAGTTTATTTGCAAGTTTATTTGCAGATCTGGTAGGTATTATTGCAAGTATTATAATAGTTAATTTACTTTTTACTTGAAATAATGTATAATGTTTTTGGTGATTTTATGGAACGTTTACAAAAAATTATTGCAAGTAAGGGATACTGTTCTAGAAGAAAGGCAGAAGAGTTGATTAGCAGCGGCAAAGTTAAAGTTAATGGGAATATAATAAAAGAATTAGGATATAAAGCAGACCATAGTGATTTCATAGAAGTAGAGGGTAATCCTTTAGGAGATAAAGAAGATAAAGTATACTATTTACTTAACAAACCAAGAGGAATAATAACTAGTTCTAATGATGATAAAGGCAGAAAAACAGTAGTTGATCTAATTAAAACAGATAAGAGAATTTATCCTGTTGGAAGGTTAGATTACGATACAACAGGTTTGCTAATACTTACAAATGATGGAGATTTGACTAGATATTTAACACATCCTAAAAATAATATAGAAAAGGTATATGTTGCAAAAGTAAAAGGATTAATTAATAAAGAAGATTTAAAAACACTTTGTAGTGGAGTTATTATAGATGGCAAAATAACTAGTAAATGTAAAGCAAAAATACTTAAAATTGATAAAAAAAACAACTCTAGTGTAGTTGAATTAATTATACATGAAGGACGTAACCATCAAGTAAAAAAAATGTTACAAACGATAGGGTACGATGTACTAAAGTTGAAAAGAGAAAGTATTGCATTTTTAACTTTAGATGGTGTTAAATCAGGGGAGTATAGGGAACTTAGTATAAAAGAAGTTAAGAAATTATATGGAGAAAAGAATTATTAAATTTAAATATCATAAGCAATTTTATTAAATAAAAAAGCCATTATCAAATGGTTTTTTTAATTCTCTATTTCTTCAATTGCGTTTGTAGGGCATCCCTCTTTTGCGTCAATTGCATCTTCTTTTAATTCATCTTTAATTTCTTCAACTATAACATTAGCAAGTCCATCATCTTCTATTTCAAAAACATCTGGGCATACTGCTTGACAAGCGCCACATCCAATACATAAATCTTTATTTACTTTTAACTTCATAAATACCTCCATATCAATTATAAATAAATTATATAAAAAAAGCAAGTAAAATATTTTAATATTTGAAAAAGTATGATATAGTATTAATAGGGTGATAGTATGGCTAGTAGAATGGATAGATATAGTAATCAAACTTCTATAATAGGTCGTAGCGATAGAAATAAAAGTATGTATAAACAAATAGAAGATTTAGATAGTTATACAAATATCGAAGGGGTAGCCACTATTGAAAAAAATAATGAAATAGATATTTCTAAAGTAAAAGAAATGTTGAGGAACAGAGAAAGCTATAAAAAACATAGAGAACTTAAAGATATAATAAAACAGGAAAAAGAGGTAAAAGAGCCAGTTATTGAAAAAAAGGAAGAAATTAGAAATTATGATATAAACGATATGCTTTCTAAAATAAAAGATGAGCCTGAAGAAAAGAATAAGTATCGCAGTTTAGGTGAGGCAGAATTTAATGTATTGAAAAGTCTTAATAAAAAAGGTAAAAAATATGATATTGAAAAAGAAGAAAAAGAACTAAAAGAATTAATTAACACATTGACTGCAACGAAAGCATTCATAAATAAGGATGATCCAAATGATGTTGGACTACTCGATGAATTAAAATCAGATACTATGGTTGGAGATGTATCTTCAATTAAAAAAATCATAGAAGAAGAAAAGCAGATTGCTGATACTATGGAAGAAGAAAAGGAAGAAATAGACAAATCGTTCTATACTTCAAGTTTTGGGTTTACTCAAAAAGATTTTGAGGAATTGAAAAGCATGAATCATAATATAAAAAAGAGTAATAAATTCATAATTATATTACTCGTTATATTGATTGTTTTAGTTGTTGCAGGCGTTTTATATTTTGTACTTGTATAAAATTAGAATAGTTATTATGGTAATAGAATACTTATAGAATAACAAGATATTATATATCTTGTTTTATAATTAATATTAAAATTAACTTTGTTATATAATGAAATTATCGCCAATTTTTTATTAAATAATTATTTTTTACTCATTTTTATTTTTAAACATATAATTAAAATCCATATTATAGTAAATGTAGATGCAAATATAGGAATAATATTATTCATAAAATTGTCCAAATAGATATTATATTTTGATAAAAAAATTGTTCCAATTATAACTAAAATACAGGTTATAAAATATAATAAATTATTTTTGTTAAATTTAATAACACTTCTAATATTGTTAGAAATAAAATAAATAATTAAAACATTAAAAATAAATATATCATATAATAATTGCATAACCAAAATACTTTCTATTCTAGAATTAAGACCAAATAAAGTTACATGTTTTAATACGTGGAATTCTGCATATTCATAAAGTGATGCAAGTTCATATCCAAATACTGCTAATGTTTCTATTAATAAACCAAACAATGTAATTATTGATAATATATATGATATTATTAAGTATTTTTTTATTTTTGCATTTTCTATATTATCTTTTGGTATTATCGATATTAAAATTATTGGGGCAATATTGAATGCATAAAAACTGTTTAATCCATTGACATAATCTTTTGCACTTGAAACTAAAAAAGGTTGTAAATTAGATATTTTAATAGATTGAATTAGTCCTAAAAAACTAATTATTATAAGTAATATATTTAAATAAAATAATATATTACTAGTTCTCGATAATGTATTAATTCCTTTATCTAAAATATAGTAACTTGCAATTGCAAACAGAATTGCAATAGCTACAATAGGTGTCTTTGTTAAAAACTGACTTTGTATGAAACTGCATAAATTCAAGTAATTTAAAGTACACATTAAGTACGCAAATAAAGATGTAATAGTTATAATAACTATTCCCAATTTTCTTTTAAATAATTTAGTAATTTTATCAGGTAAACTAAGGGATGGTTCATAGTTCATAATATATTCTACGAGAAAGATAAATATAATACCTGGAATAATACTTAAAAGAGGTATAATCCAGCTATCTTGTTTCATAGAATTTATCAAAGCATTAAAGGTGATACCAATAAGGAATGCTCTAGTAATAAAATAATTTAAAGTTGCTAGTTCAAAATTAGTAATCTTTTTTTTCATCGTGTATTTCCTCCAAACTATTTTTAGAAGATACCCTAGTTTTAAGTATCAGTTTGCTATCTATATTAACATCTATTGTAGTAAAAACATCATCCCAGTTATCTTTAACACTTTTAAAATATTTAGGGTGATTTTGATAAAATTTAAGTCCAAATCCAAATATATCTGATTTATATTCTTTTGCAATATTTAATGCTTCATTTATATGATTTTTAATTTTGTTATTAGATTTCTTTTCTAACTCTTCTATTACTTTGGGATCCTCTAGATTAATCTTACCCCGTACTTCTATTATTCTTGCTTCACCTTCTACACTTATATTTATTTTTGGTTTATCATCTTTAACACTTGGTTTAATATTAGATTTAAAAGATGTTGTATCCACTACTACATATCCATCTTTATAATTTAAGGTTAAATACATTTCGCTTATCATATTATTTATGATATTTATACCCAAACTCTCATCGTGAGTTGTAAAGTCTACAAGTTTATCATCTTTAAATATACCAAGATTGCCAATTTTAATATATGCTTTAGGTTGACTTGATTCTAAATTTTCTTTACTTTCTCCTTCTTCTGGATCTCCGATAACACTTATAGAATTTATTGAAGGTTCAATACCATCTCTGAGGAGAATGGATAATAAATCGTTAAAACTTGTCCTTGCAATAGTACCTTGAAGGTTAGTAGTAAATTTTAAGTTATCGGCTATATTTTGAGATGGAAAATTGGCAAGGGGAGTTAGTATTTTAAGAGTATTAACTGCTTTAGTATCTTTTGCAATAGCTATATAAAAATTGTTTCTCGCACTTGTATATCTAACAAATAAATCCACAACATTTTCAAGTCCCTCTTTTGCAATATCTTCAGATACAACGAGAACAGAAAAACTACCTATATAAAGTTCTTTTGGTGATATTAGTCCTATATTTTTAAACGCTTGAAATATTGATTCTCCGTCTTCAGAATAAACAACTATTTGAGATTGTGAAGAATCACTATTTTCACCACTACTTTTAGGCGCATTTGATATTAAAACACTTACTTCATATTTATCATCATTTTTATCTATTGCTATTCCTGTAACGATAGAGTAATCGTTTAATTCTTTATAGTTCCAACAACCACATAGAGTTAATAGTAAAATTAAACTAATTATTATTTTCTTCATTTAAGTCACCCATTCTTTTTACATTTCTTGTTAAATAAGTAGGTCTATTTTTAAGATGTTTTCTAGATAATCTAATAACACTATCTTTAAGACTACTAATACTTATAGGACTAAAAGGCGTAAGATATGGAGTTCCTAAGCATTCTAGACTAGATAGTTTAGCAATAAATATAATAAATATAATCATAAATCCAACAATACCCATAAATGTTGCACCTAGTATAAATAATATTCTCCATTCCCTTATTGCATCTATAATATCTACGTCATAAAATACAAGTTCCGATATCGATGTTGCTGCCACTACTATAATTACTATAGGAGAAACTACCCCTGCAGCAACAGCTGCATCACCTAATATTAATGCTCCAACAACATTCATGGCACTACCAGAGAAAGATGGGGAATGAATATCGGCTTCTCTTAATACTTCGAAAGTTAGGACGAATAACAGAACTTCAATTGCGGTTGGGAATGGCACACCATCCCTTTGAATTGCAACTGATATTAACAATTGATCTGGAATTATTTCAGGATTGTATGTCATCAAAGCAATATATAATGCTGGGGTTACAAGTGCCAAAAAGAAGCATATAATTCTTATTATTCTTGAAAATGATATGTTAAATGATTTTTGATAATTATCTTCAGGAGAATGAATAAAATCGGTAAGTACAGCTGGAAGTATTAAAACAAACGGTGTATTTTCAACTAGTATTACTATTTTTCCGTTAAGTAAAGAAGTGCATGCCTGATCAGGCCTTTCTGTACTTATGACTTTTGGAAAAACTGACTTTTGATTTTTTTCTATTAATTCTCTTATATATCCACTATCAAGTATTGCATCTATATCTATTTTTTTTAAATCATCAAGTATTTTTTTCACTTTCCAATTAGGAACAATATCTTTAATGAATGCTACAGATACCTTAGTTTTAGTACGTCTACCAACTTTAACGTCAGTAAACCATAAATTAGGATCTTTGATTCTTTTTCTAATTAAACCTAAATTTTTGTTGTGATTTTCAGTAAAACTATCTTTTGGGCCACGTATTATAGTTTCACTAGTTGATTCAACAACACCTCTATCAAGAGTTTCTCTTGTTTCAATTACTATTACTTTACTACTATTATTTAAAGCAATTATAGTAAAACCACTAGCTAAGTAATAAAATATCTCTTCATAAGTTTCACATATTTTCATATTGCTATTATAGATACTGTTTTTAACCTGTTCATAAAATGAATCAAATATTTTTTTTCTGTCCAAATTAATAATAGCTTTATTTAAAAAATCACTTATCTTATCGTCACTACTAACACTTTCTAGAAATATATATCCAACTTTGTAGTTCTTTTTTTCAATTATACGAGTTACTATATCGCTACTTTTTCCATTCATAGAGTTAATAGTTTCAAATATTTTTTCAATATTATTATCTATTTTCATATACTCACCCTTGTTATTATTGACATTTTTTAATAAATTATAATATAATAATTGTATTTATTGGGAGGGTTAGTATGGATTATTTAAAAGTAGAAGATTATATTGAAGTAACATATAGATATTTAGACTTTCATGAAGGCTTAGCGGCTGTCAAAGATGGAGAAGGTCTATATGGTTATATAGATAAAACAGGTAAAGAGGTTATTGCTTGTAAGAGTAAATATGTAAGAAATTATGTAAGAAATTTCCATGAAGATTTAGCGGTTGTCCAAGATGAACGTGGTCAATATGGTTATATAGATAGAACAGGTAAAGAGGTTTTTGCTTGCAAGTATGAATATGCAAAAGACTTTCATGAAGGTTTAGCAAGTGTTAAGACTACAAATGGCATATTTTATTATATAAATAATACAAATGATATTATGATTGAATTTTCTGTTTACGTTTCAACAATAGATATAGGTATTACAAGGGTAATAGTAAAATCTAAAAGTAAAGAAGGTTTAGCTAGAAAAAAACTAGCAATTATTGAAGAGATAAAAAAGGATTTAATAAGTAATATAAACGAGATAAAGAATACAGTTAAAAGAGAAATGAAATCATACAAAAAAACACTATAAAGGATAAAATTAACTTTATAGTTTTTTATTTATAAATCTTTACTTTAAAATAAAACTATACTATAATATAAACTTAAGGTGGTATTATGAATATTCTGCAAGTACAAAACTTAAACTATAAAAACATATTAAAAGATATATCTTTTGATTTAGAAGAAAATTCATTTAATGTTTTATTAGGTAAAACTGGTAGTGGAAAAACAACAATAGTAAAATGTATAATTGGATTTTTACAATATCAAGGCAGAATTATATATAATAATGAGTTTATAAATACCAAAAATATAAAGGAAATAATAAAAAATATTGGTGTATTAACAGATTTTAATACACTATCATCTGGAACAGTTTTTGATAATCTTATTAATAAACTTTTGAATTTGAAATATAAAGAAATAAAGGCGAAAAAACAAATTTATGAGATTTCGAATAAACTACAAATAGATAAAATTTTATATAAAAATATAAGTGAATTAACTTCAACACAAAAAAAGGTTGCCTCTTTTGCACTTTCAATTATTCATAATCCCAAGCTATTGATAATTGATGATTCTTTTGATGAGATTGATAATCAAACTAGACAAATTATTATTAATTATTTAAAAAAAATGAAAGACTGCGCAATTTTATTCATTACCACTAATGAGGAAGATATATTAATTTCAGATAATATTTTAATTATAAATAATGGTAAAATTGTAGAAATAGGAAAGACAAAAGAACTTTTAAATGAAGAAAAAAAATTTACAAAAAATAATATAAAAATGCCATTTATGGTTGATTTATCTAACAAATTGATCTCATATGGATTGATTCAAAATGTTGTTTTAAATATAGATAGTATGGTGGATAGCATATGGAAATAAAATTTGAAAATGTAACTTATGAGGACAAATTAAAAAATCTTAATATTGTATTTAAAAAAAATCAAATAACAGCTATAATAGGTTCCAATGATTTCGAAAAATCCACTATACTGAGTTTAATTTATGGCATTAAATTACCCACATCTGGTGAAATATTAATCAATAATAATAAAATAGATAAAGAAGCATCTCAAAAAAATTTAAAAAAAATTAGAAATAATATATCATATTTATTAGATGATGATGAACAACAATTATTTAATATAAATATATTGGAGGATATTAAATATGGTATAAAAAATTTTGATGAAAAAAAAATGTATGAATTACTTGAATTGTTTAAGCTTAGTGAAGAAATATTAACTAAGAATTATATGGAATTAAGTAAAGGTGAAAAAAGAAAAATTTTATTAATATCAATATTTTTAAGAAATTCAAAAGTAATTTTGCTAGATAAACCTACAAAAGGATTGGATTATAATGGAATTCAAGCGTTAATAAAAATCTTAAAAAGGGAAAAAAGGCTGGGAAAAATTATAATAATTATTTCATACAATTCCGATTTTTTACTAGAAGTTTGCGACAATGTTTTAGTTGTATATGATAAAAAAATAGTAACAATGGATGTAAAATATAAAATATTTAAACTAAATAGTTTATTAAAAAAAGCTAATCAACAGATGCCTAATGTAAGTTTGATTGAAAAAAAAGTATTAGAAATAAAAAACAAAAAATTAGGAAATAGAGATAATATTAATGATTTAATAAAGGATATTTACAGAAATGCAAAATAAATTTCTTAATAGCATAAATAATTCTATAAAATTAATAATATTATTTTTAATAATATTATCTATTTTTTTGGCTAATTCTTTATTTCTAATACTATTTCTATTAACTTTAGAATTTATAATTTTAATGTTGATTAATAAAAGTGTAAATATATATGTAGATTTTATAAAAAAAATAAAAATATTATTGTTATTTATATTTATAATATATATAATTATTTATAGTGATTTATTGAAAGCATTTATATATACATATAAAATGACAAGTTGCTTAATTTTAATTAAATCAATGTTGATGTTAATAGATTTTAAAAGTTTGAATAATGGATTTTATACTATACTGTTTCCATTGAAAATGTTTGGCTTAAATATTTTAAATATATCTTATAATATGACATTAGCGGTTTATTTTTTAGAATTTATGATTAATTCAAGTATAGAAATAAAAAATATTCAATTATTAAAGAATAAAAGAACAAATAATTTAAAAAATTTCTTTTTACCGAGAATTTTATTTGTATCTAATAAAATAAATCAATTAGAATCTAATTTAAAATTAAATTTTTTTGAGATTAGTATAGATAGATTTAATTTTAAATCAATCATATTATTATTATTATTTATTATATTATTTTTAACAATTGTAGTTAAGGAAGTGATTTTATGAGATATTTTATGACATTTTCATATGATGGATCAAAATATAATGGATATCAAAAGCAACCTAGGGTAAAAACAATTCAAGGTGAATTGGAGAGGGCTTTAAAGGAAATAAATGGCGGTAAAAGTGTTTCTATTTCAGCATCTGGACGTACAGATGCTGGTGTGCATGCCTATAATCAAAGGGCTCACTTTGATATGGAATCTAATATTCCCTGCAATAAAATTAAGCAGGGGATAAATAGTTTAATCCCAGATGATATTTATGTTAAAAATGTAATTGAGGTTTCAGATAATTTTCATGCTAGATTTGATGTTAAAGCTAAAGAATATATATATAAAATAAATATGGGAATTTATAATCCAATTGAAAAGGATTATGTATTTCAGTATAATAAAAAATTAGATATTCCAGAAATGCAAAGAGCGTTAAAATATTTAGAAGGAACTCATAATTTTAAATCATTTGTAAAAGTAGATGATGAGAGGGATAATTATGAAAGGACTATTGTACAAACTTCATTAATACGGGATATAAAGAATGTAAATCAAATTACTATATCGATATTAGGAACTGGATTTATGCGATACATGGTAAGAAATATAGTTGGTTTATTAATTGAGGTGGGTGAAGGAAAATATAAAAGTGAGGATATAATAGATATTTTAAAAGCAAAAGATAGAAAAAGTGCAGGGATTTGTGCTCCAGCTTGCGGTTTATATTTAAAAGATGTTTATTATTAACATCTTTTCAGACTGTTGACAAATAAAAATTTGAAAACAGTCTTTTATTATTAAAAAAAATATATTATAATAAATATGTAAGGT
>CANQPA010000023.1 GCA_947625635.1 uncultured Bacilli bacterium
TAGCATGCTTTAAAATTGAAATAAAACAAATTTTAAAAAAATTACAAAAAACTATTGATTTTTGTTAGCAAGTTTTTGTACAAAAAATTTTATTTAGGGAAAATATGCGGTTAAGCTAGCTTATAAAACAAATTTTTTTACTATTTTGGTATAAATAAAAAAACGTACAATTAAAGTACAATATAATTTTTGAATGTGTTAGGATTTAGTATATAACATGGACTACTAAAAAATACAAGTATAGAGAAATTAAAACTTTTGTTTACAATTTTTATACATAAAAATAATTTAAAATATAAATTTTTAGAAAATTATTGACAGCTGGGGGGGGGGTATGCTAAAATTAGTATGTAAGATAAGAGAGGAGATTTTATGAGAAAAAGAATATTGTTTTATGCAATGGTATTTGTACTAAGTTTAGTTATGATACCAAATGTATTTGCTGTTGACAAAGCAACGGTAGACACTATAACTGATGGTGGAGAAGTAAATGATGTAGATGGAGTTACAGTTGTAACTTATGATAGTGCAACTCTTAAAATAGCACCTAAGCAAGAAGCTTCTGATCACGTAGGAGAAAGACCAGAGGGATTTGGATGGTTAGGAATAAAGGTCACTGCACCTGAATCTGTAGACACTGAAAATGCTTCATATTATACTGTTAATACACTTGGTCAAGTTTCTGACATTAAAAAGTATAGCGATTTTAAAGATGATGAAGTTACTAGAGTTATAAGCTTATGGAGTGGAATTAATTTTGAAGTTATAAATGCTGCAATAATGGGATCAAAACCAGTTACTATGGAATATCATTTTAACTGGGATGGTAATGAAGATTTTGAACAGATTGTTAGAGTTGAAATTGAACCTGAAAATGTAATTTTACAAACTGAATCAGGAGTGCAAGCTTATCCAGTTTCTAATCTTGGAACAGTTGAACCTATTTTGCCAACAGAATTTGATTTGACTGGAAATAAGACTAATTTTGTTAACATTACTTATCCAAATGTTTTCGAACTTGATTGGGTAAAAAGCGACCAAGACGGCATAGTAAGACCAAAAGATGGTTGGTGGATTGGAGTTAGATTTTCTAAGGAAGGTTCAACTGCAAATGCTAAATTTAAATATAGAGTAAACGGTGGTGAATGGAGTACTACTTATGTTTATGATGATGAAAAAGATGAAGGCAAAGAATATGTAAGCGTTTGGGCGTTAATAGATGAAGAAATAATAAAAGATGTAGATGAAGTTGTATATGAATATGCATTTGACTGGGATAATGATGGTACTTATGAACAAATAGTTACTCAAACAATTCCAGTTAAAAATATTACACTTTTAAAAGACGGAAAAACAATATATCCAGAAGTGAAAGATGAAGAACCAACTGTTACTGCTCCTAACACTTTAGATAATGTTTCAATATATTTAGTATTTGGATTATTATCTGTAATAGGTGTTACAACTTTGGGATATGTATTCAAAAAAAAATTAGAAAATTAGGATAGATATTTCTATCTTTTTCTTTTTTTTTATTCTTAAATATGTTAAACTATATATAGATTGGAGGCCATTTATGAGTTCATTACCTGCAGATACTTTTGTAGTAGTAAATAAAACAATTTTATCAGATAAAGATAGAAATATATTAATGCTTTTGTATCAACCGATAGTAGGTCATGAAGCTATAAGTTTGTATTATACTTTTTGGTCATATTTGGATAAATCAGAACTGATTTCGAATGAGTGGACTCATCATCATATACTGAAAGATATGCTTATAAGTAATTCAGAATTTGAGGATGCAAAAGCAAAATTAGAAGCTGTAGGTTTAATTAAAACATATTTAAAAAATGGTAACATAAATAATTATATATATGAATTATATTCTCCAATGAATGCATCTGAATTTATAAATAATCCTTTACTCAATATTGCACTTTATAATTCTGTTGGAAAATTAGAATATGAAAGAGTTATAAGCTATTTTAAAGTGCCTAAAATAAATTTAAAGGAATATACCGATGTAACTCATAAATTTAGTGATATATTTGCTTTTGAAGTATCACCATTAAATGATAATTTAATATATGACATAAAAAAGTCAAATTATAGAAAATTAGAAATATTGTCCGCAATAGATATAAATACTATACTTGATTTGATAAGTGATGATATGTTAAATAAAAAGTCAATAACTAAAGATACTAAGGATTTTATATATAAAATATCATATATATATAATTACGATAATGATGATATGGTGGAACTTATTAGGAATTCAATAAGTGAAAGGCACACAATAGATAAAAAGCTTCTACAAGAAAATGCAACTAAGTATTATAGGTATGATAATATGGGTAAACTTCCGGGTATTATATATAAGAGTCAACCAGAATATTTGAGGAAAGATAGCACAGATCTTTCTAATAGATCACGTATGATTCATATGTTTGAAACAACAAGCCCTTATGATTTTATAAATAGTAAATATAAAACCGGTAATCCTACTAGCAGTGATTTATCAATTATTTCATATTTACTTATAGATTTAAATTTAAAACCTGGAGTAGTTAATGTTTTAATAGACTATGTTTTAAAAATAAATAATAATAAACTTATAAAATCATTTGTAGAAGTTATAGCTGCTCAATGGGGCAAAAGTGGAATAGAGACGGTTGAAGACGCTATGAATTTGGCAGAAAAGGAATATAAAAAGAATAAAAAACTTAATAACAAATCAACTAAAAATATTAAAGTCAATAAATCTCCAGAATGGATTGATAAAGATATAAAAGAGGATACTGCAACAGAAGAGGAAATAAGAAAACTTGAAAGTCGTATGAAAAGGAGCTAATTATGCATAATGTTCTTGAAAATATAGAAATAGAGGAATTAAAAAAGATTAATTTAGAAACTGAATATAAGAAGGCACTATCTAACCCAAATTTAAAAAAAATTGTTAAAGGATTAAAGATAGATTCAAATATATTAAAAAATTATACATCTATATTAGAAGAATGCTGTTTCGAATATGAAAATTGTATGAAATGCAATAGTATATTTGAATGCAAAAATAAAGTAGACGGATTTTGCTATTCTCCGATAAATAATAATGGAAATTTATCTTTTATTTATAAACCTTGTAGATATAAAAAAATATTGGAAAATAATAATAGATATTTAAATAATATAAAATTTTTTAATATTCCTGATTATGTAAAAACTGCTAGTTTAGAAAATATTTATAAAACAGATAAAAATAGATTTAAAGTAATTAATTGGTTAATGGATTTTTTGGATGATTTTGAAAGTAACAAGAATTGTAAAGGATTGTATTTACATGGAAATTTTGGATGTGGAAAAACGTATTTAATATCAGCAATATTTAATGAACTAGCGAAAAAAAATTATAAAAGTAGTATAATTTTTTGGCCCGAATTTGTAAGACAGGCATTTTATGATGATTTTAATCAGAAATTTGAATATGTAAAGAAAGTAAAATTATTATTAATAGATGATATAGGTGCGGAAGGCTTAAATGATTGGAATAGGGATGAAATTTTATGCCCCTTATTGCAATATAGGATGGATAATAATTTAACTACGTTTTTCACATCTAATTTTAATATCAATGAATTAGAGCAACATTTGTCAAAATCTAAAAATGGTGTTGATGAGGTCAAAGCCAAAAGAATTATATCTAGAATAGAACAATTAACAGAAGATTTAGAATTAATTAGTAAAAATTTAAGAAAATAAGTGAAAATTTAAAATTTCACTTTGTTTTTTACACAAAGGAGGTGGAATATGAATAAATCATTAAGATACACGCTTTTAAGAGATTTAAATGAAATAAAAAGGAAACTAGATTCTTGCGAAAATGAAAAATTTAGAAATACTTTAATTAACGATATAAAATATATTGATTATTACTTAGGTAGGGATGAATTAAATATTAAGCGAATTAACAATCAAAACAAACTTGAAATAGCAGATATAGTAACTACTAATAAAATCGAACATATAAATTTAAAAACAGTTAGATCTAACAAAAATGAAAAAAAAGTTAATAATAATGAAATATTTAATAATTTTGTAGATGAAAACGAATTTGGATTAAAATCAACTTATTATAGTATTCTCAATTATAATGGAATTTATTATGATAAAACTAAAAAAGAATATTTAGGGCAGAATATATACATAAAATCTCTTGATAAAAATTATATAGAAATATATAAAACGGATAAATTGATGTTTTATGAAGTTTTGATACATGAACTGGGCCATGCACATTTAAACTTTCTAAATCAAAATTCTTTTGATAAAAATCTTTCAAGTAATTTTAGTGAAACTTATTCTTATTTTTTAGGTTTGAAATTTATGGATTATATTAAAAATTATAATTTATATAGACAATCATTTAATTATAAACATAAATTTTTTATGAATATAGTTTTAGATAATGAAGTGTTAAATGATAAAATATATACATACTTAAAATCAACTGACGTTGAATTTAATGCATTATTTGATTATGATTATAAACTTTTTTTAAGTAAATTATTGGCCTTATATTTTTATAATTTGTATTCAACTAATAAAAATGATGCTTTGCAAAAGTTAAAAATGTTTAGTAATAATTTTGGGAATTCTAACGATGTTCAATTATTAAAATTTTTAAATATAAAAATTGACGATTTAAAGAATAAAAAAATATTGTACAATTTTTATGAAGGATTGATAAAAGAAAGAAGTTATATAAAAATAAAACGTAAACAATTAATATAAGTTTGAATTTTTTGATTAAATAATAGCTAGCGAATCTATTATTAAAGGTTATAACAAAATTTATTGACGAATTATATAAAATTTGTTGGTTCTATTGGAAATTTTTAGTTCAAGTGGTATAATTATGTATAGAATAATGTGTAAAAAGAATAAGGAGGGTGATATTATGTATGATTTAGGTCAACAATTTAAATTGGATTTAAATAAATCAATATCTAATCCCGAATGTATATTTAAGGGTAATAAATATCGTATTACAGTTTTAACTGAAAGATTAGTTAGATTAGAATATTCAGAAAAAGGAATTTTTGAAGATTATCCTACTCAATTAGTATGGTTTAGAAATTTTCCAAAGCCTAACTTTACGGTGGAAGAAAATAATAAAATTTTAAAAATAACAACTAAATATTTTCAACTTATTTATGTAAAAAATAAAAGTTTTTATGGAGGTAAAGTTTCTCCTTCTAGCAATTTGAAAATAATTTTAAACGGTAGTGATAGGTTTTGGTATTATAAACATCCAGAAATAAGGAATTATGGCACATGTGTATATAAAACCAATAATGATAAGGATAAAGTATTAAAAAGAAGTTTATATTCTATTGATGGATTTGCTTCGATAGATGATTCAAATTCTTACATTATTAAAGAAAATGGCGAATTTAAAATAAGAGATAATGCAGAACTTGATTTATATGTGTTTTTGTATGCTAACGATTTTTATTATTGTTTAAATGATTACTTTCTACTTACAGGGAACCCTCCATTAATTCCAAGATATGCTCTTGGAAATTGGTGGGATAAAAATGATTTATATACAGAAAATGATATAGAACATATTTTTAAAAAATTTGAAGAAAATGAAATTCCAATCTCATTATTTATTTTAAATAAATGGCAAAATGATAATAATTTCGAATTTAGTGAATATTATAAAGATCCCAAAAATCTAGTATCCTATTTTAAAAATAAGCAAGTAAGATTAGGGTTATCAATAGATATTCCAGATGCATTTAAACCAAATAGTAAACTTTTTTTTAAATTAAAAGATTATATACCAGTAGATAAGAAAGGTAATATTTTATTTAATTTACTTGATCCAAGAACTATCGATGCCTTTTTAAAATTAATAATACATCCTTTGGATAATATTGGAATTGATTTTTATTCAATTGATTATTTTAATGACAAACAATTAGATAGAATAATGATTTTGAAACATTATTTATATTATGATTGCTTTAGAAAACAAAATATTAGACCTTTGTTAAGTTCTTATAATTCTACAATTGCTTCGCATAGATACCCAGTATTGTATGCGGGAAAATCAACTGTTAGTTGGGAGACACTTAAGGAAATTTCAAATTTTAATATTTCTGCTGCTAATATGGGTATTAGTTTTTGGAGTCATGATTATGGTGGAACGAAAGACGGGATAGAGGATAATGAACTTTTTACTAGATTTGTTCAGCTTGGTGTCTTTTCTCCAATATTAAGATTAGGATCTGAGGGTGGAAAATATTATAAAAGAGAACCTTGGAAGTGGGGTATAAAAACATCAAGGATAGTTAGATATTATTTGAATTTGAGATATAAATTGATTCCATATATATATACAGAATCATATAAATATTTCAAATATGGGAAACCGTTAATAGAACCTATATATTATAGATACCCAGTTCTTTATGATGATACACTTTATTGCAATGAGTATTATTTTGGTTCTAATATATTTGTTAGCCCTATAATGTCTAAAAAAGATTATATAATGAATAGGGTAATACATAAATTATATATTCCTGACGGCATATGGTATGATTTTTTTACTGGTAAAAAATATAAAGGGAATAAAAAATATGTAGGCTTTTATAAAGATGAGGAATATCCTGTGTTTGTAAAGGCTGGTACGATAATACCATTAGCTACAAATAAATTTAATGATACGTCTGTTCCTAAAAAATTAGAAATTCAGGTTTTTCCTGGTGCAAATAATACTTATAGCATATATGAAGATGATGGTGTAACAAACAATTATTTAAAAGGAGATTACTTAATAACAAATGTCGAATATATATATAAAAAGAATAATTTCAGTTTAACTATTATGCCCGTTGAAGGTAAAGTAGGTGTATTACCTAATATGAGGGATTATAAAATAAATTTTAGAAATATAAAAAAAATGCCTAAAATAATCAGTTATGCCGAAAGTAAGCAAGTTCAAAATATAAGTTATATAGAAGGTGCTGATTTGATAGTTGAAGTTCAAAATGTCCCAACAGCTTCCCAACTTACTATTGTATGCAGTGGTGAGGATATTGAAATAGATTCAATAAGAATAGTAAAAGATGATATAATATCAATTATAAGTGATTTACCTATAAAAACTAATGTAAAACAAAGAGTTGATGATATAATATTTTCAAATGAGTTAAATTTAAAAAGGAAAAGAATTGAGATCAAAAAATTAGCTCATATAAAGGATTATTTAGAAAAAAAATATATTGAATTATTTCTAAAATTACTTGAATATATTGATGAAGTATAATATAATATTAATAATATTTAAATTTTTTGTAATTCAATAAAGTGGGCGTATGTATTATTTATAAAAAAAGATTTTACCATATAAACTTGCGTCCTTATAGTGGCGCATTTTTTTAGGAGGAATTTATGAGAGAATTGTTTTTATATTTATTTATATTTTTAATATCATATCTTTTTTATATCATATTTGTAGGTTCAAGAAAAACTGTTTTGAATAAGCTTCCAAATGGTAAAGAAATGTCATATTTAAAATATAAATATGGTGTTAAAATAAATGATAAAAATTTAAAAAAAATAGCAAATAACATCTTTTTAGCAAATTCTTTTATTTTATCTACGACAGTATATGTAGTATGTTTATTTGATAATTTAGTATTAGAAATATTTTTTGGAATGTTAACGTTAATTATTTTAATATTAGTTTTGTATCACATAATTGGAACATATTATAAGCACAAACAAGGAGGAAAATAATATGTATAATTTTAAAGAAATAGAAAAAAAATGGCAAAAGTATTGGGAAGAGTCAAAGACATTTGAAGTAAAAAATGAGGGTGATAAGCCATATTACATATTAGTTGAATTTCCATATCCATCAGGAGCAGGATTACATGTTGGACACGTTAGAAGTTATACTGCTCAGGATGCATTAGCCCGTATGAAAAGGATGCAAGGGTATAATGTTCTTTATCCAATGGGATGGGATGCGTTTGGAGCTCCAGCTGAGCAATATGCAATAAAAAATCACATTCATCCAAAGGATGCAGTTGCAGAAAATATAAAAACATTCAAAGGACAAATGAAATCCCTTGGCTTTTCATTCGATTGGTCACGTGAATTTTCAACAACAGATCCTGAATATTACAAGTGGACACAATGGCAGTTTTTGCAATTTTATAAACATGGAATGGCTTATAAAGCTAAGATACCAGTAAATTGGTGCCCAAATTGTAAAACGGTTTTATCAAATGAAGATGCAGCTGGTGGTGTATGTGAAAGATGTGGAACAGCTGTTATACAAAAAGAAAAATCACAGTGGATGCTAAGAATGAGTAGTTATGCAGAAGATTTGCTTAAAGGTTTAGATGATACTAATTTTGCTGAAAAAGTAAAATTAGGACAAAAAAATTGGATAGGTAAATCTACCGGTGTAGAAGTTGATATAGATATTGTAGGTGGTGGTAAATTTTCTATATTTACTACCTGCATAGAAACTATATATGGAATTACATTTTTTGTTATTGCGCCAGATGGAAAACTTATTAAAGAATTGATGCCAAGAGTAGAAAATAAGGATGAAGTTTTATCTTATATAGAAGAAACAAGCAAAAAGTCAAATATGGATAGAACTGAGCTTAATAAGGGAAAAACAGGTGTTGAAATTAAAGGAATAAAAGCAATTAATCCTGTAAATGGTAAAGAGGTTCCAATATTTTTAGGAGATTTTGTGCTTGGTGATTATGGAACGGGAGCAGTAATGGCAGTTCCAGCTCATGATCAAAGAGATTATGAGTATGCCAAAGTACATAATCTTGAAATAATTGAGGTAATAACTGGTGGAGATATAAGTAAGAAAGCTTATGAAAAATATGATTATTTAAATAATTTGACTTCTAAGCTTATCAATTCAGAAGAATTTACTGGAATGAATGTAATTGATGCAAAAGAAGCTATAACTGATATGTTAGTTAAAAAGAATATAGCTAGGCGAGTAAATAATTACAAAATGAGAGATTGGATATTTTCTAGGCAAAGATTTTGGGGTGAACCAATTCCTATGATATATTGTGAAAAATGTGGATGGGTGCCTATGAATGAAAATGATTTGCCTCTGTTATTACCTGATGTTGCGGAGTATGAACCAACAGATAATGGAGAGTCACCTCTTGCTAAAATAACCGATTGGGTAAATACTACTTGTCCAAAATGTGGTGGAAAAGCGAAAAGAGAAACAGATACAATGCCAAATTGGGCTGGATCTAGTTGGTATTTTTTAAGATTTATGGATCCGCATAATAAGGATAAATTTGCATCAATGGATGCTATGAAATATTGGGGGAAAGTTGATTGGTATAACGGTGGTATGGAACATACTGCTCGACATCTATTATATGCTAGATTCTGGGTTCAATTTTTATATAATATTGGTTTAGTACCAAATAAAGAAATGATATATACTCGTGTTAGTCATGGAATGATTCTGGGTGAAAATGGTGAAAAAATGAGCAAATCAAAAGGAAATGTAATAAACCCAGATGATATTATAAAAGAATATGGGAGTGATGCTTTACGCACTTATGAAATGTTTATAGGAGATTATGAGCATGATGCATCATGGAGTGAAAATGGACTTAAGGGTTGTAAAAAATTTCTAGATAGAATTTATAGATTAGGTGAAAAATTAAATGGTAGTAACCAATATTCAAATGAAACTGAAATATTGATTAATCAGACAATAAAAAAAGTAACAGATGATTTAAATAATATGAAATATAATACAGCCGTATCTGCATTGATGATTCTTTTGAATGAGTTAGAAAAATTGGATACAATTACTAATAAGGATTATAGAACTTTAATACATTTATTAAACCCTATTGCCCCTCATATAACAGAAGAATTAAATGAAATGTATTCTTTAGGAAAGAAATTTTGTGATTCAGGTTGGTTAGAATATGATTCATCTAAATTAGAAGAAAGTACATTTACTATGGTTGTTCAAGTAAACGGAAAAGTAAGAGGAAAAATAGAAATAGCTTCAAATGCTTCTGAAGATGAAATGAAGGAATTATCTTTGAAAATAGATAATGTAAAAGCATTTACTGAAGGGAAAAAAATAGTAAAACTTATTGTCATTCCTAAAAAATTAGTAAATATAGTAGTTAAATAGATTTACATTTAGTGAATCTATTTTTTATTGTTTATAAAGTTATGAAGATAATATTTATAAAAAAATAAAAACACCTGTAATTGAAACTTCTACTTACAATAATATAGGTTAAAAAATTTAATACAAAAATTAAAAAGTGGTAAAATTTGTTAAAAAGGTATTGACAAAAAAAAGAAATAAGAGTAAGATTTATTGTAATATTTTATCTTGGACAAGGGAGGAATATTATGAATCGATTGAATTTAAAAAAAACATTAATTAAATTTAATTCTAATGTAATATTCGACTGCATTTGCTTATGCATTTGCGATTCTTTATCTTGCTCAAATAAACCAGAATGAGAAAATGAGGTCATATTGATCAAAATTCTCTTCTGGTTTTTTTGTATAATTGGAGGTGTATTATGAATATAGTGCTTGATGATTTATTAAAAAATATTGAATCTTATAATCCTGATAGTTTAGACATTATAAAAAAAGCTTATGATTATGCAGATAATATGCATAAAGGTCAAACAAGGCAAAGTGGTGAACCTTATATATCACATCCACTTAATGTAGCTTATATATTATCTGAAATGCATGCAGACCAAGATACTATATGTGCGGCCTTAATGCATGATACGCTAGAAGATACAAAGGCAACCAAAGAAGAAATAGCAGATCTTTTTAACAAGGATATAGCGAACCTAGTAGATGGAGTAACCAAAATAAGTAAAATGAATTTTTCATCTAAAACAGAACAGATTTTTGCAAATACTAGGAAAATTATATTAAGTATTACTAATGATGTTAGAATAATAATTATAAAACTAGCTGATAGACTTCATAATATGAGAACATTAGAATTTAAAAGCGAATATAAACAAAAAGAAAATGCACTAGAGACATTAGATATATTCTCACCACTTGCTTACTTGATAGGTGCATATAGAATAAAAAGTGAACTTGAGGATTTATCTTTTAGATATTTATATCCTGATGAATATAAAAAATTAGAAAGTATGATGAATAAACTAAATGTAGATAGTAATGCTTGTTTAAATGAAGTATTATCTAACATAGAAGAGATACTTAATAATAATGAAATACCACACGAAATAAAGGTTAGAACCAAGAATGTATACGGAATATATAAAAAAATCCACGAAGGTTATAAAATCTCTGATATACACGATTTATTATCTCTTAAAATAATGGTAAATGAGATAAAGAATTGTTATATAACACTAGGATTAATACATTCTAAATATCATCCTGTAAATGATAAATTTAAAGATTATATATGTTCACCTAAAACTAATTTATATAGATCCTTACATACAACAGTATTTGGTCCAAATGATAGACTTGTTCAAACTCAAATAAGAACATTTGATATGGATAAAATAGCATCCTTTGGACTTACTGCATATTGGGATATAAATAAAGGACTTGCAAGAAGTAAAATGCAGGAAGATTTAAAAAGTAAATTTCAGTTCTTTAAATCATTATCTGAAATAAATATAATGTTTAAAGATAATGAAGAGTTTGTAAATCAAGTAAAAAATGAACTATTTAAGGATATTATATATGTATATATGTCAAGTGATGGTAATAAAAAAGGAATACCTAAGGGATCTAATATAATAGATTTAGCATGTTACCTAGATATAGAAAAGATACTTGTGGGTGCTAAAGTAAATGGCGAGATAGTGCCACTTAATTATATCTTAAAAAATAATGATAGAGTAGTACCTATAGTAGATGACTTATCTTATGGATATAGAGATTCTTGGGTGGATATGGCTAATACAGGATATGCGAAAAGAAAGATGAAGGAAAATTGATAGAAATTAAATTTAAAATGAAAATTATTGGAAAAGTTGAAAGTAAAAATAACACAAAAAATAATGTTTTTTATATAATAAAAAATGACTCAGATGAATTAATTCAATTGGTTTTAAAAAAGGATCCAAAAGAATGCTATCAAAATCAAGAAATTAATGTTGGAGATGTCATTAAATATGATGTTATAAAATGTGAGAATAATAATTCAAAATATAAATTTAATAGAAAACCATATGTTATTAATCTATTGTGTATTGTTAGTAGAAATATTAAAAATTTAAAATTTTATCCCAACATATTAGCGATAAAAAACTAATTGTTAAATTTGTTGTAGATTCATCCAGACCTGATCTACATTTAGGACATATGGTATCGTTAAGATTATTAAAAGGTTATATAGAAAATGATGGAATAGTATATGGTAGTTCTACTGACTCAGTTATATTCTTTAGAAGAAAATAAAACTTTAATAAAAAAGTATACTGATTTCATTATTAATTATACTAAAAAAAACGAAAAAGTAATCGCATTCTCTGAATAAGATACTATATTCTTTGATGGTAAAAATATAAAAGTAATAGGTGATAAAGCATACTATACTTTTGAAAATGGTAAGAAAGAAAAAATAGAAATATAAAAAAAGATACGTAATATTAATTTATAAAAAAATATGATTATTTAGGGTATCTTTTATACAAAATTAATATTTAATACGCATATTTGGCTATTTCACACATTTTTACTTGAATAAAAAGAATATAAGTAGTAATTTATAATCAATATAATTTTCATTATATTTAACCTATCTAATACTAAAATGGTAAATACTAAATATTTATCATTTTTATTTATTAATTTTATAGTATTTACTTGAAAATTATATTTTGAATGTGTTACAATGTAAATGTATTAAAGGTAATACATAATATATTTAAATCAATTTTGATTGGGGGAAGAATATGCAAGAAAAATTAACAGGTTATGCTAGTATAGATAAACCATGGTTAAAAAAGCCTAAATATCCAATAAGCAAACCAAATTCTAATATGTCAGTTTACGACTTTTTATATGAAAGTAATAAAAACAATTTGGATGATGTAGCTCTTATTTATGATCCTATTTTAAAAGAAGATTCAACTAAAATAACGTATAGAAAATTATTTGATATGATCGATAAATGTGCTAAAGCGTATATTGCACTAGGAGTTAAAAAAGGAGATATAGTAACTGTATCTTTGCCAAGTTTTGTTGAAAACATAGTTAGTTTTTATGCTTTAAATAAAATAGGTGCTGTATCTAATCAAATACATCCAATGGCTAGCCAAGAAGAAATAGATTTCTATTTAGATGAAGCTGAATCAAAAATATTTTTAGGATATGGAGATGTTTATAACAAGATTAAGAATATTAAATATTCAAAATTAGAGAAAGTTATATTGGTCTCACCAACAGATGCAATAAGTATAAAAAACAAATTAAAAATTTTAAAAAACAAAATTAAAAATGAAGGTGTTTCATCTGTAAAAGAACTATTGGAAAATAATATTCCAAAAGATTCTTTATATATATCTTGGAAAGAGTTTATAAAAATGGGCAGTAAAGTAGATGATTTATCTAAATATATATGTCATAATGAAAAGGATATAGCAGCTCTTACACATACAAGTGGAACCACTGGTAAATCGAAGGCTGTTATGACTGATTCACTTGCATTTAACAGTTCTGTAAGAGCAATATTGCAAGAAACATCATTGTTTGAACGTCATGATAGAGAATTGCTTGTTTTACCACCTTTTCCACTTTATATACTTAACAATGTTGTTCATTTAGCTTTATCAACAGGTATTGAACTTGTAGTAATTCCTAAAGTAGATTACACAAAATTAAGCGAATATTATAAAAAACATCATCCAAATCATATTAAAGGTGTTCCAGCTACAGTTGAATCCATTTTAAAGGATAAAGGATTTGATGGCGTTGATTTGTCTGATTTTAAATTTCTTATATCTGGTGGTGGTAAGCTTACTAAAGAAAAGGAAGCTAATGAATTTTTGAAAGAACATAATTGCAAGTATAAAATTGCCAATGGATATGGAATGTCTGAAGTTGGTGGTTGTTTGACTTGTATGTTTGATAATACAGTTGAAGAAGATACAGTTGGTAGGCCGATTGCTGGAGCTTATGCTAAAATTATCGATACTGATACAGGAGAAGAAGTAAAATATACCTCTGACAAAGCTGGAGAAATATGGATAAGTAGTGATTCAAATATGAAAGGCTATTATAAAAATGAAGAAGAGACAAATAAAATTTTGGAAACTGATAAGGACGGCAGAGTTTGGGTAAAAACAGGAGATTTAGGTAAAATAACAGAAGAAGGAAATATAAAAGTTATAGGTAGAATTAAAAGAATGACGTTTATATTTGATTCTAAAACAAATACAGCATCAAAGGTTAGTCATGATTATATGGAAACTTCTCTTTGTGAAAATGAAGAAGTGGAAGATTGCATAGTTGTAGCTGTTGAAAATGAGCAAACACAAAATGCTTTAAAAGCATATGTAGTATTAAAAAACTCTCCATACGATAATGCTATTGTCAACTTAGATAAGATGTGTAAAGTTAAATTCAGAAAATTTGTTTCTCCTATAGAATATGTAGTTGTTGATAATATTCCAAAAAATAATGCTGGTAAAAACGACTATAGGTATATAGAGTCATTTGAAAATGGAAATACGGATAATCCTAAAGTAAAGGTTTTATACAGAAAACAAATAAGTGAAAGGTAAAGACCTTTACTTTTTTTTCCTTTAATGCTATACTTTCATTAGGTGATAATATGAATATAACAGTATACATACAAGTTTGTTCTTTATTATATTTTGCATTACTTTGTGTTGTGTTTTTTTATAAAAAAAGAGCAAATAATATAGAAACTAAATTTTATGGTTGGTTTTTAGTAGTGAATTTAATAGGACTTTTAGTAGATATTAGCCTTGCTGTAGCTTCAAAATATATGGATTTAAATTCATTACTTTATATATTTATAACTAGGACATATCTAGTATACTTTATAAGTTGGCTTTCCTTATTTACAATATATATGTATGTAGTATCAAAAAATAAGATTGGAATATGGTATACAAATAAATTAGGAGAAAAGAAATTAGAAAAATATTTTATAGTTTTTGGTTTGTTGTGTTTAATAAATACTATCCTTGTTATTTTATTGCCTAATTATATTTCTAAAGATAATTTTGGAACTCATTCTTCTGGACCAGCCACAATTTACACTTATATGTGTGCTGTGGTTTATATTATATTGTCATGTGTTTTTATGATTAAAGGAAATTTCAAAAAAAATAAAATTAAATATTTACCTGTTATATTTTTTATGTTTTTATTAGTTATTGCTATGATTATACAAATGAATAATCCGTCTATAATATTGACACCTACAGCTATGACTTTAACTGCATTTATAATGTATTTTACAATAGAAAATCCAGATGTTAAATTAATCAATCAACTAGAACTTGCTAAAGATCAAGCAGAAAAAGCAAATCATGCTAAAACAGATTTTTTAAGTAGTATGTCTCATGAAATAAGAACTCCACTTAATGCCATAGTTGGATTTAGTGAATGTATAGATAAAGCAGAAACTTTAGAAGAAGCAAAAGAAGATGCTAAAGATATAGTAATGGCTTCACAAAACTTACTTGAAATAGTAAATGGAATACTAGATATTAGTAAAATAGAAGCAGATAAAATGGAGATTGTAAATACCGATTATAATTTAAGAGAAATACTTGATAACTTAACTAAATTAATTATTCCAAGAATTGGTGAAAAAGATATAGAACTAAAAACACATTTCGCACCTGATATACCAGATATACTATATGGAGATAGTGGTAAAGTAAAACAAGTTATAACAAATATACTCACTAATGCTGCTAAATATACAACTAAAGGTGAGATTAATTTTAGTGTTAACTGTGTAAATGAAAAAGGTAAATGTAATCTTGTAATATCTGTAAGTGACACAGGTAGAGGAATAAAAAAAGAACAAATAGATAAGTTATTTACTAAATTTTCTAGACTTGATGAAGATAAAAATACAACAGTAGAAGGAACAGGACTTGGACTCGCAATAACAAAAAGGCTTATTGAGATGATGGGTGGTAAAATAGTTGTTACAAGTGAATATGGTAAAGGTTCAACATTTACTATCTATTTAGCCCAAGAAATTAAAGAGGGAATATATAAAAAAGAAGTAACTAATGATGATGAAATAATTAAGTTTACTGGTAAGAAAGTATTACTTGTAGATGATAATAATCTTAACTTAAAAGTAGGGGTTAAAATATTAAAAGATTATGATTTAGATATTACTTGTAGTGATAGTGGATATGATGTACTTGATAAAATAAAAGATGGTAATACTTATGATATCATTCTTATGGATATAATGATGCCAAAAATGGGTGGTGTTGAAACCTTAAAAAGATTAAAAGAAATAGATGGTTTTAAAACTCCTGTAATAGCTCTTACTGCAGATGCTATACAAGGTAAATCTAATAAATATATAGAAGTAGGATTTAATGATTATATATCTAAGCCTATTAATGAAGATGAACTTAAAAAAGTACTTTCTAAATATTTAAAAGGGAAAAAAGAAATTAATGAAATCAAAGAAAAAGTAATTGATGAAAAAGAAAATAAAAATAATATAGATTATCTAAAAGAAAATGATATTGATGTTGATGCGTCAATAGAATTACTCGGAGATATCGATATGTATAATGAAACACTTAGAGATTTTTTAAGTGAATCAGAATCAAGGTTACCCAAGATGAAAGAATACTTAAATAATAAAGACATATCAAATTATGCAATACTAGCTCATGCTATGAAAAGTGATAGTAAATATTTAGGATTTAAAAAGTTAGCTAGTATTTCATTAGATCATGAATTAAAAGGTAAAGAAAATAATCTGGATTATATTAAAGGACACTTTAATGAACTTGATAGTGAGTTAAATAGAGTAATAGAAATAGTTAAAAACTATTTAGAAAAGGAGAATTTATGAATGGAGCAATTATAGTAGCTGATGATTCTATGATAGTTAAAAATATTGTAGAAAAAGCTCTTAGTGATGAATACATAGTACTAAAAGCAAACAATGGGAAAGAAGCGATAGATTATATAACTAAAAAAGAATATGATATCAAGGGAGTATTACTTGATTTAAACATGCCTGAATATGATGGATTCATGGTACTAAATTATTTTAAAAATAATAATTTATTTAAAAAATATCCTGTATCTATAATATCTGGAGATGATACTAAAGAAACAATAGATAGGGCATTTACATATGACATAGTTGATATGCTAAATAAACCTTTTTCAGCTTATAACGTAAAAAATATAGTGAATAAGATGATAAATAGATAAACACTTTTATGAAGTGATATGATAAAAGTAGACAAAGAGAAAAACACTCTAGTCTACTTTTTCTTATGGTAAAATTAAAATAAAGG
>CANQPA010000024.1 GCA_947625635.1 uncultured Bacilli bacterium
AAACAAACATTAAGCTAGATAAAACAAATTTCTTTTTCATACTTTTTCTCCTTTCTACTTTACTTGCTTTTTCACAAGACAAATAAAATGATTTCATAATTATATTATATAATAGTACCCCCCCCCCACGTCAATTTAAATCTTTATTTTTCTTATGCTTTACATTGATAAAAAAAGTAAATTTCAATCTTGAAATTTACTTTTTTTACTTAATTGTTTCTGTTATCAGTTCTTCCCACTATATAATCAAAAGAGATATTATAGTATTTTACTATATATAATACTTTGAAAGTAGTAGGAATTCTAGTTCCTTTTTCGTAGTTGTCATAAGTTTGTTGTGCTAATCCAATCTTGTTACCTAAATTTTCTTCTGTTAATTTATTTTCAATTCTTAATTCTTTTAATCTTTTACATAATAAATCTAAATTTATACTATTTCTTTCTGTTTTAGTAACAACATTACTTATTCCTAATAAATAATCTAAATTTACTTTGTAAAAATTTGCAAGTTCATTGATTTTTAATAGTGGTATATCACACTTTCCTATTTCCCATAAAGAATATAAACTTCTTGTAATATCCAATTGCTCAGCTATATCCTTTTGTTTTAAATCATTATCAACTCTTAAATCAGCTATTCTTGTTTCATACTTAAACATTATTATCACCCATTATATCTCAATTTTAATTTTTATTATTTTAAATTTGACAAATGCTAGTACATGAAGTAAAATGAAATTGCACGCGTGTATTATTAGTAGTATTGAAAGGAGTATTTGTATTACGTATAAAGAATTAAAAAAATTAGGTCTATACAGAGATAGTAATGGATTATTAGAAATTAAAAATATTGATTATCTTATTGATAATTTAAAAAATAATCCTAATCAGTATAGTAATGAAATTAAAAAACTTATAATAGAAAACTTTTTTGAAAACATTAATTTTGTTTGCAAAAAAATAGAAATAGAATACTATTTCAACAATTTGGGTATTACTCGTAATTTAAGTTTAGAAAGCAATACCACAATTGATAAATTATACAATTTGTTAATTGATATAATACAAAAATGCGATTTTCTAAAAATATATGATTTATTATTTGTTAATCATAGGTATTTTGAAGAAAAAAGAAAAACTAATAATGAAATAACTAATATTAATGAGATTATTCAAGATAATTTTTTTTGGTATTGTGATAAGGCACAAGATTTATTAAATAATTTTAATTATAATTAGTTATAATATGATAAAATAACCGCTAGTACAGGGTTAGTATTTTAATCATTAAAATATTTAACAGAAGTAATAGGAGGTTTTTTTTATGGTTAAATATAAGTTAAATATTGATTCTACGGGAAGAATTGTAATTCCCAAAAATTATAGAAAAAAATTGGGGTTGACTAAGGACGATCAATTAGATATTATCCTAACAAAAGATAATAAATTAATTCTTCAAAAACATTGTTTTAATATAAACTATGAAGAATTGATTAGAAATGCTTTAATTTCTATACAAGGAATAGAAAAGAAAGATTACTTTATTTCAACTAGACAAAAAAGTAAATTTCAAAAATTAATAACTTCTTTTATAAATGAAGAATTTAAGGATGTGAATGATTTATGAAAGAAACTGCATTAATTGAAGAATTATTAGAAATGAGTAAAACTTCTCTTTATTATAAATACTTTTATAGGTTCATTAATGATAAAAAAGTAATTAAAGCTTGCAATTTCCCATCTGTAGATAAAAAATATGATGATAAACACTTGAAATATATATTGGATAATTTCAATTATATTTTTGAAAATATAAACAATTTTTTTGAGAAAGGCGAAAATTTTACTTTAGAATTTATACTAAATTCTTACTTTGATACACCTCATGAAATTAAAAACTTTATTGTTAATCCATATCGTCATTATTCACCTAATTTTAATATATATTTTGAACAATCTTTATTAAATAATCTATTTTTTTCTTTAAAAAAAGTAAGTATAGTTTATTCTATTAGTTATGGAGATTATAGTAATTTGAATAATTTTAAATATTTAGATTATGTAAAGATGAATAAAATAGCTAAATTAATTTTATCTCACTTATCAAACATATCTGTAATTACTTTATTTAATATATATAAGAGAACTGGTAAATCTATAATAAAAGATGACAAATTGTTAGAAAAAATTGATAAATTATTTTTAGAACTATCATCTATACCTAATGTAATAATAAAAAAACAATTTATACAAAAAGAATATGTAGAATTGGTAAAAGATTTTTTATCTAGATTAAAAAAGAATGACTTTAGTTTTAAAGGTTTTAAAATTAATGATATCACTACTTACGATCCTACATTAGATAATATTATTTTGTTAGCAACAATAAATATGAAATATAAAAGTCGTAATTATCTAATAAAAATCGGGCAAAAAGATTTTAAATTATTTAGTTACATTTATCTTTATAAGGATAAGAAAAAAGTTTATTTAAAAAAAGAACGAATATTTTGTACTATTGATTTTGATAGAATATTTTATATAATTAAATATAGTTAAAATTTATCTATACTTGTCAATACACTATTATCTACTAAAGTATCTATTTTAATTTTTATAATGTTTACAATTGTTAAACACTATTTAATAAGACATTTTCATAAACATTTTCTAGACATTTCTTCCATATTGACTATCAACTTCCATATGATATAATTATGGTATGATACGAAAACAATGTATCCAATAGGCACTACTTTTATTAGTAGTGCTTTTTTCGTATCTAGTATTTTTTAAAAGATTTTTTTAAAAATGCTTGATTTTTAAATTCTTTTGAATTATTATAGAAAGTAATTTAGAAATTTATTTATTGATTAAGGAAGTAGTATGTATCCTTATTTGTTAAACTTATATTTATATATCTTTAACTATATCTACTACTTCCTTTTTCTATTTTGGGGGAATCGGTATATGAAAAATCAAGAATCATCGCCAAAGCAATTAAATATGTCTTTGGCACCAAATCAAGCATTAAAATTAAACTCTTTTTCTATAATACTAGGGCGAAATTCTTATTAGGCATTGAAAAATGTCATTAGGGATTTTCGCCTTTTTTTATATTGGATATAAAAATATAAGTTGGAGGATATCATGAACAACACTTTATTAGGAAAAGATGAATTACAATTATATGACTATGTTAAATTAAGGAATATGGTTTTGGATATTTTCAAGTTGTTTAAATATTTAAAAAGAACAAACGACAAAATATCTATACCTAAAATTACAAGTGATTATCGTGTTAGATATGAACAATTTATTCCTGTTAACACATCGGTTGTAGAAAATTACGTTTTAAAAAGTTTAATGTTAGAAACAAGACTTGAACAAAAACGTCGTCAACTCTTTTCTAAAATTACAATAGCATTAAGAAAATTAAATCATTTGGAATTAGAAGTTTTTAACTTAACTTTCTATAAATGTGCTTGTGAAGAAGAAATAATTTCTACTATTTGCTATGGTAAAGATAAAATGAGAGAAATCCGAAAAAGTGCTTGTATAAAATTCCTTTCAGCTTTAGGTCTTGATGACAAGTGTTTTAAATAAACGTCTATTATGACGTTTTTTTATTGCACAAAGATTGGAGGTGTTTAAAGAAATTTAAAGTATTTGTGTAAAAAAATTATAAAGGGGGTTGGTTTTTATAAATAAAACTGAAGAATTAGTAAAGACTTTTCAAAATTATTCCAGAAAAGAAATAGGAATAGCTTTACTTGCTTATGAGGAATTTTTATGTAAAGGACTAAAAGTAAGCAATACAGACTTAAAAAGATTGGAAAATGTTTTTGAGTTCTACGACGAAAAATATAGTAATGATTATCCCAGTTTAACAAATGAAGTTTTGCAAAATAGCAATACTTTAATTTGTAAGTATTTTAGTAGTTTAGTCAAAGATAATCAGTATGGTGCTGATATTAATTTACTTAGACAAAGTAATGATAGTTCTTGTTTTGATATTACAATTTTTGATAAACATACTGGAATACCAGAAACTTATTTACCATTTGAAATTTCACATGGAAATAAAAGATATGATATTGATAGTTTTAATACTACTTATGAGGTATGTAATGACCTAAAAGAACAAGTTGATGAAAATATAAAACTTATTAAAAACTCTTTAAAGATATAGGGGGCTGATATGATATATGGAAACAGTAATTAATAATGTTCTACGTCTTATAAATGACGCAACAACTTATTTAAAAATGTTTGTAGCGGGTGCTACTGGTTTTTTTGTATTAAAAGATTGTATTTTTTATATGGTATCTTCTGAAGATCACCAAAAGGCCGCCTCACTTCGTAGAATTAAAGCAACAGTAATTGCTGGAGCTTCTGTATTTTTTGCTGTACAATTCGTAAATTGGGTAATGGCTTACTTTAAATGATTTAAAATGGATAAATATAAACTTGTAAGAGAAATTATAAAAACTTGCAAATACTTTAAAATTATGACAGATGATATTGATGGCGGCTTAATCGAGAAAAAGATTATAGATGGTTTAGATGATATTCTTTTTGTTGAAAATTTGTTAAGTATTCTATATTACAAAATGAAATTAAAAAGATTTCAAAAAACTCTAAATCGTGAAAGACTTAAAAATCTTTTATTTGAACTTGAAAAAATAAGACTAAATTTAGAATTTAAAGGGGGTTAAAGAATGTTAAATTATATTTTTTTAGCTGGAAGAATCAGTGATGATCCTGTTTTAGAAGAACAAGAGAACAGAAAAATTGCTAAAATAAATTTAAGTATTCCTAGAACATATAAAAATGCTGAGGGAATATATGAAAATGATATTATTCCATTAATTTTATATGATAGTGTTGCAGTTAATACTTGTGAATATTGTAAAAAAAATGACGTAATAAATGCTAAAGGAAGACTTGATACGAAAGATGGCGGTTTAGTTGCAATAATTGATAAGGTAACTTTTTTATCTAATAAACCAGAACTAATAAATGAAAAAGATGATTTAGATATGAAAATTTAATTTAGGGGCTGTAATTCTTTTTAAAGTGCGTTATTATTCTATTTAAGAAAGGACGTGTTTTATATGTTAAGAAAAATTTTAAGGATTTTCGGAATTATCTTATTTGTTACCTTTATCGGTTTTATGAGTGGCGACATTAGATTTAATAGGTAGTATTATGAAAAAACATAAAAAAATATTTATTATTCTCTTTACCTTAACTTTTTTATTCGTAGTTTCTATTTTTTGTATTAATAATTTTAATTCAAATATAAAAGAAAAAATAACTGTTACAAACACAACAAAAAAGAAAAATAGTGATAGTAAAAAGAAAAAAATTGATAAAGATAAAACACACTCTACTACAAATCCAGTTGATACAATAGACAAACAATCAAAAGATAGTACAAAAGAAAATTCTAAATCAAACACAACACAAAATAATACACATGTTACAAATGATAACAATACTAATAAAGTAAATAATACCAATAATAATGATACAACTATTAAACAATCTACTACTCCACCAGTTCAACCAACTAATCCACCTACACCTAGTCCTAGTGTTAATTGTAGTGAGCCTTTAATTGCGGGAGATTATATTGATTTTACTAGTTCTAGTGAATGTATAAGTTTTCAAGACACCTTAAAAAATACATATGGACTAGAATCAGGTTGGAGAGATGTCATAGGAAAATGTGGTACTGTAATAGGTTGTAGAATGAGAGTATTTATTAATGGAAAAACTTATTCAAAAAATGAATTTCAAAATTATTTATAAGTGCATTAGTGCACTTTTTTTATTGAAAAAAGGAGTGATTAATATATGAAGAAGAAATTGTTAAAGTGTTTGTTAATTTTATCAACAATTTGTGAAATGCTTATACCTAGTTTAAATGTTTCAGCTACAACTTTTGATGATGAGCTCTATGAAGACGAATCAGTAAAATGGTGGGTTGCTACTTATAATTTTGCTGGAACAAAAATGGTTGCTAACGAAGAAAAGGGTTTAAGAAGAAAATCTGACAATCAATTAGTTTATTGTATTCAACCTAATATTAAGTTTAATAACAACAGTAGTGTGCATGGTGTTACTGATTTAGGGGAAATGATGTCTTTATCAAATTTAACTGCTGAGGATTTAGAAAAAGTAACATTAATTACGCATTATGGATATGGTTATGGTAATCATACTTCAATTGAATGGTATTATGCTACCCAAATGATGGTTTGGCAAGTTACTAAGCCAAATGGAACATATGCAATTGCTGATGGAGATAGAAGTTTACAACCATCTAATAGATATGATAGTTATTACAATGAAATTAACGATTTGATTTCAAAGCACGCATATCAACCTAGTTTTCATAACCAAAAAGTAACATTAAATGTTGGAGAAACAATTACTCTTACTGATAACAATAATGTACTTGATAAATACTATACTGGTGTTGAAAATGAACATTTCAAAGCTGAGATTTTAGGTAATCAATTAAAGATAACTGCAAAAACTGCTTATGATGGACGTATAGAATTAGGACAAAAAGCAAATCCTAGACCACCGATGATCTACGTCGGAGCAAATCAATTAGTTGTTCCAATAAGTGATCCAAACTCAAAGTTTGCATATATTGAATTAGAATCTTTAATTGAAGCAAAATTCCAAAAATATTATGGTAGCAATAGTAGTGGTGTTTACAGACCGGAAAGAAATGCAAAATTTGAAATTTATAATAATGATACTAACCAATTACTTGGAACAGTAAAGACAGATATAGATGGTAATTTTAAATATTATTTTTCAATAGGAAATTACAGAATCCATCAAATTGAAGGACAAAAAGGTCATAAATTTATAAAGGATTTTACTTTTACAGTAGATGAGAACTCTACTAAAGAGGTATTTATATTTAAAAATGAAGCTATTGCAACTGGTACTTTAGAATTTACAAAAGAAGATTTATCAACTGGCGAGCCTCTACCAGATACAAAAGTAGAAATTCATAGAAAAGATGATGACTCTATTGTCTTTGAGGGTACAACTGATGAGAATGGTAAAATTATTGTTCCTGAATTAGAAGTTGGAGATTATTATATTTTAGAAAAGGACGCTCCTGAGGGTTATACAATCAATCCTGATAAAATGTATTTTTCAATTACAGAAGACGGACAGATTGTTAAAGCCACTATGAAAGATGAAAAAATAAAATCTAAAGTTAAATTACATAAAACTGATGAAAAAAACAATGCACTTGCTGGTGTTGAATTTGGACTTTATGACGCTGATGGTAATTTACTTGGAAAATATACTACTGATGAAAATGGAAATATAGAAGTTGAACTTGAATATGGTTCATATTATTTCCAAGAACTAACTACTAAAGATGGATATCAATTGAATGATGAAAAAATATACTTTGACGTTACAAAGGACGGAGAAGTTATTGAGAAGTCTTTGATAAATGTTAAAATCGAAAAACCAGAAGAACAACCAAAACAACCAATAGTAAGAATGCCTAATACATTCAATACTGATATTATTAGTTTTTCTATTATAGGTGGCACTGTTCTTGTTGGATTAGGATTAGTTTTATATGGAAAAAAGAAAAAGAATAATTAGTATAATTGGGTTGATCTTAATTGTAGGGTCAACCCTCTTTTCTTTTTATATACTATATAATAAATTTAATGATATACAACAAACAGAACAGTTGATTGAAAATAATTTCAAAAAGGAGGATTCAATCAATAAGAAAAAACATAAAAACATTAAAAATAATGCAAGTGATATTGTTCTTTCGGATCAATGTCTTGGATATATTGAAATAAAAAATTTAGGTATAAAAAGAATTATTGTAAATGGTACAAATAAAAAAATACTTGATAAAGGATACGTTGGGATTTTAGTTACTTCTGCTTCATTAGATGATGAAGTTGGTAATACTATTTTGGCCGGACATAGTATAAGTAATGTTTTTCAAAACTTACATTATATCGATATTGGGGAAAATGTAAAAATTGTTACACACCAAAATACTTATAATTATGTAGTTACAGAAAAACACGTTATTTCGGATCAGGATATGTCTTATTTCAAACAAGTAGATAATGAAAAAATAATAACTCTACTTACTTGTAAATTAGATAATAGTAAAAGACTTGTTGTTATAGCAAAGTTAAAGGGGGGTAAAAAATGAAAAAATATAATACAAGATTTATATTTTATTCTAGTAAAACTTTAAAAAATCAAATCAGAAAAAGAGCTAAAGAATTAGATATTTCAATGTCTGATTACATTAGAACTTTAATAAAAAAAGATATAAAAGAAAATGAATTAAAAAATAATATTATAAGTCAAAATAACAATATATATGATATTAATATGTATAACAATAAATTACGTGGATATTATAGGGGGTTATAAAAATGGAGATACAATTAGATAAAGAATTGATAACCCGAGCTAATAATCAAAGTATGTTTAATCGTGGAGATAATACCTTACAAATGGCGAATGAATATTATGAAGACTTTATAAAAAAATTTGATAATTCATCTTATAATGAACAACAAAAAAGTATTTATGAAAAAAGAAAAGTAGTATTTAAAGAATTTTTAGAAAAATCTCTAAATGAATATCTTTCTATTTCTAGTAAATTCGTTCCAATAACGATTGCTGGGCCTTCAAACTATCCTACTGCACAACAACAAAAGATTTCTGAAAGAATGGGCAACAAAGCGAAAGAAATTACGGATAAAATAGATAAGTTTTATAATAATACCGAAAAAATGTTAAACAATGCTTATACTAAAGAAGAAATATTAGAAAAGTATCGTCATGGATATAAAGAACCTATTAGTAATGACGATCCTCTTGCTCTAGAAAAATTAAAAGCAAAACTTGAATATTTAGAAAATACACACCAAAAGTATAAGGGTTTTAATAAACAAGCAAGAAAGAACAAACAAAATCCACTACCACCTTATTTACTTGCAAATTCTAAACAGAATATAAATTCAGTAAAAAATAGAATTATACAAATAGAAAAAATGAACAAATTGAGTGAAGACGGATATTTGTTTAATGGTGGCGAAGTTAAATTTGATAAAGAAGATATGCGTGTCAAAATATTTTTTGATGAAAAACCTAACGAAGAAATGAGAAAAGAACTAAAAAGTCATGCGTTTAAATGGTCTCCAAGAAATTTAGCTTGGCAAAGAAAACTGACAAGCAATGCAATTTATATAACAAAAAGAATCTTTACAGAAACAAAAGACAAACAATTAGATAGTCCAGAAGAAAAATCACTAACTATATAAAGGTTGCATTATGTTACTTCAAGTATTAAATATTCAGCAAGAAAAGTCGAGTTGGTTAAGTGATGCAATTCGTTGGGTATTTTGGTTTATTGCTAAAGGTGTGCTTATTTTACTAGACGGACTATTTGAAGTTATAAATGATATATGGAAGTTTAAATTTTTTAATAATTCTTATGTAACAAAAATATACTCTGCTGCAATTATAGTAGCTGGTACTTGGTTAGTATTACGAGTGATTTTAGAAATAATTATGAGATATTATATTAATCAAGATGATAACTCATCTCCTACTAGAATATTTAAAGGTATAATATTCAGTATCGCTATGATGTTTCTAATTCCTTATCTTTTTAATTGGGGTTACTCTTTATCATACAACATGACACAATATGTCATTTCTGCTTCTTCTAATGCAAGTTATAGTCCAGCTAGTATGGAAGCTACTATGTCATCTATGATATTAACGGCTTTTGCTGATAATAGTAAAATGAAAAAGGCCGATCAAAAAGAGTTTATAGAAACGTGGTTTAGTGCTGACTATAATAAAACTGATGGTGGAAAATATAAATATAGTTTTCATACTTTTTCCATACTTATTGTAGGTTTGGTGGTAGTTGTACTCCTCTTTTTCATTGGAATACAAGTTGCAAAACGTGTAATCGAACTTGCTCTGTATAAGGCCATAGCACCTTTTGTATGTACTACTTTAATTTCTAATAGGTCACATACGTTTGAAGTATGGAGCAAAGGTGTTATGGGCACTTTTCTTGTTACAACAGTTCAGTATTTATGTATAGGTATTATGTTTAATGTATTTGGATCTGTAATTCAAAATACACATTATCCTTTATCTCCTGTACTTATTACCATAGGTGCTTTATTATTTATTATTTCATCACCTCAATTAATCTCTGCACTTCTTAATGCTAATACTGGTGCTATGGCAAATATGAATGAATTACATAGTATGGCAGCTTTAGGTACTTCCATGATTGCTATGTCAAAGTATGGATCAACGACTGATAATTCTACTAGTTTAAATAGTAGTAATGATAATTCCACTTCTAACAATGATGATACACCACCTAATGATAACTCTAATATGTCATCAAATTCATCCTCTTCTAATTTAGGAAATACACAATCTGCTAATAGTAATTCTTCTAATAATGATAATTCATTTACGGGAAATAGTGATGAGCATATTCCAGATTTTGCAAGTGATAATATTAATTTTGATGATAGTTTAAGTGGTAGTAACTTTACTTCTTTAGCTGATAGATTAGATACTTATAAAGATATGTCAGATAATAATTTGTCTTTTAATAATTCTAATTTATATAAAACTAATAGTGATTGGGGGAATAATTATGTTTCTAATACCAAAAAATATTAAAGTTAAAAGAGAAATATTTAAGGGATATGGTTTTAAGGAAATGCTTATTATTGGTATTTCCTTTCTTTTAGGTTTTATTCTTTCTAATTTATTAGGCCATGGTCTTACTAAACTATTTTACTTTTGTTTTTTTCCAATACTTACTTTTCTAATAACTCTCCCACTCCCTACTGGAAGTGGTAATATATTAGGACTTCTAATTAAAATGATTAAATTCAAAAAAAGTCAGAAAAAGTTTAAAAGATATAATTAAGGGGGATATATGAATAAAACACATTATAAAAAAGTATTAGATAAAACTAATAATATGTCTTTACAAGATAAAATTGTTTTTGTAGTTTTTGATACATGGAAGAATCATCTTAAAAATAATAATAATTCTATATCTGATGATAAATTGTTTGATGAAATAAATAAAAATATTAAAAGTGGTATCAAAGGTATAGATAAAGAATTAAGTTATTTACAAATAGAATTTGAAAATTATAAGGAAGATTATCCACAATATGAAAACTTAGATACAATTTGGCAATTATTAAATCATTACAAAACACATTTAGAAAAATGTACTAAACAAGAGACATTAATAGATGAAATTAATAATAATTTTAAATTATAAAATCAGGGAGGAATTTAATATATGAATGATAAAATTGATGAAGTTTATATAACTTTACTAAAAGCAAAACAAAATATTGCTGATTATACCAAAAATAAAGTTACTGATGAAAATTGGGTATGTTTTTATAATGGTATAAATGAAAGAATTGATAATATTATTAATGACTATGCTATTACTACCCATCTTTCTAGCGAAGAAATATATAATTGTTTATTAGAAGTTGGAGCTGATAATAAGGATAGTATTTTTCATGAAGAATTAGAATCAATAAAATTTAATGATTTGGGGTTGTAATATGAAATTTAATAAGAAAAAAAACAATGTTTCCTTATTGGAATGGTTACCATTTAAAGAAGTATGGAATGATTTATTGTTTTTAGAAAATGATAAAGTCATTGGAATTATAAAAGTTAATAGTATAAATTTACAATTATTTTCAACAGAAGAACAAAATTCTAAAATTTTTCAATTTAGAAAAGTATTATTAAGTTTAGAATATCCATTTAAAATTTTAGCACTTGATAAACCAGTAAGTCTCACTAATCATATAGAAAATCTAATGTATTTATCTAAAAATACAAATAATGAGATTAAAAAACAATTATTAGAAGAAGATATAGCTTATGCTGATAATATAATGAGTAAAAATATAGTAAATAATAGAGAGTTTTATTTATTAATTGAAGAAGATAAAGACAATATAAAATTGTTAAAATCAAAAATTAATGATATTACTTCTCAATTATCTAATATTGGTCTTTCATCAGAACAAGCAAAAACAGATGAAATAAAAGAATTACTTTTTATTTATCTTAATCCTAATGAGTCATTAGAAGTTTTTAAACAAGACTCTAGTTTAAAATCTTTAAAAGAAAAGATTTGTCCTATTGCTATGAAATTTGAAGATAAAGATTTATTACTTGGAGATTGTTACGCAACTAGTATTATAATTGATTCTTTTCCCTCTTATGCTAGGGGAAGTTGGCTCGGAATGTTATCTAATATTAGAAATACACGTATGATGATTTCTGTTACGCCTATGGATAATGTAGAAGTGTCTAAAACTTTAAGAAAAGGTATGTCTGAGACTAGAAGTAAATATATTAATACAAATGATAGAAACGACCAAATAGTATTAAAAAATCAATTAGAAGACTATGAGCGTCTTGCAAATAAGATGGATAGAGAAAATGAGAAAATGCTACTTATGTCAGTAGTATTTTTTACTTATGCTATTTCTAAAGAAGAATTACAAAAAAGAATTAAAGAAATAAAATCGGCTTTAAGTAGTCTTAACTTACGTGGATCACAGTTGATTTTTGAACAAGAAGATGGATTAAAAACTTCACTTCCTACATTGGAAATGCCTTTACAAAATAATTTTGGCCTTCCTATTCCTACTACTACTGTCGCGGCTTCTTTTCCTTTTGTATTTGAATCTGTTCAAGATGATGGTAATTCTATTATTCTAGGAGATGATATAAATGGTGGACTTACTTTATTTGATTTGTGGAAAAGAACTAATAAAAGAACTAACTCTAATATGTGTATTATAGGTAAAAGTGGTAGTGGTAAATCAACTCTCATAAAAAAGTTAATACGTGGTAATTTTGCTCGTGGTGGTGGTACTAAAAAAACTAAAATTTTAATTGTAGATCCAGAACGAGAATATAAAGATTTATGTAATACTCTAAATGGTAAATGGATAGACGCCGGCGGTGGATCTGGTTGTTTTATTAATCCACTAGAAATTAGAGACGTTACAAATGAAGAAAATCACAATACTGCTGTTGTTCGTCATCTTCAAACTTTTAGGACTTTTATTAAGTATTATTTTAAGGACTTGACGGAACTTGAACTTACGAAGATTGAAGAACTTTTGCTTACCACTTACAAAAAGAAAGGTATAGATTTAGAAACTGACGTTAGTAAGCTTACTTCAAAAGATTATCCTATTATTAGTGATTTTCATAATGAAATTGTAAAAGAACTTGAATTTATTAAAAATGATAAACGCGTAAATGATGATAGTGTTAAGTCATTAGAAAAAATCGAGGCAATTGTTCGTCGTATGGCTACTGGTGTTGATAGCAAGCTTTGGAATCATCATAGTAATATAGATTTAAACTCAGACTTAATAGTATTTGATATTCATAGTTTACTTGAGAGTGATGATACTATTTTAAGGACACAATTTTTTAATATTTTATCTTTATGCTGGCATATAATAAGTCAAAATAGAGAGGAACAAAAAATATTAATTGTAGATGAAGCTCATCTTTTAATTGATCCAGAAAATAAAGATGGACTAGAATTTTTAAAGAAAACTAGTAAACGTATTAGAAAATACTCTGGAAGTCTTATTGTTTGTACTCAAAATATGATTGACTTTACTTCTCCAGAAGTTGTTAGGTATGGACAAGTTATTGTAGATAACTCGGACTATCAAATTGTAATGGCACAAGGAAATGAAGAAATAATTTCACTTCAAAAAGTATTGTTGTTAAGTGAAAATGAAAGAAGATTTTTGCAAACTGCTGGCAAAGGTCAAGCATTGTTTGTTATTTCACATGATAAAAGAATACCAATATTTATTCATTTAAGACCAGAAGAAAAAGAGTTATTTGGCAATGGTGGTGGTCGTTAATGCAAGAAGTAAATGATATAATTAATGGCTATCATAAATTAAAACTTTTTATGTTATTTCTTCCAGTCATAGGAATAATATTTATAGTTATATTAATAGTTGCAATTCTAGGATCCACATTTAGTACGGCATATACAGAAGAAACTTTTGTTCTTCCTTTTAATTGTAAAAATTATAGAGTTACTTGTAATTTTGGTGGAAGAATTGACCCAGTAAATGGTAAGGCTGATAATCATACTGGAATAGACGTTGTCCCTACTTGCACAGATATAGTAGCTGTTGCAAGTGGTACTGTTATTAAAAGTGAGGCTCATCCCTATAATGGTGAACATGTTGTTATTGAACATAAAATAGGAAATGACGTATATCGTACTGGTTATTATCATATGAGAGAAAACTCAAGAGTTGTTACAGTCGGTCAGAATGTTAAACAAGGCGATAAGTTAGGTATTATGGGTGCAACAGGACATGTTACAGGTCCTCATCTTCATTTTGAATTACAACATTTAAAAATTGATGACAAAGGTAAATCAAAATTTGTTTTTGAAAATCCTAATAGTATTATAAAATAATGTTATTTTATATGTACCAAAATATTTTACAAAAAACAACTTTTAAGGGCGAGAAATTTATAAAAATAATAAAAAAAAGTGTTTACTTTTGTTATACACCCTATTATTTTCAATATGTATAAGTAAACGAATGTATAACAATTTTAATAAGTGTTTACACTTATTTTTTTCATAAAACCTTATTTCATAAGGTAAAACTCGCCACTGGCGAGTTGTTTGTAAACAGGATTTATCCTGCTTTAAATATGTTGCTATTTTATTTGTGTTTTTATTATTTTCATGGCCTTTATTTCGGCCTTAATATTTTGTTTAAAAAAGGGGGTATTTTTAATGAGTGATAAAAAAAATATTTATTTAAAATTTCAAGTTGATAAAAAAACAGATATGGCTTTTAGAAAAATATTAGAAATCAAAGGACTTACAATTCAAAAAGTTTTGGAAAAAATGTTAAAAGATTATATCTTTGAAAACTTGGATTGTATTATAAATAATGATGGATCAAGTAAATAAAAATTCAAATATTGTTGCTTTTAGGTTGGATCCTCATAAAAAAAAGCTACTTCAAGAACAAGCAAATAAAAATGATATGAAATTAAGTGAATATTGTAAAAATGTATTACTTGATAATCTAGAACAAACTATGTTATTAGATAGTCAAAATAAGTTAAGAGAGTTAATAATAGAAACAGTAAAGGACGCAAATGAAAAACAATTTTATAAAATTTTAACTATGATAAATAAAAATAACATTGGAATTGAAACAATTATTTTACAAAATGATATGACTTATAAATATTTTGATATTCCACAAACAAGGGCTGAACTTAATACACATCTAGTAAACCATCCTATTACAGAAGTCGCACGTGAACAAGTCTTAAAACATATAAGAGAACTAAGGAATCAAAAGGACCAAAGTAATGAGTAAAAGTAATATTATTGTTAGAGTACGTTATAAAAAAGATATAAACTTTCAAAAGTTAGTTTCTGGTTGGTGTAATTATGTTTCTAAAGACGGAGCAGATGGAAAATCTTTAAGAAATCTATCTTCTATTAATGAAATGTATGAGAAAGAATTGGGGATATATGATGATACAAAGGAAAACGAAGAATCCTATATATGGTCTAAAAATGGAGATATTAATAAGAAAGAAATTATAAAAGAATTACCTAAAGAGAAGTCAGGTAGAATGTGGAATGTTGTAATTTCATTTCCTCCTGATTTTGCAAATGAACAAGGTCTTAAAACTAAGCAAGATTATTATTTAATGACAAAATCAATCATACCTAATTTTATTTTGGATAATGATATGGACTTAACTAATACAAAATGGTATGCAAGTCTTCATTTAGATACAGACAATCCACATTTGCATATAAATTTATTTGAAGTAGAACAAAGAAGAAAAAAAGATACACTAGACCGTATTTCTATTAAACATTTAAAAAGTAATATATCTTCATATTTAATTGATAATACAGAGTTTTATAAAGAACAAGATTATTTATTTCTTGGCCTTGATAAAAAAATCAGAAAAAGTAATTTTACTAAAATGAAGTCCCAATTATTTTTTAATAGTAAATTTAGAAAAAGTTTAAATAAAGATTTATTAACATTATACGATAAACTACCCAAACGTGGAAGATTGCAATATAACTCCAAGAATTTAGATTATTGTCGTGAAGATATTAATAAAATTATTGAAAAAATATTATACCATGATACAATCAAATATGAATTTGAGAAGTATTATCATTCTTTAGAAGAATTACAGAGAGAACAACAAAAAATATATGGTAAGTCTAAAGATAATAAATATGTTCAAAATAAAATAAATAGGCTTTATTCTAAAATTGGAAATGATATTTTATATAATTTTAAAGTTTATAACTCTAAAGATTTTTTATTAAACCAAAAAGAATTTTTAAAAATAAATATAATGAATATGAATTTTGTTAGTAGAAACATAAAAAAGAAATCTACTATTATAAGACATGCTACTGACCTATATAAATTAGGTAAACTTGCTTCTCTTTCTGATAATGATATTAAAAAGTTACTTTCCAACTGGCTAAAAAAATCTAAAATTAATTATGACGTTGATCTTATATTTAGTGCTGTGTCTTCTACTAAAGATACTATGAACGCAACAGATTTTTATAAAGCACTTTCTCATCTAGGATATTCAAAAAATAGATATGACAATCTTAAAAACAAGTCCTTTTATAAAAATGTTAGATTTAAACAATTTATTAAAAAAGCGAATCGTTATTTAATGATTGAAAGAAAAAAAGAAGAACAATATCTACTTGAAATTTTAGAAAAAGAATTGAAAGGTAGAGATATTTAAGGGGGTATTAATATTAAAAAATTTAATTATTTAATACTAGTTTTTATTTCTTTATTGATTCTTTTCTTTCTTGTTCCTAATATGATTATTTTCTTACAAAATAATTTTGAATTGAACATTACTCTTAATGTATATACAATTATAGATATGATTAAAAAAGACAATAATATAATTATGGGCATTCTTACATTGGAATGTCTTTTTATTTTAGTTTTATTTTATTATAAATATAATTTTAAAATAAAAAATAATAATTCTAAAAATGGTGTGCCAAAAAGAGTTAAAAGTAATGAATTTGGTAGTAGCGACTTTGCTACTGATAAAGAAATAAAAGACACCTTTACTACTTGGAAGTTTAATCGTGAAAACAAAAAAGGTGGTATGGTGGTTTCAATAAAGAAAAATAAATACTATGTAGATACTAGTTCAAATCACACTCTTGTTATAGGAAACACAGGATCCGGCAAAACTGCAAG
>CANQPA010000025.1 GCA_947625635.1 uncultured Bacilli bacterium
ATATATATATTAAACTTATCAGTAGATGCTTTCTTTATTTTAGATTCAGTAACTACTTTAATCTTATCTATTACTTTATAATCATCTTTATTTAAAGACTTCTCTAATTCAAATACATTATTATATGAGGATGATTCTACATACATAAAATTTATTTTTTTATCTTTAATTTCTTGATACATCTCTACTACATCATCATACTTCTTCATGTTAGTATCAGTATATATTTTTTGTAGATTAATATTTGCTTTTTTAATCTTTGGAGTATTCTTGAAATAAGCAATATCTCCCTCTATATTATCATCTATAAAATTATTTTCTTTATTCGCAACTACATAATAAGTATTAGTAGTTTTTATTACTTTGCTACCTAAAGATTTATTTAAAAATTCATTAGTATTATGCAGATAATATATACCAACAGAGTTTACTATCATAGACAAGACTAATATAATAGATCCTATCCATTTCCATACTTTCTTTTTCAAATTAATAAGTACGATACCCAATACTTGAAAAATACCAAATAATCCTAAAACAAATGAGTAATATAACATAGATAACACATCTAAATTATATAAATATACACAAAATATTATAAATACAACTAAACTAATTAACCCTAAAATATTTAAATATTTAAACTTTGTTTTTTTCTTATGACCTTCTCCCATTCCCATTCATTCCAACTCCTCTAGTACTTTATCATTATAACACTATTATATAATTAAGTCACTTATTTTTTCAAACTGTTTTTATTTTATCAATTAATATAAGTAATCCTGCACCACACATAACATATAAAATATCCCATAATTTTTTATTTCCAAATAGATATGCACTAATAAATACAAAAACAACTACTTTAAAGATATATATAATTATAAATGTACATCATCCATTTAACATTACAATTACTTACTAATTATATTTTTATTTAAAAAAAGATTTTCATTTTTTAACACATGCACTTAAACTCTTGCAATTAGTCTTAAACTTTTCTAAAAAACACTTAACAGAATATGCTGACATAATAAACATATATATTTGACCAATATATGCATATCTAGGAGTACATTCAATTAATAAATAAGCACCAGTAGTCACTCCTAAAATTATAAAAATAATAAATTGTTCATTAGACATATTATTTCTATGTAAATATATAGAACAACCCATTAATATAAAGAAAATATATAAATATAATTGGTTAATAGAATATATTAACTGCATAACTTTATCACCAGAAACTTTATATCCAAAAATTTTAATTGTTTTATTTTTTAAATGACCAATAGCAAAATCTTGTATCCATACTTTAGTATCTCTATTAGTATTCAGCCAATACATTCTAGCCTTATATATAAATAATGATGGCCATTTTTCTATCTGACCAATAGTATTATCTAATAATAACTTTTTTCTTGTTTTATTATCTGCCCAAACATAATTTTCATCTGAAGATTTTGAAGTGGATTTTTCTGTATAATATCCAATAAATTTTTCAGCAAATTTTTGTTCATAATCCCCACCGCTTTCATAATTAAATCCCATTGCAACTTTAAAAGATGGTATCATATTCTTTAATCCAGTTGGATTAACTCCAGAATATATTACAATATAGGATGCAGACATTGTAATAGAAAAATAAGTCACAAGCATTATTAAAATATTTATAATAACTTTTTTATAGTCTTTTAATTTATTCGTTAAAAATAAGGACAAAATTATAGAAACATAAAAAATTATAGCTTCAGGTCTTATAATATTACCAAATGCTAAAGTAAGACCAATTAAAAAATATTTAAGTATGTGATTCATATTACTGGTTTTTTTACTAACAAATATATAAATGGCTAACAAGAACAAAAAAGACGAAATATGCTGATCACTTAACACAGAATTAAAAAGTAATGGAAAAGGAAATAACATATATGAAACACTTACAATTCTTGCTGACCTTTCATTTGTTAATTCCCTAGAAATTAAATATATAAACAATACAATTAATGAAGAAAACAAACAATTTACTAATTTTATCAAAAAGGTTCCTTTACAAATAAGAAGTAACAAACTCATAAATAAAGCATACCCCATTCTAAATCCCCACTTTTGTATATAAGGATGATGAGCAATAGCAACAAAATTTCCAGAAATAACATTTTTAGCCATTGTATAAGTTACTTCTGGATCACTAACAATAGGAGTATTCAATTCTAAAACGACAATTAATCTTAATAGAAATGAAACAACAAACAATAACAATCCAAACTTAGGAATTTTTATTTTATATCCAACAAAAAATACTATGCTAACATATAATAAACTTAATATTACATTATTATTTAGAAGTTTATTAGCAAAAGTCAGTCCCAGCAAAACCAAGAAACTATATATTAATATTTTTTTTATTTTTTCCATCCAATATCACTCCTACACAATAATCTAATAAATCAATATTCAACATCATCATAAGTTATTATTCCAGCACCACCAGTTACAAATAAAGTGTCTCCAACTACTAATCTAGACATATCACTTACCAAAATAGTACTTAAATTTGCAATTTCTTCTGGTAAAGCATATCTTCCAGCAGGAGATGAAATCAAATTAATATCTTTATCATCAGAATCTTTTAACATTGGTGTAACAGTAGGACCAGGAGCAATCGCGTTTACAACTATTTCATTTTCAATAGCTTTCTTCGCTAAGCCTTTTGTAAAACCTAATATACCTAGTTTTGATAACATATAAGGTGTAGTAGTTGGTCTTAAAGAAGAACTAGAAGCTATATTTAAAATATTTCCCTTTATATTCTCTTTAATCATATAATTATAAACTATTTGAGTTAAAAAATATGTACCTTCCAAATTTGTTTTAATAGTTTTTTCAAAATCAGATTTTAAAGTTGTCCCTATTGGTGTACCATTGCCAACTCCTGCATTATTAACCAAAATATCAATTTTTCTATTTATTTTTTTCAAAATAATATTGAATTTTTCATCTAAATTTTCAATATTTGAAATATCCAACTCGTAAAACTCAATAAATTGTCCTTCACCTAAATATTGAGTTAATTTTTCTTTAGCACTAGATAATTTCTCCTTGTTTCTTCCTGTAATAATTACTGAAGCACCGTTTTTTAAAAATGACTCTGCAATAGCATAACCTATGCCACTACCTCCGCCTGTAATTAAAGCACATCTATTCTTTAAAACATTTCCTTCATAAATCGGATAAAATACAGGTATTTTTTTACTAAAAATATTTTTTAATAATTTTAATTTTTTCTTAATACTTTTTTTTATTTTTCTAAACATAATACCACCTCAACTACCTTTCTATTATTTTTTTAATACGATCTTTCGCATTACCACTTAAAATATTCTTAGCCTTATTTTTTGCTATTCCCATCGCACTAGACTTTAAATTTCTAATTTTTTTCAATGCATCACTCTCATCATTAGAATCAGTAAACACCTCAAAAATAATAGATTTATCTTTTTTTTCTTCTGAAATAAAGTAATTTATTTTTTCTAAAAAATCATCTTTATTTTTTGCAGAAATGTACTCAAAGCCCAAATCCTCAGAATAATGTTTAACTAGTGATTTGGATTTATTTCCAAAATGCCCATCAGCAGCCACAAATTTACTAACGTCTTGCCCTAATGACATAGCGGAATGATTATAATTATGAAATTCCGTTCCACATCCATTATTAATAAGTAAAATCCTTAAATTATTTTTTATATGTCTGTTTCCTAAAGCATTAAAATCATAAAAGAAAGCTAAATCTCCCACAACACCAAAATAAATTTTATTCTCATCGTGTAGTGAAGATCCTATCATACTAGATAAAAAACCATCGATTCCAAAACCACCAGTATTAGTAAAACAAAACAAATCCTCTTTTCTATCAAAATAATTCCAAGATCTTAAAGAATTTAAAATTGCTAAATGTAAATAACTTCCTTTTGGCAACAAATTAATAGTATTACGTGCTATCCAAAGATTAGAAAAAGGCAGTTCACACTCAAAAGCTTTATTTTCTAGTTCATCGAACTCTTTTTTTAAATTTACATAATTACTTACATTATATTTATCATTTACTAAAGAATTATATTTTGTAAAAAAATTTATCTCACTCATTTCAAAAGTATATCTAAGTTTTGAAAAAGTATCTACAAGTTTGCCATCAGGATTTACTCGCCACACTTCTTTCATGTTTAATTTCAAATATGCACCAGATATATTTCCAATATGAATCAATACATCAAAATAATTTAATGAACTTATATAATTATCTTGATCAAAAATAATATTAGGCATTATTTTATATTTTCCATTATAATTACTAGTATGATCACATAATAATACAGCATTATATAACTCACAAAACTTTTCTACAGCCTTTATTAGATTATAATCCCAAATGCTATGTGCACCAACAAATATAGCTATTTTTTTGTTTTCTAAATTAGGTAAAGTATCATTTAACATTATTCTATCTATAAATCTAGTTGATAATAATTCTTTAGATGTAAATCTATTATTAGCAGCATCTACACAAAGATTAATATGAACCGGACCACCACCATGATGTTTCAATTCTAATATTGCCTTATTTATTAATAAATTACATCCTATTTGATCATCTTGTGAATTTATTATAGGAACCTGAACGCTCATAATAGCAACATCATTAGGAATTACCGTTCTATCAATTGCTTGAGGAATATTATGATCAATGCGACTAAAATGTTGAGCGCATGTAATAGCCAAAACTGGTATTTTTCTGTAATATGCTTCCGTTAGTGCTGGCAAATAATTTCTAGAAGCAGTAGCACCTGTACATACTACAACAACTGGCTCTTTACTATCTTCAGAAAGGCCACATGCCATGTAGCAAGCAGATCTTTCATCTACACATGAATAAATTTCGAAAAAAGAGTCATGTTGAACACTTCCTACAAAATTTAAACTCATAGCACCAGGACTTGTAATTATTTTTTTTATATTATTATGTTTTAAAACACTTATTAACATTTGAATTGCTTTGTCATCTATATAATACATAATCATCTTCCTTTCTATTTACATACTAATTTATTTTTTATTACGTTTCCTATAAAATTTAAAGAATTATTATTTATTAATATTGCATATATTACAGAAATTAACACAGATAATATATTTAAATATAAATTATTTATATAATAAAATATAACAACAACCAAAATAATTATTATTCCACTTATAATAGTATTGTTTTCGATTTTTATTTTAAAATATTTTTTACTTATACTAAATATCCTATACAAACTTAATAACATAAGTGCTATTAAAGTAGAAACTACAGATGCATATAAACCTATAAAATTAATTAAAATCAGATGAATCACTATATTAATAATTGCTGAAAAAGTAGAGGTAATAGCTATAGAATACGTATCCTTTTTCGCAGCAAACACTACTACAACTAATCCTTGTAAAACATTAAATAATGCTGAAATCATTGATATCGGTACAAGACCATAACCCATATCATATTTTTTATTAATCATTATTGGAAAAACAAATGGCATAACAGCAATCATTCCAATACACAAAGATAAAAACAACTTTAACATTATATTAATAGTTTTATTTACAAACACTTCAACATCGGAATCATTAATATTTAAAGCAGCTGATTCATGCCAACTAATATTAAAAATTCCATATAGTGTAACAATAATAGTTGAAAATTTTAACGAAGCTGCCAAAATACCATTCATATCAACACCTAATATAATAGATACTATAACAGCATCAGAAGCACCTAAAATCCACCAAGCAATAGCATTAGGAATTAACGGAATAGAATATTTCCACAAAATTTTTTTTAATTTTTTAGAATAATTATTAATACTCAAATACCCAAATATTTTCAATGTTTTTACAAAATAAATAATTCCTATTAATTGACCTAAAATAGTTCCGCATAACATCCCAGTTGCACCTAATCCAAAACAAACAATAAACAATATATTAAATAAAATTGTAAAAAAACTACTAATAGCACTACCTATTGTATATCTAGTATTATCTCCAAAACCTCGCGCTATTTGTTGGCATAAAGTCAAATAAATACATGCCATTAAATTAAAAATCAAAAGAAATTTATAATTATTATTTATGAAATAAGAAACAAATAAAAACAAAATCAAAAAAATCAAACATTGAAACGAAACTAAAAATGTACCAGTAGAAATTATTTTACCCTTATTTTTTTCATTAGTTCTGTTATCAATCAATTCCCTAAATACACCTTGATCCAATTGAAAAGTAACTATTGGTAATAACAAAGTAACTAATGTAGTAATCAAATCTACTATTCCATAATCTTTTGTAGACAAGAAGCCAGTATATAATGGTAAAAGTAAAAATGAAACAAATTGAGTACAAATTTTCCCAATAAAAATTATTATGGTATTCTTAAAAAGACTTCTTTCCCTACTCATACTTATCACTTCCTTTCCAAATTTTGTTTTAACCATACTAATGAATCTTGTTTTAATTTCTGTAATTTTAAATTTACAGCATTATAATCTATTTCTTCCAACAAATCTTTTTTTTCTAAACTTTTAACACAGTCAATACTTCTATTAGATAAATCAATTTTTTCAAGTAAATTATCAATTCTACTACTATTTTCTTTTGGTGCCAAAACCCAAAATTTTTTCTCAAACAAAATTGAAAACACTACAGCATGAAAAGAAGTAGTAACAACAATATCAGAATAATATATATAATTTAAAAACTCATCAGGTGTTGAAGTAAAAACATTTTTTATTAAATTTTCAATACCAAAATCCTTTTTTCTTAAATTAATTACTCCTTCATTTAATTTATTAGACACGAAATTTACAAATTCTTCATAACCATCTAAATTCCCAGGCACATAAGCAAAAATATATTTATATCCTAATTTTCTTTTATCAATATACTTTAACCAATCCATTTTTTCAATTAATAAAGTAGGATCTAAAGTATTTTTTATATTTTTATTTAAAATCTTAGAAACTACCCTACAACCATCTTCTTCCCTAACAGAGATTGAATCAATATTTTCAAGTAAATATTTATATACTTTTGTATTAGTCATTTTATTAAATCCAAGACTTACAGAAAAGGCTATTTTCTTAGCAGGAGTATTAAAATTCAAAAAATAAATATCATCAACACCATTAGAATAAAAGTCATTCCAAACTTGATCACTTCCAACTATAACAATATCGTAATCTTCTGTAATTTTTTCAATTTGATCTTTACTAAAGCATTGATTAGTTAGATTAATATTATTAGATATAAATTTTTTATATCTAATATTTCTAATTAAATTTCTTTTAAAAAAGATAATAGATGATCCAAAACTTCTTATCATTTTTTTGATATTACTTTTATCTACATTAAAAATCTTATAGGATTTCTCAACATATTTATTTCTATAATCTATTACTTTTATTTCACTATTGTCAACCAATTCAGAAAGAATTTTTTGTAATGCTATACATTGTAAAGTAGCACCATAATTTTGAGCTCTACTAAAAGTTATTATTCCTATTTTTTTCATATTTACTTACTCCCATGATTATTTATAAAAACTAAATTTTCATATACTCTTTTAGCATATTCTTCCTTAGAAAATTTTTTTAATTCAACAAGACAGTTTTTATTAGATTTTCTATTTAAATATTCATCCTCCATAGCTTTATACAAATTATTAACCAAATCATCTCTATTTACTATAACACCATACTTTTTATCGACTATTTCAGGTAAAGCTCCAGAATCAGTAACAATTATTCTTTTACCCATAGCTAAAGCTTCAATAACAGTAAGTCCAAAAGGTTCTTCAAATGTCGAAGGAGTAATTTGAACATCAGAAATATTATAATATTTATAAATTAAATTATTAGCCACATAACCAGTAAATATTATATTGCTGTTTTTCTTATTTAACATTTGATTATAAAAACTATTATCTGCATTACCTCCTGAATTTGGACTTCCTATAATAAATAATTTAGTATCCTTATATATATTATTTAATTCTAAAAATGCATCTATTAATTCATCGACACCTTTATCAGGAACAACTCTACCAACAAAAATATAAACAAAATCATTATTACTAATATTATATTTATATCTTAATTTATCATTTTCTTTATTATCGTTCTTAAACAAGTCAAAATCTATACCATTATAAGTTGTTATACATTTGTTAGGACAATTAACACATTTTTTTATATAATCACTAACAGGCAATATATAATCACAATTTTCAAGAATCTTTTTATAAAAAGGTGTTTTAACATTTAAAAAATCATTATGTAAATGTAAAACTATTTTACTATTAAAATGTTTTCTCAAAATCATTGTATAAAATGGCTCGTTTTCACTAATTATTATGTCATATTCCTTACCTAGTTTTTTTATTTCTTTTATAGCAGAATTTATAAAATAATCTCCTACATACATTCCTAATTTTTTACTTGTTCTACAACAAAGGTTATATAAACTATTAACACTTTTATTTTTAATATAAATAAAATTACTATATCTATACTTTTTAACATTACTCTTATAGTCTGATGGAATAGGTATACTTACTACATCTATATCATCATGATATATTTTTTCATTTTCATCTAAATAAGAATCAATCAAAGTTTCAACAGCACCTCCTAACACAGCAGGAAGAGGAAGAACACATCGATTTATAATTAATATTTTCAACTAAACTACACCTCTCTCTTCTTTTTCTTATCAGTGATAAAAGGTATAAAATAACATATATTTAAAAGTATATAAAACAAATAATCATCCATAATAACTTCAACCAATGTAGAAATTAAATATACAAATAAAGCAAACGTACAAATTGAAGCAATTTCATTGTTCATATTTTCTTTTCTCGTTAAACTTTTAGTAGCAACTCTAAAAACATTTAAAAATGCTACAAATCCAATTATTCCACTTTCAAGTAAAACATTTAAAAAATTAGAATGAGCATGATAAATACCAAGTTTTGCTAAACGTATTTTTTCATTTTGAACACCTAAACCTAAAATAGGATGTTTACATATTTGAAACAAAGTTTTGTCCCAAATTACAAGTCTACCAGTAAAAGTTAAATCTTTATGTAAAATATCTACTATAAGCCAAGAAAAATTATTTTGCCACCTAAAGACCACTATAATAAGAAAAATTATGAATGTAAACCCAAATATAAATCTAAAATCCAAAATTTTTTTCATAGTTTTTCTTTTATATATAAATATTACATAAAAAATCAACAAAGCTATGCTAACCAAACAAGAGGCAGCCCATTCTAAATAATAAGTTAAAACTCCACATCCAATAATAGTTAAAACAAAAGGCGTTAATTTATTATAAAAATAATGAGAAGATATCATCATAACAAATAAACCTAAAACAATAATATGAACAGATCCATTATCATATCCCAAAAAATAAAAATCATGTAAAGTACCATCACCAGAAAATCCATTAGTAAACACAACTGTTAAAAGATTCACAATAATATATATAGAAATAAGAGTACTTAAAGCTTTCAAAAATTTTTCTAAATCATTATTAATTAACATTTCAGTATATAAACTAACTGCCAATATAACACCATAATTTTTAAAGAAAGTACCAAAATCTTTTGTACCAAAGAATGTAGAAACACCAATACAAGTAATAAAAATAAAAATAGAAATTTGTAATTTAGAAAACTTTCCTCGACTTAAATACAATATTATAATAATAGCAATAAATATAATACTTACAATATTAAATATTAAATTTATTTCACCATTTAATGAAACTGAAGCTGGTTTTAAAAGAAATAGAAAAACAATGAATATAACACCTAATTTATTTAAAAATAAATCTGATAATCTTTTTATAAACAACATTATAACACCTCTCTTTTAATTTTCTAAAAATAATTTTTCCACTCTTTTTATTTCAGTTTTCAAATCATATCCTGTTTTAATAATTTCAGTTTTTCTACTTTTAATATTAGGTTTATTATTAATAATTTCAATAATTTTATTTTTCCATAATTCTATTTCTAATGGAATAAAAATAGTAGTATCTATTATTTTCGCTTCATTTGGAATATCTTGAGCAAGTAAACAAGGAAGCCCTATAGCTTGAGCTTCAATTGCAACAATTCCTAATCCCTCAAATCTTGAAGGCAATGCAAACAAATCCATTGCATTAAAATAATCATTAACTTTATTGGTTGTTCCCAAAAAAATAACTTTGCTAGATATTCCTAAACTCTTCACTTTACTTTTTATTTCATCTTCCGTGTCCCCAGTACCTATTAACAACAAAATAACATCTTCTACCTTTTGTAATTCATAAAATACATCTATTAAAAATTCTTGATTTTTCTGATAACAGAATCTACCTATATGACCTATTACAAACTTATCATCTATATTAAGTTGATTTCTTATCTTTTTTCTAGCATTTTTATCAATTTTAAACTCATTCAAATCAATTGCGTTACGTATTATAAAAGTCTTTTTCTTATTAGTTAGTCTTCTACCATACATCCAAACAGATGCAGATTTGGAACATGCAAATCGTTTATCCGCAATCATATTAATTATTGGTCTAAATAAATAATGAGTTAATATTTTATTTTCATCATAATCATTATGACTGTGAATATAAACTTTAGCTTTAGAAAACAATTTAAAAGGTAAAGCGCATAATGAAAAACCAGCATTTATAATATTAAAATAAACAATATCATAATTATTTTCTTGAGCAATTTTTTTTGCATATAAAAATGTTTTTATAGGATGTTTAAAAAACTTAGCATAGGGAAATACATACATATTATTATAATAACCATCAATATCCTTAGCATATTCTCCAGTAATTTTATCTTTAACTAAAAGATCAACTTCAAATTTTTCTCTATCTATGTTTTGTAAAAAGTTTATTATATATCTTTCAAGGCCACCAACAACAGATGTCATTCCATAAACTAAAATTCTATTTTTTTTCATACTTACCACCTTTTATAAATACTATTAGTACATTTTTTCATAAATTCTCTCTAACTCTTTTGAAGCGTATTTAATGTCATATTCTTTAGGAATTTTAAAATTAGAATCTTTCTTACTCTTATTGTTAATAATTTCATTAATATTTTGAACCCATTTTTTAGAATTTGTTATTGATAAAAACTCCGTACTTTCAACAACTTTTGCAACATTTGGAACAGTATCTGCTAAAATTGTTTTTACATTAGTTGCTTGAGCTTCAATAGCAACAATTCCTAATCCCTCAAATCTTGAAGGTAAAACAAACAAATCCATTGCATTAAAATAATCATTAACTTTATTGGTTGTTCCCAAAAAAATAACTTTATCTGATATCTTTAACGAATTAACTTTACTTTTTATATTATCAACTAACTCTCCAGTCCCTATTAAAAGCAAAACAATATTATCATTCTCTTTTTGTAATTCATAAAATACATCTATCAAAAATTCATGATTTTTTTGATATGAAAATCTACCTACATGTCCTATTACAAATTTTTCTTCTACACCTAATTCTTTTCTTTTTATGTTTCTAATTTTTTTATTAGGTCTAAATTTAGAAATATCAATTGCATTATTTATAACTATAAAATCCTTTTTATTATCATATAACCAATTTCCAGCAAGTTCAGAGCAAGCAAAAAAATCAGTTCCATCTTTATTTAAAATTCTTTTATTTATTAAATGCATTATTTTTCTTAAAACACCATTAGGTGTATCATTATTATGAGAATGTAATATAATATGTTTAACTTTACATTTTTTAGCTGCAATAACAGGTAAGATGTTTGCAGCAGATAACATATTAATATGAACAATTTTATAATTGTTTTCTTTAATTATTTTTTTTAATTCATTATAAAATCCTATAGGGTTCTTTTTAAAATTTGGTATTTTATAAACTTTACCACCTAATTTTTTTATTTCATCTTCAAAACATAATGATTCATATGGATTTATAAAATCAAATTGTATTCTTTTTCTATCAATATTTCTATAATAATTCATTAGGTATGTTTCTACACCACCAATTTCATCATGCATTCCAATTTGTAACACTCTAATTAATTCTTTCTTCATTTTACTTCACTAATTCCTTTGCAAGTTTTAAAGCACTATCAATTACTTGATCCATATTGTAATATTTGTATTCTCCAAGCCTTCCGCCAAAAATTATTTTGTCTTCTTTACTAGATAGTTCTTTATATTTTTGATATAAAGAATTGTTCTTATTATCATTCATAGGATAATATGCTTCTTTATCACTATTCCAATCATCAGGATATTCTTTAGTAATTATTGTTCCTTTAACTTCTGAGAAATTAAAATGTTTATGTTCAATAATGCGAGTATATGGTGTATCTCTATCAGTATAATTAATAACTGCATTACCTTGATAATTATCTATATCGCTATATATTTCTTCTTCAAACCTTAAAGAACGATATTCAAGATGTCCATAACAATAATCATAAAATTCATCTATCATTCCAGTATATATAATTTTATCCGCAATAGAGTTATATTTTTCTTTATTATCTAAATAATTAACATTTAACTCTATATCACAATTTTCTAACATTTTCTCAATAATTTTTGCATAACCATCAATTGGAATACCTTGATATCTGTCATTAAAATAATTATTATCAAAAATATATCTAACTGGTAATCTATTTATAATAAAACTAGGTAAATCCTTACAATCTTTTCCCCATTGTTTTTCAGTATAGCCTTTAACTAGTTTTTCATAAATATCAGTACCAACTAAACTAATAGCTTGTTCCTCTAAATTTCCAGGTTCTTTTCCATTTAAAATTTGTCTTTGTTTTTCTATAATATCTTGTGCTTCTTTAGGTGTAGTTATATTCCATAACTTTGTAAATGTATTCATATTAAAAGGCAAGTTATAAAGTTCTCCTTTATAATTTGCTACTGGCGAATTTATATAATTGTTAAACTCACTAAATCTATTTATATAATTCCATACTTCTTTATTTGAAGTATGAAAAATATGAGCACCATATTTATGAACATGAATACCATTTTTTAATTCTGTATATATATTCCCACCTAAATGATTTCTTTTTTCAATTACCAATACTTTTTTATTATTTTCGGACATTATATTTGCAACAGTTGCACCAAAAAGTCCAGAACCAACAACTAAATAATCATAATGTTTCATATTAATACCAACTTTCTACAACACCTATTTTCTTAAAAACTTGAATCGTATTTTTTTCCAAAAAATTTAGCCTTTAAGAAACTACACCCCTTCTTCCACCAATTAATATTTTCCATATAAATAAAAGGTATTTCTTTAAATTTGTAATTTTTATAATCTAACCAAACATCTAATAATCTTTCGCTAACTCTACCATAAAATCTCGAATGAAAAGAATCATATTCTTTATCTTTCATTCTGTTTTCTAACTCAAACAAAATAGAAAATAACCATTCACAATATTCGTCAAAATATTCTTTCTTCATAATAAACATATTAAAAGCATGCATACTTCTTCTGTTCATAACTTTATTAAGACTATCTTTATATTCAGGATATTTTTCATTAATTATTTTTATTGTTTCATCTAATGTTTCAATATGCATAGTATGTTTATAATGATTATAAATAGTTTCAATATAGTATCTTCTTTTTTTAGGTAAAACTATGTCATAATCATTTAAATATTTTTCAAGTTCATTTATTTTTAAAATAGAATCAAATTTATTTTTACTTTTATTTTTAGATGCGAAATATCTACGATAATGTACAAGTCCAATATAATCAGCATCAAGATTTTTCCAAGCCCAATAAAGTCCGGTTAATTCACAAAAGTATGGATTTTTTAAAGAAATATTATCTCCTGTATTATCGCCTTGATAACCTAAATTACCCTTTCCTTCTCTACCAACATGTAGCGGTAAATACATATCATCTTCTGGCATTTGATACTTTTTATGAGTAGCAATTATAATTTTTATATTTTTCATATTACTTCGCTCCATGTCCTTTAATAACTGCAATTACTGTTTTAAATATAATTTTTATATCTAACCATAAACTCATATGGTCTACATAATAAAGTTCTAATTTGATTCTATCTTCATATGTTCTACAACTTCTTCCATTACAAGCCCACCAACCTGTAACTCCTGGTGTTACACTTAAAAACTTCGCTTTGTTCTTTCCGTATTTTTCAATTTCTCCTTCAATTAAAGGTCTAGGGCCAATTAAAGACATATCTCCATTTAAAATATTAAAAAGTTGTGGAAGTTCATCAATTGATGTCCTTCTTAAAATCTTTCCAACACGAGTTACTCTTGGGTCATGGTCAATTTTATAATTATCTTCCCATTCTTCTTTAATCTTAGGATCTTTTAACATTTCTTTAAGTTTTTCATCAGCATCTTTATACATACTTCTAAATTTATATAAGTATATAGTTTTACCATTTTTACCAATTCTTTTATGTTTATAAAATACAGATCCTTTAGAATCTATTTTTATAAGTAATCCTACAATTATAAATATAGGAATACAAATTACAAATAGTATTAAAGAAACAATTAAATCAAAAAATCGTTTAAACCCTAAATATAAAATCATTTTTATACTTAATTTTTTTTCATCAACTAAATTATCATTAGTTGTTATTGCTACTTCATTATTCATTACATCCTCCACTTAATTACATTTTTCTCTTTAAAATATCGTAGAACATACAAAGTTCTTTGATACAAACTACAACAAATTATATCATAAAACCACACCAAAGTAAATAAATCAGACAAAAATAAAGTCTAATTTTGTACTTTCCTATTTAATTATATACTAAAAATTAAAATTTAATTTTGATAAACTAAATAAAAAAATGGAGGTAATTTTATGATTTTATTAAAAAACAAACAATTTAATTTTATAGATTTACTTAATTTATGGTTATCTACAAAGGAAAATATTAAAATACAATCTTATCAAAAATATGAAAATATTATTAATAATTATTTAAAAAATGATATTGGTAAAACCAATATCAAAAAATTAACTAATAATATTATTATAAAATATATAGACAGTTTGGAAAAAGATAATGTATCTTTTTCTGTTCAAAAAACTATTTTATATATTATAAAATCTTCTATAAGATATGGAATTAAATATAGATATTGTAAAAATATTGAGTTAGATAATATAAAAATAAAAAAGAATATAAAGAAAATAGAAATATTATCTAAAAAGGATCAAATTGTATTAGAAGAATATTTAAAAAATAATATAAATATAAGAAAATTATGTGTTCTTATATGTTTATATACTGGTTTACGAATTGGAGAAGTATGCGGTTTAAAATGGGAAGATATTGATTTTGATAATAAAACTTTAGAAGTAAAAAGAACAATACAAAGAATTAAAAATACTACTAATAATACAAATAATAAAACTATATTAATAGAAAGTTCTCCTAAAAGTATTACTTCTAGAAGAATAGTACCTATTGCTGATTTTTTAATTGATTTACTAAAAGAATTTAAAAGTTGTGATTCTTATTATTTACTTTCAAATAGTGAAAAAATATATGATTCTAGACTTTTAGAATCTTTTTATAAAAGAGTATTAAAAAGTTGTGGTATAAAATACAACAACTTTCATATACTTAGACATACTTTTGCTACTAGAGCAATAGAGTCTCAAATGGATATAAAAACTTTAAGTGAAATACTTGGTCATTCTAGTATAGAAATAACTTTAAAACTATATGTTCATCCTTCTTATGAACTAAAGAAAAACTCCATAGAAAACTTAGTTAGTTATATGAATAATAAATTATTTATAAAATAAATAAACAATTTTTCAATGTTTTTATATTGAAAAAAATTAAAAAAGTTAGAAAGATATTGAAACAAATTGCCACTAGTGGCAAAATATTTCAATGAAAAAAATAAAAATGTAGAATAAAATCTTACATTTTCTACATTTATTTTAAGTTTTCGGTAATACTAATAAAGAAATCACTATTCCACATTTCTAAACTATCTACATTATTTATAAAAGCTTTAACATCTTCTTTTGCTTCTTTATAATCAATCTTTTTAAATTTTTCTATTAATAATTCTTTTAATGTATTAATATCAAACTTATCATTAGAATTAATATAATTTGATTCAATTAATTTATTCTTTACAAGTTCTAGATTAACATTAGTATTATTAGCTAAAAAGAAAATATAATCATATAAATCTCTACCTTTTGTTCTTTGTCTCCATCCTCTACAAAGTATAGCATGTATCTTACCCGCGAATAATGATTCTTTATCATATAATTTTATTTGGTGTGGACTTGGTAATAATTTATATTTTTCTTCATATGTTGCGCCACTTGGCGGATTAATGTCTACTTCAAATTTTATTTTAATATCCTTTAATAAATAATCATATTTATGATGCTCATCACTTGGAAAGAATTTTAGAATATGCTCTAAAGTATTTCCTTTCAAAAAAGCTGATGATATATTAGAATTATAAGTCTTTTTCTTAGATTTTATTTCTAAGTTTAATCCATATGCTTTTAATTCTTTTTCAATATAAGTAAAATATTTACTTAAATCAAAAGTTTTATTTGGATGAATTAAAGCAAAATCTAAATCTTCTGAAAATCTATCTAATTTATAAAATATTCTAAGTGCTGTACCACCATAGAAACTAGCTTCTTCAAAGAAATTACTTCTTGATAAACCTAATAATACTATTTCTTGTATTATTTCTTTTAAAGCATTTATTTCATCGTTTGTATTTTTTATTTCATATTTTTCTATCATTTGTTCAATTACGTTATTCATCTATGTTCCTCCTCATATATTTATAAAGTAATTTTATATTTGTTGAATGATACAAGTTACTTAACTTTTCTATTTTTTCAATATTTAGTTTG
>CANQPA010000026.1 GCA_947625635.1 uncultured Bacilli bacterium
TTGACTAAACAGAAATCGTTGAAAGACTTAATTTCTGTTACATATACTTTATAGACATTTCTTTTTTCAATTGAATAGTAAAATAATATAACCAAAATTTATTGACATTTTATATGTATTTAGGATATAATAAATACATAAAGATATTATGAGAGTAGTAGAAAGAAGGAGTAAAATGGAAAAAAAGAAGTCTAATAAAAACAAGATTATTTTGGTTTCAACAATAGTTGGAATAATTGTACTATTAGTGGCTTTTTTGCTACTAAGTAGTTGTTCAAAAAAAGAATACAAAGTAACTTTTATTGATAATATTGATAAAAGTGAAATAAATACTGTAAAAATAAAGGAAAATGAGAAGGTAAAAAGACCTAGTGATCCAAAAAAAGATGGTTATATTTTTGATGATTGGTATTACAATAATGTTATTTATGATTTTAATACCAAAGTTACTAAAGATATGAAAATAGTCGCCAAGTTTAAAAAAGCTGATGATATTGTTTTGAAAAATTCTAGTTTTGTCTTAGAAGTTGGCGAAACTAAAAATATAGAAATAAAAGCTTTACCAAAGGGATTATCTTTGAGTGATTTAATTTGGTTATCAAGTGACGAAACTATACTGTCTGTAGATAAAAATGGTAAAATTAAGGCACTTAAAGAAGGAGAAGTAACCGTTACAGTAAAGAGCAGGGATGGCTCTTATGAGACAAGTTGTAAGATAAAGATTACAAAAAATAAAATTGCTGTAGAGAAAGTTGAAATAACGGGTGCTAGTGAAGTTAACGTTGGAAGCACAATAAAATTAACTGCTAAGATAAGTCCAAATGAAGCAACTGATAAAGAGGTTAGTTGGAAAAGTAGCAATACTAATATTGCTGTAATAGACAAAGATGGTAACGTAAAAGGAATTAAAGCTGGAGAAGTAACTATTACAGTTACTACAAATGATGGAAATAAAACTGCTACACATAAAGTAACAGTTAAAGCTAAAACATCTAATCCGTCACAAAATACACCTTCTGGTGACCAAAAGCCAAATAACCCAAGTAATCCAAGTACCCCAGAACCGCCAAAAACTTACCCAGTTGAGAGTGTTAGTATAAGTGGACCTACTAGTGTAAATGTTGGGAATACCATACTACTAACAGCAAATATAACTCCAAGTAATGCAACAGATAAAACTGTTATTTGGAGAAGCGGTAATGATGGCATAGCCACAGTAGATCAGAATGGAAATGTAACAGGTGTTAATGATGGAGAAGTAACAATAACGGTTGAAACATCAAATGGAAAGACTGCAACATATAAAGTAACTGTAAAATCTGATTACGTAATAACATTTACTGAAATAAAACAGGATGTAACAGGTTCAGTAATGCAATATTCGTTTTCAGTAACAAAAAATGGTGTAAACTTGGATAATTTAAAAGCTATATCATTTAATGCAATAAAAAGTGGAACTTCAAGAACTGTATTAAAAGGGAATTTAATTGCAGCAGAAGATATATTATATGATGGCAGTAGACTGGTAACAGCAACTATAATATTAACCGATAATAGCAAAGTTACAAGTAACATAACACTGGTATATAAATAGTATGGAGGGAGTAAAAAAATGAAAAAGAATATAAAAGTGTTTGCTTTTGCAATATTAGCATTCTTTATGGTATCCGTACCAGTACTTGCAAGAGAGTTAACACTAACGGAATTAGGAAAAGAAATAGATAACAGAGCACCGGGTGCATATTCAGCATATATTATAGGTAATTATGTGTTTACGTCAAATCATAAATTAACAACACAAGATTTAATGCTTGCATCTAGAACTATAAAATTAACAGATGCGGATGGTCTTATAGATACAACACCATCATATCAAAAAATGTCTATTCAAAGAATAACAAAAAAATACGATGAAAATGCAGATCCAACAGGATGGGAAGTAGATATCAATTCATTAGGATCAACAGCATTAAAATTAGACGAAAATAATAAAATAGATATAAAATATATTGATTATGATTTTGTTAAAATACCAACAGAAGCAAGTATTGGAAAAGATTTTTCTGGAGAACATGCTGAGACTTACAAACAATTAATCGAAACTACTTATGGATTTGCAGGAGGTAACGTACAAAATACAGAAGGATTAACTCTTTCGCAAACAGAAACTAATAAGTATAAATTAATAGGACTTTTAAAGAAATTTGAAAGTTTAAACTCTGATGTATTTAGTGGTGAAGATTTAACAGGTTACTATTTCTCATTTTATGCTGAGTTTAATGATAAAAATTTAGTTAATGATAGTAGTGTAATTACAATTAAAGCTCTTACTAAAGATGGTGAAGCAAAAGATACTGGAACAGTATTTAAAAGAGGTTCATTTGATAGTGAAAGTGGTATAGTGGTATTATATGCTTATAAACCTGCTTCAGAATATCAAGTAATAGAAGTAACACTTGATTATGACGGAGAAGGAGATACTTATACTCCAATTGTTTATACAATAGATTTATCTGAGCTTAGAGTACCTTCACTTTCAAATGCAGAATTTTCAGGTGTAATACCACAAACTGATTTAGAGGTCTTTAAAAGCTGGAATTATGCAAAACCAGATACTGTAATTTATAACCCAACTGATAATGGTTTAAAATTAACAGGTTACTTAGCTTCTCAAGAAATAAATAATGATTTAGCTAAATTCAGTGAAGAAGATAATACTGGATATTATGTACTGGTAAATATTAATTCTTCAGATTTTATTCCAGGAAAAACTACAATTAAAATGAAAAAAGGTAAGGGCACTGAAAAATTAATTAAAGACGAGATAGATAAAACCGGAGCAACTGTTTTAATTGCTTTATCAACAGAAACATCAAATGAAGATAAGGTCATCAGTGTCGTAGTGGATTTAGATGGTGATGAGTCAGACGAATATCTACCAAGAGAATATGAGATTAATTGGAAAGAATTGGCTTTAGAAAAATCTACAAAACTAACAATTTCAAATAACTTCAATGATGGAAAAGAATTAGATACAGTTATAAAAGATAATCTTAAAGTTGAAAATTGGTTTAAAGAATCAATTAAAAAAGTTAATGTTAAACAAGTTAAAGATAAAGTAACAGTTACTGGTGTTTTACCTAAAATAAATAATTTAACTGGAGCTGGTTTTACTTCAGAAGAATTAACTGGATATTATTTACCTTTAGTTATAAGTTTAGAGGAAAATCCTAAAGAGCAAACAACAATTACAGTTCCTTGTAGAACTTGTGAAAATGGTATAAAGACATATACTGGAACGACTATTTTTGATAATGATAATGAAATTCTTTTGTTCGAATCATTAAGAGAATTAAATGATTCATTTGAAATTATAGTAGATTTAGATGGGGAAGCTAATGATTATGCACCAAATAAGATTACAGTAGACTACTCAGGATTAACTTTACAAAAAGAAACTACAATTGAAGATACTGATGTTGAAGCAACTATTCCAGAAGGATCTGATAAGGATTACTTCATTAATAATTATGGTTATAAATTTGAGGAGGTACCTTTAACTGTAGAAAGAGAAGGTAATACTTTTAAAATTTCAGGTAAGGTACATGAACAAGAAATTGAAAAAAATGTTTTTAATGAAGAAGAAGAGACTAATTTCTATTTGCCATATAATGTTAACCCTACTGGTGTTATAAAAGGAAAAACAACTGTAACAAGACCAATAAATCAAGGTAAAGACAATGCAACATCTACAATTAGTGATGACTATGGTTTAAGTGTTTTATTTTCAATTAATCCTGACAAAGTAAAGAAATGTCAGGAAGAATCTGAAAGTTGTCAATTTAAGTTTACTATTGATTTAGATGGTAATGATGATGAATATATGCCAGCTGAATACACAATAGATTATTCAGGTATAGATTTAATCAAATATATTAAAGCTACATTTGAATTACCTAAAGGGGATAAAAAAGAAGTAAAATTATATTCTGGAGAATCCGTAAAAGCTGAAGATATTACAACACCAGAATATGATAAATATCATGAATTTATAAAATGGACTAAAAATGGTGAAGAATTTACGGTTGGTGAGACAGTATTAACTGAGGATGCAACTATCAAACCTAATTGGGAAATTAAAGATAAAGATTATGTTCAAGATAAGATAGATTCAATTAATAGTGATGATTACAGTGTTACTCTTAGCGAAGATAATGCAATTAATTATGAATTAAAGAAAAATGATCTTGAAACTAATGTTTTAAGTGGTATTTTAGAACCAATCATAAAAGAAATATTAAGTACAAGTGAAATTGAAAAAGTAACCCTTACTTTATTAGAAGGTAGTCCAGTAGAATTTTCTAAACAAGATGAAAGTGACATTCAATCTAATTTAACAACTTTATTAAATGGCAAGACTGATTTAGATGAATTAATTGATAAAAATATTCAAATATCAATTACTAAAAAATCTGATGCTTTAGTGGAATTTATTAATACTGGTTCATATAATATAAACTTTACAGCTAAATATCGTGAAGCTAAAAGTAATGAAGAATTGGATGATGTACTTAACGTGATAGCTTCTAATAGTAATATAAATACTATAATTGTTACTCAAAACTTTGATGTTAAAACACAAAAGAACTTATCTAAGTCAATAGAAGTAAAAGGAAATACTGAGGATATTACTTTAACAGGAAACGGGTTAGATTCAATCTTTAATGTAACTGCTGGTGAGGTAGTAATTAAAGATTTGAAATTAGAAGGAGCAACTAGTGCAATTAAAGTTCAAAATGCTGCTACTTTAACCATTGATAAAGTTCATTTTACTACTAATGACGGAGCAGCTATTGATGTTGATGGTGGGTCTTTAATCGGTACAAATTTAACTTATAATGGTGAAAAGTATGATTATCCTTTAGTTAAAGCTAAAAATGGTTCAACTATAAACGTAACCGCTGGTGAGAGTAGTTTGAAACCTACTAAGAAGGAGAAAATTAATGAATATGTGAAAGAAGTTCCTCTTACAAAAAATGAAATTGGTGAGACAAAAGTTGAAGATACTGATTATAATTTACAATATACGAACTATTATTTAGATAGCAAAGTTGCTGATAGATGGATTAAAATGACCTTTGTATCTGATAGATCTGTTACATCTTTCCCTGCTAAATATATATTATATTTTGATAAAGAAAAAGATTATGGAAATTATGCTCCAGAGCCAGATTCTAATATTGAAGGATTTACTCATGTAAGTGGTAAAGTTATAGAACATAAATTATCTGGTTGGAAGTGTACTAATCCAGAACATTCATTCCATAAAACAGGCGAAATAACTAAACCAACGGAAGAGGTAACATATTATGCTGATTATACAGCAGTATATACATCTGGTGTCAAAAAAGTAAATACAGAAAATGGTTTACAAGATGCAATTCGTGAAGCAAATGGAACAACTAAAGATCCTACTATAATTGTTCTTGAAAATGATATTGCTCTTACAAGTATTCTTGATATTAATAATGATAATATAGTATTTACAGGAGTTGCTTCTAACTCTAAAGAAATAAACGGTGGAATAACAGGACAAATTAAAGTTTCTGCAAATAATATTACATTTGAAAAGATAAACGTTACGGGAAGTGATGAATTAACTAGTGGAAACCTTGTTGAAGTTCTTGGTTCTAACTTTAGATCAGACCATGTAGTTTATAGAGCTGGTGAAGGAAAGTATACAAATATGTTAAACTTCAATACTGAAAATGTACCAGTTGAAACAATATTATATTTTAATAATTTCAATTTAAAAAATGCTAAAGTTGGTATTAATTTTGATAATCAAGTTAAAGGAAATACAGATTCTGAAAGAGACGGTATTACTATAATTGGTAATGATTTTGACGATTCAAATGATGAAGTAACTTTTATCAAAATGAAAAATATTACACCTAATACAACTTTAAAAATTTCTCAATCTAGTATTATGGTGGGAAATGATGGTACTTATTTATTACAACTAGATGCTAGTCAAGAAGTTGAGAATTTCTACTTCACTAATATTTGGTTCTCTAAGAGTACAGTTAGTGATGAAAACAAAAAGATAAAAATTAAAATTAACACTAGTGAATATCAAGATGCTTCTAATATGACATTTAAGATTCCAACGTCTTATGGTAATTCTAAAATAAAAATAGATTACACAGGTGAAAAGAGTAAAGAGGCTAATATTGAATTAGTTTAAATAATATAAGGTGTGGTTTTCACACCTTATATTAAGTTTAAATTTTAGGAGGTTTTTATGAAAAAAATAACTTATATAATTTTATCTCTTTTTGTTTTGTTTCCTATGACTTGCCAAGCTGCTGTTGCAACAACAAGTGGCGAAAGAGAATTGAACGTTTATTTGTTTACATTAGATGAATGTGATAAATGTGAAGATGTAAAAAGCTATATAGAATCAAAGCATGATGAAAATAATAGAATTATATTAAATGAAATAAATGTAAATGAAAAAGAAGAGGTTTATGAAAAAGCAAAAGAAATATTAAAATTTAAATCTGATAATTATCCTCTTATAATAATCGGAACTGACTATTTTATTGGTTATGATAATAAAAAATTAGATAATGCTATTAAAAGTTATTTAAATAATCAAGATTATTGCAATTTAGTTTATAGAATTGAAAACAATAAAGATATAAGTAATTGTTTAGAAATTAATAAAGATATTTATAAAAGTACAAATAGTAATTTATTATTAAATATCGTTTTAGTAATTGCAATCGCCTTAATAATTGGATTTATAATTTTTAAATTAGTTGGAAAGAATAAAAGAAAAAAGTGATTAATTCACTTTTTTAAATACTTTTTTACAAAATGTAAATCAAAAAATGTAACAAAAATAATATTAATACTAGTCGCCATTAAAAGACTCCAAAGTCCTATTTTAAGATAAGAGAATATAAATAGACTAATTGTTCTTATAATCATTCCAATTAGTGTTCCAATCATTGATATACGCGCTTTATTCATGGCTTGTAAAGTACTTGATATTGGAGATTGAATATAATGTAGTAAACATATAGGAGCGATTACTTTAATATACATTATCCCTTTATTAGTTTTAAATAAAAATTTTAAAAGTATATTTGGAAACATTTCAAATATGATAGTTGCAGGTATTCCAATTAAAAGTGAAAAGAATATTGCTTGCTTCACTTTTTTCTTAATATGTGAATATTTTTTGTTAGTATAATTTTTAGATACTATTGGAATAAGAGCTTGCGAGATGGCAGCTGTAAAAAAGGATGGTAAAAGTACTAATTGCATAACGTATCCATTAATAATTCCATATTCGTTTACTATAAAATTATTTGAATAACCAACAGTTGTTAATACATATGTGATTATAATCGGTTCTAAGAAATATCCTATTGAACCTATTAGTCTACTACCTGTTGTAGGAATCGCAATTTTGAGTAAAGCTTTTATGTTTTTTTTATTTGGTATCAAATCCTTTTTGTTACATTTAAAATTAGGAATTAAGAACAAAAATATAATGATACTTGATAGTTCACAAAATATATTAGATATAATTACGAAGGCAACCGCGCATTCAATTCCCTTGGTAATAACAAAAGGTATTCCCACTATTATAAATATAAGTTTAACAAAATCTTCTATAATATTTGTAATTACATGTGGATACATTCGTGCTTTAGCAAAAAAATAACTTCTGAGGCAGTTTGATATCGTAATAAAGGGAAGTACAAATCCAATAGAAAGTATACAAAATGAAAGTTTAGAATTATGAAGTAATTTTTGACTTAAAAATGCAGAAGATACTCCTAAGAATATCATGATTATTATGTCTATAGAAAGTGATATAATAATTGCAGTAGAGACCAAATTTTTTGTGTTGTATTTTTCATTTGCTATTAAAACATTTAATGCTGTAGGCAGCCCCATTTGTGCTATGCTATTAAGTAACATAAATGTTGGCATAATCATAGAATATAGACCAATGCCTTGAGAACCGATTAGTCTTGTTAAAAATATTTTTATAATCATTCCAAGTATTTTGGTTATAAATCCTCCAATTATAAGTATAATAGTAGATTTAATAAATTTATTTTTCATAGTACAAGTTTATTCATAATATTTTTTAAAAATACGAAAATATATAAATAAGTTTAAATTTCATGAAATTTATTATTTTTTTTACAAATTTATTAAATTTCCTTTAAAAATTATTTTATTTAATATATAATGTATATGTATCTAATATTTTTTGGAGGTCTTATGGATATAGAGTTTAGTAATGTTAAAGAATTATATGAAAGACTTAAACCTGCTTTAAATGCGAAGGTAATTGAATTAAAAAGAAATGAATTAGATTATATTAAAGCAGAAGATATATGGAATTATCTAAAAGATAAAAAATGGTCTAAAGCTAATAATTTACTTTTATACCAAATGGTTGATGATATTTTAAATCTAGATGAACAGGAAATTGATAGCTTTGTAAAATCAAAAATTAGAAAAAGAATTATAAAGCCAAATTTAGAAAAAATGAAATGGGATGATAATAGTGACAAAAAAGAAGAATAACAAAAAAACAAGTATTTCTGTTGCAATATTTGCGCTTGTTTGCATATTAATTGTATCAATATTAGGTATTTATTTTGATCTTCAAAATTTAAAATATGGATTAGATTTACAAGGAGGATTTGAAGTATTATATCAGGTGGATAGTATTGATGGATCTAAAGTAACAAATGAAATGATAACCAATACTTATAAAATAATAGATAAACGTATAAATTCATTAGGCGTTAGTGAACCTGAAATATCGATAGAAGGAAATAATATTCGAGTAACAATGGCTGGAATAGATAATATAAATGATGCAAGAGAAATGATTAGTACAACAGCTGCATTGACATTTAGAACTATCGATGGAGAACTTCTAATGGATAGCACTGTATTAGAAGCTGGTAAAGCAAGTGTAGGATATAGTGCTGATAAAGGATATTATATTTCTTTGGCTATAAAAGATACGAAAGAGTTTTATAAACAAACCAAAAAGGTTAGCGAAATGGATAATAATCAGATTGTAATATGGCTAGATTATGAAGATAATATGACTCTTGTGAATACGTTAAGTTCAGTTGGATATTCTAATTATGGATATTATACTGGAGAACAGAATGAGGATAATGACAATAGAGTATTTCATTCCTGTGGTGATTTAGAAAATTCTAATTGTTTATCAGTTGCTGGTGTTTCTCAAGGATTTTCATCTGATGTAATAATTCAAGGTAAATTTTCAAAGGAAGAAGCTCAAGGGTTAGTGGATTTGATAAATAGTGGTAGTATGCCAACAAAATTAACCGAAATATCTTCAAAAACAGTTTCAGCATCATTTGGTGAAAATTCACTTCAAAAAACATTTACGGCTGGAGTACTTGGTATCGGTTTAATAGTAGTTCTTTTAATTATTCTATATAAAATGAGTGGAGTAATTGCAAGTGTTAGTATATTAGCCTATACATTCCTTACTCTTCTAATATTTAATTTGGTTGGAGGAAGGTTATCCTTACAAGGAATAGCAGCTCTTGTAATAGGAATAGGAATGGCTGTTGATTCAGCAGTTATTAGTTTTGCCAGAATTAAGGAAGAATTGAGAAGAAAAGTAAGTTTGAAGACTGCATATCATGCTGGTAGTAAAGAGTCATTTATGTCTATATTGGACGCAAATGTTACAACATTAATAGCAGCTATAATATTATTTATATTTGGTGAAAGTAGTGTTAAGGGTTTTGCTACTATGCTTATTATAAGTATTATTGTTACATTCATAGCAATGGTTTATTTAAACAGATATATGTTGAAACAATTTGTTAACAGTGAAAAATTTGAAAATCACATTAAATTATTTATTGGTTATAAAGATAAGAAAAAAAATAATAATTTTGATTATGTTAAACCTAGAAATTTTATATTTACTGTCGTTAGTTTAATAATAATAATTGGATTAATGTATACATATAGCGAAGGTTTAAATTTAGGTATCGATTTTAAGGGTGGATCTACTATAGAAATTAATTCTAAAAATGAATTAGATTATAAATCAATAGAAAAGGATTTAGAAGATTTAGAATATAAAGTAGAAAAAATAGAAGCTATTGATAATTCAAGAGTTTATGCTACTATAGATAATGTGCTTGATAATACTGAAACTAAAAAGGTAGAAGATTATTTCAATGAAAAGTATGAGGCAACTACTAGTGTTGGTGCTATTTCAAATCAGGTTAAAAAGGATATAACAAAAAATGCAATAAAAGCATTAATATACGCATGCATTGGTATGATTATATATATAACCATAAGGTTTAAGTTTAGCTATGGTATAAGTGCTATAATTGCATTGATTCATGATAGTCTAATGGTATTGATCATATTTAGTTTACTTAGATTGGAAGTAAATAGTATGTTTATTGCTGCTATATTATCTATAATAGGTTATTCAATCAATAATACGATAGTAATCTTTGATAGAGTAAGGGAAAATAAAAATAAATTATATAAAAACAAAATAAAAAAAGTTGATGAGCTAAAAGATGTTGTAAATGTTAGTTTGAGGCAGACTGTATTAAGATGTATAATTACGACATTAACAACAATTTTACCCGTTATATGTTTAATATTTATAGGATCATATGAGATATTTAACTTTAATGTTGCTTTGCTTATTGGTTTGTTAGTTGGTACATTTTCAAGTTTATTTATATCTAGTCAAGTATGGATGCTAATTGAGAAAAGAAATATTGGACGTGATCCTAATAAACATTGGTATGATGAAGATAAAAAGGAAAAAGAAGAGTTACAAGTAAAGGGAATTAATTGTTAAGATTACATTTGTAATCTTTTTTTTAAAAAAACTATTTACAAACAAATGTACAGATATTATAATATAATTGATATAAAAAATAAATTTAGTGATATGGTGATTATTATGAGGGATGAAATTTTAAAATTTGTAGATGAATTGAGATATGAAAAAAATTATTCTAATTTGACAATAACTAATTATTTGAAAGATTTAGATGAATTTTTAGAATATATTAATGAAAATAATTTGAAAAAGTATGAGGAGATAGAGTATCAAGATATTAGATTATATATAAGTTATTTATATGAGAAAAAATATAGTACAAAAACTATAGCTAGGCACGTAAGTTCACTAAAAAGTTTTTTTAAATATTTAAAATCAAATAATATAATTAATAATAATCCTTGCTCCTTAATAACTAGTCCAAAATTAGATAAAAATTTACCTAAATATTTAAATTATGAAGAAACAGACAAACTTTTAAATTGTTTTAATAGAAATGATTGTATTGGTCTTAGAAATTCGTTGATTTTAGAAATGTTATATTCTACTGGAATACGAGTTAGTGAATTGGTAAATATAAAACTAAGTGATATATCGTTTACGGAAAAAAGTATAGTTGTAACAGGAAAGGGCAATAAAGAAAGAATTGTATATTTCGGTGATATTTGTTGTAGCTTATTAAATAAATACATCAAAACCTGTTATTATAAATTAAATAAAAATAATAGTGAATATCTATTATTTAGTAAGACTGGAAAAAAAATTAATGATAGAGAAATTAGAACCATAGTTGATGATGCATCAAAACTAGCTGGAATTAAATTTAAAATATCTCCACATGTTTTAAGGCATACATTTGCAACTCATATGTTGAATGAGGGGGCAGATCTTAGAAGTGTTCAAGAACTACTTGGACATGAAAATTTATCAACTACACAAATATATACTCATTTGACGAATGAAAAAATTAGGAATGTTTATTTAAATGCTCATCCGAGAGCTAAAGGTTAGAAGTGTTAAAATTCTATTTTAATTAGTTAACTATAATTTGTTGTAAATTATCACAAATCATGCTTTGTGATTACAATACATATTATTGGTTAGATTTATCATATTAAATATATGATTTTTTTAATATTATATATTTATAAGTTTTGTACTTTTTTTTTAAATAACATAATAAAATTATGTAGGTGATAATTTGAATATTATAAGTGGTATTAGATCATATATTAAAGAAGATGATGTAAAGATAACTATATTAAAAAATAAAGTAAATATCCTTAATTATGTAGATATTGGTCATTTTGATAACACTAAAATAGTAGTTAAATTAAAAAATAATGATGTAATAATAAAGGGTAGTGATTTGGTAATTTCAAAACTTATGACAGATGAAATATTAATAACTGGTTGTTATACTAATATAGAATTTAGGTGATACGTTGAAAAATTATATATTGTTTATGTTAAAAAGTAAAATTAATTTAAATGTAGCAGGTAGCAATATTTATAGATTTATCAAAAGACTAAAAAACAATAATATTGAAATTTTAAATATAGATAAGTTTTCTGATGATAAAATTAATATTACAATATATAAAAAAGATTATGATAAGCTTTTATCTTTAAAAACAGTATATGATATAGAAGTTTGCAATTATAATGGTTTTGCAAAAATGCAAAGAAGTCTAATAAATAATAAATTTATAATAATTTCAATTTTTTTTGCATTAATTTGTTTATATGTGTTAACTAACATGATTTTTTCTATAGATGTGATAACGAATGATTCTGCAATGGAAACTAAGATAAGAACTGAATTGAGTAATTTCGGAGTGAAAAAATATAATTTTAAAAAAGATTATAATAGTCTTCAAAAAATAAAAACTGAAATATTAAATAAATATAGAAATGAATTAGAATGGATTGAAATAGAAAATATAGGAACAAAATATATAGTTAGATATGAACCTAGATTAACTACTGATAATGTAGAAGATACACCACTAAGACATATAATTGCAAAAAAGGATGCAGTTATTACAGATTTGAATATCTCGAGTGGTCAAATTATAAAAAATTTAGGATCTTATGTAAAAAAAGGAGATATTATAGTTAGTGGTTATATTTCATTAAATGAAAGTGTTAAAGATACTGTAAGTTCCTCAGGTACTGTTTATGGTGAGACATGGTATAATGTCAAAATAACATATCCAAATAGATATTATGAAAGTTATGAAACAGGTAATGAAAAAAAGGTATTTGTAATCAATTTTTTAACTAAACAGATAGAATTATTTAATTTTAATAAATATAAAACAAAAAATATTAGAGATAATATTTTATTAAAAAATAATATCTTACCAATTTATTTTTCGTATCAAACTCAAAAGGAGACTAAGGTAATTGATGAAAATAATACTGAAGAAGAATTAATTAAAAAGGCAGTTAATGCAGCGAAAACAAAAATTGAAGAAAAACTACAAAGTAATGAGTATATAAAAAATTATAAAATATTAAATAAAACTAAAAATAAAAATTCAATTACATTAAATATTTTTTTTAGTGTTATAGAAAATATAACTAATTATCAAGAAATAGATAAATATGGTGAGAATTCTGATGCCGAAAATAAAAATATGATCGAATAAATATTACTTATCTGCTAATTTATTTAGCAGTTTTTTTTGTTGAAAAAAAATTACATTTATAATATAATTATATTGTTAGGTGAATAATATGAATGAGTTTGAAATATTTAATGAAACTGATAAACAAATTAAGGAATTGGATGACATAAAAAAAATATCTGAATTTACTTTAAACTATTTAAATATAAGTAATTGTATATTTAATATAATAATAGTTGATGACGATAAAATAAGACAAATTAATAAAAATTATAGAAATAAAGATAGTGTTACAGATGTCATTAGTTTTGCTTTAGAGGATGACAAAACTTTTATTAAAACTGATGTGAGAATACTTGGAGATATATATATATGTTTTCAAAGGGCTTATGAGCAAGCTATAAGTTATAATCATAGCTTTAAAAGAGAAATATTATTTTTGACGGTTCACGGAATTCTTCATTTACTTGGTTATGATCATATTAAAAAAGAAGATGAACTAATTATGTTTGATCTTCAAGAAAGGATACTGAATGAGTATGGAATTGAAAGATAGTTGCGAAAAAGATTTAAAAAAAAGAAATATAAATCCCTCATCTTTGTTTCAAACAGTAAAAAATTCTATGAACGGTTTTTATTGTTATGCTAGGGAAGGTAAAAGTATAATAATATATTTGTTTGGGGTTATAATTGAAATTGCTATGGGATTTGTTTATCGAATTAATGGACTAGAATGGATATTAATTATTTGTATATTGGGAATAATACTTTCAGTTGAACTTTTAAACACAGCTATAGAATCAGTTTGTGATTCTGTGACAAAAGAATATAATCCAAATATTAAAATTGCTAAGGATTGTGGCAGCGCTGCAACGTTTATAATTTTTATGGTAGCTTTACTATTAAACATAATAATATTTTTACCAAAAATTATACAATTATTGCAAGTAAATATATAAAAGAAGGTGATTTATGAAAAGTGGTTTTGTAGGTATAATAGGTAGGCCAAATGTAGGGAAAAGTACTTTATTGAACAGTATAATTGGTAAGAAAGTTGCGATTACATCAAATAAACCCCAAACTACTAGGAATATTATTCAAGGAATATATAATGGTGACAAGATTCAGATTGTATTTGTTGATACCCCAGGTATACATAAACCTATCAACAAATTAGGAAAAACATTAAATAAACAGGCTTATTATAGTATTGATGATACAGATATAATATTATTTTTAGTAGATGCATTTGAAGGAATTGGTAAAGGTGATATTTATATATTGGATAAACTGAAAAAGGTTAATAAACCAGTAATACTTGTTATAAACAAAATAGATAAAATTTCTCATGCTGAAATATTTAATCGAATAAATGAGTATAAGGATTTATATGATTTTGCAGAAATTATCCCAGTATCGTCAATTACAAAAAGTAATATAGATGATTTACTTGATACTTTAAAAAAATATTTACCAGATAATATTAAGTATTACAGCGAAGATAGTATAACTAATAAGTCTATTGATTTCTTAATGGCCGAAATTGTTAGAGAAAAAGTGTTCAATTATACTGAAGAAGAAGTACCACACTCTATTACTTGCATAACAGAAAGTGTAGAAATAGGTAAAACTAGCTATAATATTAGGATATCAATAATTGTGGATAGGGATTCTTTAAAAAAAATTATTATTGGTAAACAGGGTGAAATGATAAAAAAAATAGGAATAGAATCTCGGAAAGATTTAGAGTCATTATTAGGTAGAAATGTGTATTTAGAATTGTTTGTAAAAACTGTAAAAAAATGGAGGCAAAAAGAAAAATTTTTATCGGAATTTGGGTTTACTGATTTTGAAAATTAATGAATAAAATTTCGTTTTTGGCACAATATTAAATAGGTGATATAAATGAAAGATTTATTATGGGATTTATTTAAAAATACTGGTAAAGTAGAATATTATTTAAGATATAAAGAAGAAGTGAAAAAAGATGGAAAGAAAGATTCAAAAAGGTAAAAAATATAGACATTTTAAAGGTGGTGTGTGTGAAGTATTATGTATAGCGATCGATTCTGAAAATTTAAATAAAAAAGTTGTCTACAAGCATGATAATAAAATATGGGTAAGAGATTATGATATGTTTAATTCATTAGTTGATAAAGATAAATATCCAGATATAAAACAAAAATATAGATTTGAGGAAATTGATTAAATATGGTAATTGATGTAGAAGGCATAATACTAAACGAAAAAAATTATGGAGATACGAGTAAAATAGTTGATTTATTTACCCCACAGTATGGAATAATTGGAGTTATAGCCAAAGGCTGCAAATCAATGAAAAGTAATTTAAGAAGTGTTACTGGTAAACTTACATATGGAGTGTTTACTATATATTATAAAAAAGATAAACTTTCTATACTTAGTGAAGTTAGTATTATAGATAATTTTAGTAATATAAAAAAAGATATAGAAAAAATCAGTTATGCTAGTTTTCTTTTAGATTTAACAAGGCAAGTATATAAGCAAAATAATAATCGTGAACTATACGATTTATTGATAAGCGCTGTAAAAAAAATAAATGAAGGTTTTAGTTCCTTAATTATAACAAATATAATTGAACTTAAATTCCTAAAATATTTAGGAGTAATGCTTAATTTAGACGGATGTAGTATTTGTGGTTCTAAAAAAATTACTACTTTATCGATTGATAAAGGAGGATACGTATGTTCAAATTGCTCCAACAATGAACCTATTATAAGTGATAAGGCTATAAAACTTATCAGAATGTATACATTAGTTGATATTAACAAAATATCTAAATTAGATATAAATAAAAATGTCGTATTAGAAATAAACAGTTTTATAGATGAGTATTATGATAAATATACAGGGTTATATTTAAAAAGTAAAAACTTTTTAAAGGGAATTAATAGTACTATTTTAAAATAGTTAACATTTAGTAAATTTGATAAAAAGTTTGGAATTTTTTTACAAGCTTTTTATTTGATATATTGACTAGGGATAGTGGCAATGGTATAATAAAAAGGAAAGGTAGAGGTAGTATAATGAAGAAAGGATTTACATTAATAGAATTACTTGCAGTAATCGTAATACTAGCAATAATCGCG
>CANQPA010000027.1 GCA_947625635.1 uncultured Bacilli bacterium
CTTGTATTTACTTACCAAAATAGTCATTTCTTCTATTTTTGGATTTAACCGATACCTCCATGTCCAGCATCAATAACAATTTTTGCCATATCATCACTCCTACACTATTATATTCAAATATAAAAAATGAGGATAATAATATATTAAAAGAATATAAAATTTTACTAATAAAAGATATAGTAAATAAAAATAATTTCTATCACAAAAAATAAAAAACTGCACAAATGGTCATTTGTGCAATAATAATTGAAAACTTTTTTAAAATATAGACTAATAAATATTATTATTATTATTAATTATTTTATTAATATTTTTGGATAATTATCTAATTTATTAATATCAATTTTTTGTCCTTCATCATCTGACATTTCCCTAATTGGAATACATAAATTACACTCATTAATAGCTATTACTATATCTTTTAAATAATTATATTTATCAATTATATTTATAATAGAATTATCAGAATGATTATTTAAACGATCTTCAACTAATTTTAATAATCTTATATCAATGGACTTTAAATATTTATTATTTATAGGCTTGAATGCTAAAAATTCATTCCCATAATTCAAGGTAGTTCTAAAAGCAGATATTTTACTTGATATCAAAAAATCAACCATATTAGGATTAAATGGATTATATTCCTCTTCTTCTGGATATAAATCATTAAGTCCTACAACAGAAAGAGAAATGCCATCATTACCATTTACATGTGAATCAGTATCATTCATAATCTCTAATATTTTTTTTGAATAATTTTTTATCCCTCTATTATTTAATTCCTTCAAGGACAAAATTCCATTTTTAACAATTAATGGAGAATCACTATAATTAGAATTATGATGATACCTAGCATCATTGATAATAGTTTTAGAACCTTTACAACAATTAAGGGCATCTTTTATATAATTTAAAATGTATTTTTCTTCTAAAAACATATTGCTCATAAATTATAACCCCCGTACTATGAATCATATCTTTAATTTTTTCTGAAATTGAACTTTATTCTTAGTTTTAAGTATATTATACGTATCTTTTAAAATCATAAATTCTTCATTTGTGGGAATTACTAATATTTCAAATGCAGAATCTTCAGTGGTTATTACTCCACTTTGATATTTTTTAAACCTGGCAATATTATCATTAATATCTTTATTTAATTTTACATTCATTACATTTGACAAAGACATTACAATATCTTCTCTTAATGAACTTGCATTTTCTCCTATTCCAGCAGTAAAAACAATAGCATCTATTTTCCCCTCAAGTTCAAAATAATATTGAGCTATAAACTTAATAATTGAATTTTCTAACATTTTAATTGCAAGTTTGGACCTTTCATCACCAAATCCAGCCTGTTGTTCTAAATCCCTAAAATCATTTTGACCAGCAATCCCCAACAAACCACTTTTCTTATTTAATATGTTATCAATTTCTTCAATTGAAAGATTCCTTTCATTAGAAATATAACTAATTATTGAATTGTCTATTGAACCACTTCTTGTTCCCATTATAACCCCATCTAATGGTGTCAAGCCCATAGAAGTATCATAACTTTTACCATTTTTTATACAAGAAAGGCTAACCCCACTACCTACATGACATATAATTAAATTAATATTTTCATTATTAAAACGTTTTTTCATTATATTAGTTATATATTCATGACTAATTCCATGAAATCCATATTTTCTAACATTATTTTCTTCATACCATGAATATGGTACCGCATATAAATAGTTTTCCTTTGGTATTGTCTTATGAAATGTAGTATCAAATACGGCAACTTGATCTATATTTGGAAGTACTTTTTTTATTGCCATAATTCCAGCAATTTGTGCAGGAATATGCGTAGGCCCCAATTTTATCAAACTATTCAAATTATTCATCACATTGTCATCTATTACAACAGACTCTTTATAGAATTCTCCTCCATGAAGAATTCTATTGCCAACACCTTTTATTTCTTCTATTTCTTTTATAAATTCATTTTGCAATAAAATATTAAGCATACATTTCACGGCAGTTGTATGATCATCGATCAATTGTAATTTTTCGATCTTTTTACCGTTAAATTTAAGTGTATAGTAACTATCACTTTTTCCTATTTTTTCTACACTACCATTTACAATTTCTTTTTCGCTAGGCATAGCATATAAAGTAAATTTCAAAGATGAGCTACCAGCATTAACAACTAAATACTTTTCATCCATAAATTCCTCCATCAAAAATTGAACATATAGTATCATTTTTTATCTATTTTGTCAATAAAGAAAAAGAGAATTACAAAATTCATAATTTTATATTAACAGTATAATAACTGCCATTGCGATAATATTCTAAATCAATCGTAGTTCCAATGGAATAACTATATAGTTTTTTTTGAAATTGACTTACACTGTATACCGGCTCATCATTGATATTAGTTATAATATCTCCAACCTGTAACCCTGAATTAAATAAAATTCCATTTTCATACACTTGTACCAAAACCAAACCTGGGATATCATCAATATGTATATCATTTTTTAATAATAAATCTTCATTCGTTGTACTTGTAATAACCGCGCCCAAATTTGGCCTTATTAATTCATTTTTTTCTAATTTATCTACAATTTCCATAACATAATTAATTGGAATAGCAAACCCAACGCCAGATAAATCAGATTCTTTTAAAAAGATTAAACCTATAACATTTCCAAATTTATCTAACAATGGACCTCCACTATTTCCCTCACTCATAGCCGCATCGAACTGAATTACTTTTAAAATACTACTACCGTTTGTTGTACTTAACTGTATTTCTCTATTTAAATATGAAATAATACCATGAGTAACAGTTGAAATATAATTAATATTTATAGGATTTCCAACAGCGTATATTGTATCACCTATATTCAAATTATCGCTATCACCAATATTAATATTCTTAAGGTTTAAGTCATCGTTAATTACAATTATAGCTATATCAGAATACTCATCGTAGTTAATTATTTTTGCCTTTAAATTTTTATTTGCAGTATTATAAACGTAAATGTCATCACAATTTTCGATTATATGATAACTTGTTATTATATAATTTAAATCATCTTTAGTCTTATAAACAAATCCTGTACCACCTCTATTAACATCATCACAAGCAGCCTCAACGTAAACAACTGATTCGCTAATATTATTTAGAGTAGTTGGTTTATTTAAATAAAAATACATAAATATACAACCTAAAATTATTGATGCAAAAATAGAAACTATATATAATAATATCTTTTTCATTAATCTAAGTTAACTATTTGTCTCCAATTATCTGGAAAACCAATTTTATTCAAAAAATTATTGATAGGTAGTATATTTGTTTTTCCTTCTAGCATATCTATTTCATAACCAACTTCATTTATAAATTCTCTAAATTCAATATCAGTCAACATTTGTTTTAAAATTATAACAACCGAAAACAAATCATTTTTACCATAATTGTATTCATCATTTGTCATATCTATATTAAGCAAATAATGATATTTTGTATCAGGAATAACTTTTTGAGTTCTATGATTATACAAAATATCTTCATGCGCACATAAATTTCTATAATTTGATAAAATTGATAAATAAATAGCTAAAGTTTCACTATCCATATTATAAAATTGTGAAATACTAATCTGATCCGAATCATCTAATATATCATAAAGTTCACCCACTATTCCAAATGAGAGTACTTTTACTAAAATCCACAATGGTATATAACCATAATTAGTAATATAATGCATAGTAGCGGAATGTTGTTTCCCATTAACTCGTATTTGTCTTTTAACTTTATTAAGAACATCATGTACTTGTCTTATTTTTATTGGATTTTTAGAAAAATTCTTAGGATTTAAATAATCTTTCTCCATAAAACCATATTTTTTAGATAATTGATAACTTATTAATGATTTTATATTATTTTCTACAATTAATAAATTTTTGAAAAATATATTTCTCACTTTTCTATCAAATACAAACATAGCATACAATTCTTCAAAAGTTGTTCCTGATATAAAATTTGTACCTTTACTAGATTTCATAAATAAATGTCTATAACCATTTATAAAAAAATAATTTTCTCTAAGCAAGATATTTTTTGTTTTTTCTATATCTGTTATTACAAGACCTTTTCCTTTTAATATCTCAATTTGTTCTTCTAAATTTTTGAATGTTTTTTTACCCATATCATTCACCTTAATAATTATACAATAAAAACGAAAAAAATACTAGATCCTTCTAGTATTCGTATATTCCAAGAAGTTTTTCTTCTTCGGTTTCTGTTAAATTATCCAATTGCCATTTATCATTTTTCTTTGTAAGTGAAAAATAAATTGTATATTTAACTCTTTCTTTATTTGACTTTAATAATTCCAATTTGTAATCGCTAAATTTGGCCTCATCAAAATTCCCCTCATCATCTAACAAATCCGATTCGTGCGTTAATCTATATGCTTCTGCATCTTTTAATGCCTTAGTATAATCATTAACCTCTATTTCAGTCTCAACAGTTGCTTTATCTCCATTTACGGTTTCCTCTTTTATTGTATAAGTTAGATCTTGATAATGTTTTTTTAATATATCCTTATATGTATCCTTTTGATCTTGATTAAAGGTCTCTTCCTGATTTACAATAGAATCTAACTTAGTAAGCACATTAGAATCTAAAGTTTGATAGTTATTTAAATATTTCTCTACTTGCTTTGTTGGATTATTATCCATATCAGTACCAAAAGAACATCCTGTCATAACTAACACAATACCAATTATTAATAAAAGCTTTTTCATAATTTACCTCCCTTAATAATATGGTAGAAATTATTTAATTTATACTCTAATTGGCAAATTTATCATATAAATCTTTTAAAGTGCTTTTATCTCCTTTATAAACATTATTTACGCTACTATTTAACTCTTCTTTGTTATCATCATACCAACTTCTAGCATTATCATATAAATTCATTAAAGTTTTCTTATCATTTTCTAATATATCATCAGATATATCTTTAATATCATCCTTATTTGATTGATACCAACTTTTAATTTTATTTAATTTAGATTCCTCTTTTATTTCTTCGGTAATTATATCTGTACTTGAATCTGATATACTATTATTCACATTTGAATCTTTTATAAAAGTTTCATTTTCTTGAATCACTGTTTTTTCATCATACTCACTGGTACTTACATCTTCATAAGTATTCGTTTTTTCGTCAATTTTATCATGATTATCATACACATTAACAATTATAGTTTTATTTTCTTTCCCACAACCTGAACATAATATGCAAAAAATTATTAATACAATTAATTTTTTCATAAAAACCACCTAAAACGTATCTTATCATCATTTCGTATTATTGTCAAACTCCATATTTTAATCCTCTTCTCTTTAGTATTATTTTTCTTATCCAATCAAATGGAATAACTGAAAAAGCAAATAAAATCATAATTTTAAATTCAAATAAAGTAAGCCCTGAAGTTCTAAAAATACTGCCACCATAATATATTAATATAATTTGAACAATAACTATAAACATCATAATAATTATAAAAGCTTTATTTTTTAATAGATTTGCTAATAAATTTAATCTATGTGTTCTTGCATTAAAACTGTTAAATATATCTATAAATATAAATAAACCAAAAAAGGCAGTATAAAGATATTTATCATTAATATCATACCTGTATAAATTTTTTATTAAAGGAAGCTTTAAAAATAATATACATAGTAAAGAAGAATATATTCCAGTAAAAATTATTTCATTTAACATATATTTATTAATGATTGATTCATTCTTCTTTTTTGGATATTCACTCATATACTCCTTCAATGGAGGTTCAAATGAAAAGGCGAGTCCTGCTAAAGTATCCATTACCATATTTATCCATAACATTTGAATCACCGTAATTGGCATTTCTATGTTTATAAATGGGCCTATAATTGATAAAGATAAAGCACATATATTTATAGTTAATTGCAATATTATAAATTTTCTTATACTTTTAAAAATTGTTCTGCCAAATAAAATTGATTTTGATATGGATAAAAAATTATCATCAAGTATAATAATATCACTAGCTTCCTTGGCAACTTCACATCCACTACCCATACTAAACCCGACATCTGCTTTTTTTAGTGCTGGAGCATCATTTACCCCATCACCTGTCATACCAACTACTAAGTCCATTCCCTGACTTACTCTTACTAATCGGCTTTTATCGCTTGGTAAACTTCTAGCGACAATTGAAATTTTCAATAATTTTGACTGCAATTCTTCATCCGTTAATCTATTTAGCTCTTCACTGGTTAAAACCAAATCTCCATCCTTATATATTCCAACCTCTTTACCAATTGATATAGCAGTATCTTTATTATCACCCGTGATCATAATTGTTTTGATATGTGCATTATTAACCATTTTTACTCCTTCAATAGCCTCCATTCTTACTTCATCTTTTATCAAAATTAATCCAACAAATGATAAATTTAAAAATTCTTCCGGATTGGAGTTAGTTGAAGTTGCTAAAACTAAGACTCTAATTCCTTTTTTAGTATAACCAAATATCTTACTATTTAACTGATTTATTTTAGAGAATTTTTTTATTTTACCTTCACTATCATAATAATAATTACAATTTTTTAGTATTATTTCTGGTGCACCTTTTATAAAATTTGTATTCCCTATTTTAGTTATTGAATATTTATTTTTGCTATCAAAAGGAATGATTTTATCTTTTTTTATTTTTGTATTATCATCTTTAAAATATGAAAGAATAGCCCTGTCAGTTATATTACCACCAATCACTTTTCCATTACTATGCGTACTTTCATTATTAGATATACATGATAATTTTACTATATCATAATATTTTTTATCTTTAATCAAATCCGATTCTTTTTTATATTCTTTTAAATCTCCATTTAATATATTTATAACTTCTAATTTACCTTTTGTTAATGTCCCTGTTTTATCTGTAAAAAGAATATTTATACTACCAGATGTTTCTATTCCAACTAATTTTCTAACTAAAACATTATTCTTTAACATTCTTTTCATATTTGAAGATAATACTAAAGTAATCATCATTGGAAGTCCCTCTGGAACAGCTACTATTATTATAGTCACACATAATGTTAAAGCATAAAGAATATGCCCTGTTATTATTGGAAAATCAGTAATCATCCTAATTATACTATCCATATTGAAATTGTTATTAATTACTATTACTTTAAACATATATGAGAAAAATACTAAAAATGCACCTATATATCCAATTTTACTTATAAAGTTTGCAAGCTCTCTAAGTCTTAATTTTAAAGGTGTTTCTGGCTGTTTTTCTTGCAATTCAAGCGCTATTTTTCCATAAAAAGTGTTTGACCCCACACTTGTAACTTTCATTAATGCTGTATTACTATATACAACGCTACCTTTATACACTCTATTTTTATCACTTATTTTCGAAAAATTAAGTGGAGATTCTTTGTAAGCCTCCTTTGTTTCACCATTTAAACTGGATTCATCTACACTTATTTTACCTTTAATAATTATTCCATCCGCAGGTATTCTATCTCCAGACTCTAAATCTACTAAATCATTAACTACTACATCATTTATTGGTACTTCAATTCTTTTACCATTTCTTATTACTTTGCATTTTATTTTAGATATCTCTTCTTGCAATTTTTCAAATGCCTGTTCACTGCCGTATTCTGACACTGTAGATATTATAGAGGCCAATAATATTGCAATCACTATACCTATAGTCTCATACCAATCAAAATTTTTAAATAAAAATACAGTCTTAATTGCTAAAGCAATTAATAATATTTTTATTATAGGATCTCCTAACGTACCTAACAATAACCTTAAAAAATCATTATTTTTTGATTTATTTAATTCATTACTACCATATTTTTTTCTATTATTCAATACCTCTTCATCTGTTAGTCCATTATACATAAATCCTCCTCATTAAAATATATGGACAATCTTTTTTTTTATGAGAAAAATATAAAAAAATACACATTTTATAATGTGTATTTTGTGTATTTTTAACTTATCGTTCTTTTATTGCGCCTTTATTATATCAATGTAAGCATTAACATTAGTCGCCCAACTAGTATCTTCTGCGTATTTAGAATTTATCTGTTCTGGTGTAATTAATCCATAATTTATGTAATTATTTGCTAAATTATCTATAAAGGCTATTATCCCTTCATCAAGAGTATTGAAATAACTATAATTACCACACCCTGTACCCTTTTGTCCACCAACGTTATTACATTCAATAACTAACCTACTACAAGTCCATTTACATCCTGTTTCCTGTAATATGATGGCAGTAGCCATATATGGATCAACTCCCATTTCTATTGAATGGGAAGCTATTAAATAACCTTTACCTGATATTGTTGAATTCAGTGATTTGTTTATTAATTCCGATAATTCATCGATAGTTTTGCCATCATAAATTATAGGATTTTCTTCTATAATTTCACTTTCATCTTCAATTTTTATACCATTATCTAAATTTGAAACTATATTATCTTGTACGGTTTCTTCTATTTTGATTTCATTCTTGTCTTCTTCTATATTTATATAGTTTGCAGTTGAACTAGATTCTTTTAATTTTTCATATCTATTAATTATTATATTGGCATTCAATAAATATACATTTAAAATAATTACTATTATGAGACTACCCATTTCTAGTAATCTTAATTTTGCTTTCACATTAACACCTCTTCTTTTTTGGGAAAAGCACATCTATCATACCACATTTTTATAATTAAAGTCAAATTAAGGTTTTTTGTAAAAAAGCGTTGTATCATTCTTGTAAAAGTAACATTAATCAAAAATCATATGTTTTTGGTAAAAATTGTAAACTAAATGTATTCTATATATTTACTAAAGTTTTTAATTAATTCTTTAACAAATATAGACGGATTTTTTTTATCAACTAGCAAATATACTTCATTTTTTGTTCTTGTAAGCGCTACATAAAATAATCTCCTTTCCTCTTCAAAAGGAAAAATATCTTTATTATTATTAACATATTTAAGAATATTATTATTTTTTATTTTATTTGGCATACCAAGTACACCGTCACTTAAATTAATAACAATTACACAATCCTCCTCTAATCCTTTTGAACTATGAATAGTCATATATCTTACTTTAGTTTCACTATATTTTGTAAAATCTTGATAATTCAAATTAAATTTTTTTATGTCAAATTTATTCCTCCCTAGTATGAGAATATTTTGATATTTATTTGATACAACATCAATTAAATTTTTCAAATCACTCCCATATTTAATTTTTATGGGTTTTAATAAACTTTTATTACTTTTTAAATTTTTGTATATTTGCCTATTGTTTTTCATTATAAAACCTCCTGCAACATTTATTAATTCTTGACTATTTCTATATGTGTTACATAGTTTTAAAATTTTTGCACCTTTAAAATAATTTTTAAAATTTAAAAACATGCCTATATCACATCCACTAAATCTATATATAGATTGATAATCATCCCCTACACACATTATCTTCGCACCTGTTTTTTTTATAATTTTTTTTATCAACAAATATCTAATATATGAAGTATCTTGGTATTCATCTACTATTATATATTTATACTTTTTTATAAAATGAGTATCAACATATATACTAGCAAGTTTGATCATATCATTAAAATCTATACTATTAGTACTTTTCAATTCCTCCTCATACAAATAATAAATATCAATTATTATACTTATTAAGTTTTTATTATGATGAAATTTAAGAAAATATTTTAAGTTATAGTTATTAGTTTTAAACAAATTAATAAAAGTTATTATTAATTTTTTTAAAGCATATAATTCATTAGATTCTAATAAATCTTCATATGACATATCATTTTTACCTAATATTTTTTTCAATTTAACAATCATGTTATTATTATTTTTTATAATAGAATAAAAATATTCATCCACTATGTAGTTCAATAAATTTGAGTTTGATATTTTAAAATTATATTCTTTTAATAATTCAAAAGCTAAAGAATGAAAAGTATAAACTTTAATATTATAATTATAGTTTTTTTTTATAGAGTTTTCTAAATTAATTGCTGCTGCCTTAGTAAAGGTTATACAAAGAATTTCATCCACTTTAATATCCTTTAATTCTATCAAATATCTTATTTTTCCAACTATAGTTAAACTTTTACCACTACCCGCACCAGCTATAACCAAATTGGCAGATGCATCTGTTATAATAGCTATCCTCTGTTCTACATCAAGTGAAATTCCATTTACATTCGATAAAATTTCATTGGAATTTATGAACTCCTGATTAATACACCTATTACAAAATTTTTCAATAATTAATTTATAAATTGTTTTTAATTTATTTTGATTGTTATTTATAAATATCACCTCATATATATTATTTTAGTATATTATAGTATTTCCTTTTTTAAAAAAGAAATTAAAAAAAGACTATATTATATAATCTTATATCGTTATATATTGGTAATACATTAAATTTATAATAAAAAGATAGAAAAATCTATCTTTTTATTGAGTCAATTTATTTTTTTTAACATAAGTTAAAATTCCTATTCCAAGTGCTATATCAAACATCGCAAAACATAATAATAAAGATGACCCTGTACCAAGAGTATCAGGTACTTCAACTTCTAAACTATTTACCATTTTTACTGATATTACCTCAGTTTTCCCATCAACTTCAAACGGAATTTTTTCATTGTTTAAAATATAACCGTCTGGTGCAGTTAATTCTGTCAAATAATATGTACCTTTCTTTAAACCGACAATTGTTATAGGATCCTCTCCTGATATCCAAGTACAATCTTCCAATTCTTCGATTTTTCCATTTTTATTTAATACTTTACATGACATCTTATTTCCTTTAGAATCCAAAACTTGCAATTTAGCTCCTGGAAGAATTCTTTCATCAATATCGTTTATTTTTGTTATTTCAACTTTTGTATACTCATTTAGCATTGAAACTGTTCTTGCAACAGTGTTTAATTTCATTTCAAATTTTACTCTTTTTTTGCTCAATACGTATCCATCAGGCGCTATAGTCTCAACCAAATAATAGGTTCCTTCTGGTAAATTTTTAATTTCATAAGGTTTATTTGTTGATATCCATTTACATTCAGAATTGTTTTCTCCAGATGGAGAAGTACAATACTTAACAATATTACCATTTTCATCTTCAATTTGCAATGTAGCTCCTGGAAGTTCCTCAGTCCCAGTTACGCTTCTTTTCGAAACTGTAACACTATTTGATCTTTTTGTAGTAAATGATAATTCAGCACTATCTGACTCATTATAATTTTTTTTCTTTATCGTCACAATAGACTGATAGCTTCCATCTGATGGCGTATATTTATAAGCAGCATCTACAGAACCAGATATACTTGATGAAGCTATTAGTTTTATACCAAATTCCTTACCTAAATCAATCAATTTGACAGGAACTTTTATTCTAACCTTTTCACCGTTACTTACCGATGAAACTTCCTTACCACTTGAATTTACAATCTTAATTTGTGATGTATCTACAGATGTTATTGCTTCAATTTTTAATGTGATTGGAGATGTCTGTGTTGAAGTTACTGTAATCAGTTCTGATTCAAAATAATTCTGATCATCACTTAAATTTAATGTAGTCGCCCCAGATAAACTTACTTTAATTGTAGGAATAGTTGCGGATGAACTATTTGAACTATTCAAAACGCCACTAATCCAACTGTATGCTTTTAATTTATCATTTATGTTAACATTTTCATATCCAGTATGTTGATATATAGTTTGGTTATTATATAACCATACTGCCATTTGAGTTCTAAAATAATAAGCATCATCTTCCGTTATGGTTGGATTTGAAACACTTGAATAATCAAAAGTAGAAAATGCCTTGTTTGTTCCATTTTTTATTACATTAACGAATCCATAATTAATCTCAGTTTCATTGCCATATTCAATTTCACCATTCGGTAATTTTAAACTTTCCTCTAAGCAATAATATTTATTATTTGAGTTATCAACATCTACTAACACATGAAAATTTCTAATAATCGTGCCTGCAGTTGGATCATACATATTTTTATCCCCAGTAGTCTTTACTTTCAAAGCCTCAACATTTAAATTTGCAGTAAAAATACACGCAAATAAAACTACAATACAAAAAAGCTTACCTATATTTTTAAATGACATACCATCCCTCCAATTATTATAACTATAATAATTTTAACACATTTAAAAATTATAAGCAAGTACTTAATCATTTATTTATTCAAATATTATTTCAGGCATATCTGGATAACTCTTTTTATCATATTTTTTTAATTTATGATGTGCTGTGATTAACAAATTAAGTAAAATCCAAGATACGAAAATTGCAGAAGTAAGCTCTAATAATATTAATAGATTTGGATTTGAATAAATCATCAAAGAATTATTTATATTTATTTCTTTAGACTTAACTATGTCTATTATTAAAACTAAAAGCATGTCGATTATTAGTGAATTTAAAATATTGATTATTTTATATGATTTAGCAATTTTCTTACTTAATATAGAATATATAAAAAATATATTTGATACTAACAATATTATTACATAAATTGTTAAATTTGGAAAATATAATGCCATAAATATATTATTAAATAAATTATCAATTAGATTATAAAATATTGAATTATAACATATCAATAGTATAAAGCATAATAACATCCATATTGAAATAAATATCCACTTGTTTATTTTAATATTTTTTTTAATACAAACAAGAAAAAATATTAAGGTTGCAATTCCTATCATAAAACAACATAAGAAAAGAGGCGATGTCGCAACAATATTAATCAACATTTGGATTTTTTCCAAAAATGAATAATCTTGCATAAAATCACCTCTTTCTAATAATAATCTTCATTAAATAATTCTAATATATAAACTGTTTGTTTAGTATCACTATTCCTTGTACAAGTTATAAGCGTTAAAACACTCTTACTATAATCTCTATATATAGGCACAGTTCCATCTTTGTTTACTTCATATATGTTAACTATCTTATAACTATATTTTTTATTGTTATAATACAAATAAGCAACATCACCGTTAGTTAATTTATATAAATCATTGAAATAGCAGACTGGACATATTCCTGAATGAGCAGCTAATATTAAATTATTATTCGTTTGATCCGGAAATGTTGATCCTTTTATAACAGTTATATTATAATCAACATTATTATATCTCGAATCTAAATTTAAAAATCCTCTTTTTATATTAATTTTAGGTATCTCCAAAATTCCTATAAAATTATATTTTGTATCATTTGTCGATTCATTACTTGATTCGCCATTATGATCATTTTCATCATTCGTTTCCTTATTTTCTTCAATTGGTAAATCATCTTCGTTTTGAACTAATTTTGGGGTTTCATCCTCATATAGCATAATATTCATATCAGAAAAAGCTTTATCCTTTTTTTGAACAAATATTTCAATAAAGCCTGTACAAATTCCAACAAATATTAGTATAATCCCTATCAATAAAACTGTACTATTGTTTAATTTTATTTTTTTTAACATATATCAATATTCCTATTCCAATAGCTATATCAAACATTGATACAGCTAATAAAAATGTAGACTTCATACTTAAAGTGTTAGGTACTTCAACCTCCAAAACATTAGTCATTTTTACGTTGATAACTGGATTAATACCATCTACTTGAAATTCTTGCCTTTCAGAATTTAATACATATCCCTCTGGAGCTTTTTTTTCTATCAAATAATATTTTCCATTTTTCAAACCAATTATTGTTTGTGAATTTTCACTTGATGTCCACATACAATCTTTCAATTCTTTAATTTTTTTATTATCAATAATTTTACAAGACATTTCATTTCCTTTAGAATCAAGTACTTGTAAAATAGCTCCTTCTAATGTTCTGCCGTCAATATTATTAACTTTTTTTATTTTTACATTTGTATAATCATTTTTCATCGATACTTTTATTACGTCTGTTTTTCCATCAACTTTAAATTGTTTTTCCTCTTTGTTTAAAACATATCCTTCTGGGGCTACTGTTTCCACCATATAATACGTTCCAACTTCTAATTGTACTATCGTTTTAGGTTTGTCCGTTGATATCCAAGTACAATCTTTTAATTCTTCTATTTCTCCATTATCTTTTAAAACCTTACAAGACATTTTATTCTTTTTAGAATCCAAAATCTGTATCGTTGCTCCTGGAAGCTCGCTTCCTTTTAATGCATCTACTTTACTAATTTCAACTTTCGTATAATCATTTTTCATTGATACCTTTGTTACTTCTGTTTTTCCATCAACTTTAAATTGTTTTTCCTCTTTGTTTAAAACATATCCTTCTGGGGCTATTGTTTCCACCATATAATACGTTCCAATTTCTAATTGTACTATCGTTTTAGGTTTGTCTGTTGATATCCAAGTGCAATCTTTTAATTCTTCTATTTCTCCATTATCTTTTAAAACCTTACAAGACATTTTATTCTTTTTAGAATCTAAAATTTGTATCGTTGCTCCTGGAAGCTCGCTTCCTTTTAATGCATCTACTTTACTAATTTCTACCTTCGTATAATCATTTGTAAATATTACATTATATTCTTCTTTTCCTTCTTCAATAACGATTGGTTTCTTTAATTTACTCAAAACATATCCCTTGGGAGCTGATGTTTCCACTACATAGTAAGTTTCACCAACCTTTAACCCTTCAATTACTTCAGCTGTCTTCTTAGTTGTCCAAGTTTTGAGTGTTTCTCCTCTTGAATTTTGTAATTCCAAATTGGCACCCTCTAATACATCAGATGAGTTTTTACTATTCACTTTAAGAACTGTCAATCTTGTTTTTTTGTCAACAATAGTTTTTGTTTGTATACTATTTTCCGCAGATATTACAACGGTTTGAGTTGCAGCCTTAAGATAGCCGTCAGGTGCAGATATCTCGGTAATTGTATAGGTTCCGTAATCAAGATTATCCAAAACTATTTCACTACCATCAGTTTCAATTGTTTTTGTATAATTACTTGGTCCATCTATCTTTAAAGTTGCACCTTTCAACAATTTATTTTCTGAATCTACTTTTTTAATAGTTAATTTACCATTTCTATCAATTATTCCAGACAATTTTAATGGTTTTGTTTCTGTTGTATTTACTGTTTCAGTTAAAGTAACATCCTGTCTTCCACCGCCACAAGTATAATAGCCAGCAGTATAATATGAACGATGAGCATTTACAGTAACCTCTACTTTTGTCCTTTGACTATCTAAAGCACTTACTGGAACTTCTATTATAAAACTATTGTCTGCTCCATTTTTTGTTGAACTTCCTACATTAGTATTAACTTCGAATGAATTATTATCGTTTACCGTAATTCTATTAGACACATAAGCAGTTTTTGTTGCATTTAATGTAAATTTAAGATCACTAGAACTAAGACTTGCACTAAATTCAGTACTATTTTGTTGACTATATGCTTTAGCCTCATTTATTAATTGAGACCAAGTCTTATTCGTATTTGCTATCTTAAAACTGGAACTTGCTTTTACATTATCATAAATATATGAACCAGGTAATTTATTAAAGTTGCCTAAATAATCTGTTACTATCAATTCTGTAAAATAATATTGAGTATTACTAATACTAGAACTACCTCCATTATTTCCACTTATAGTATTAATCAAATAAGCAACACCTAAACTTTGAGCTTTGGTATAGCCACCTGAATTATAGTTACAATTCATACCACCTGGAGATGAAACATCTAATCCAGATATACAAACAACAGAATAATTGCCTTTTTTATAATTAAAATTAGGATAATTATAGTTTGAATTAGTTGATACGGAGCTACCATCAAAATACAAATGACTTATTTCACTAATTGTTCCAGTTTGTGCTGGAAAAGAACTAAGTGCAAAAATTTGTTCAATTGGTATGAACAAATATAAAAATAATATTAATGCTAAAAATTTATTTATTTTTTTTAACATATTTCCCTCCATATTATTCACTACAATTGTAACACAAAAAAAAAAGTATATCAATGTTTTTAATTTAGGTTCTATAATAAATAGTGTTGGTGAGAAAACTTGACACTATTTTTTAATATATAAAAAATGAGTCATATCAGAAAC
>CANQPA010000028.1 GCA_947625635.1 uncultured Bacilli bacterium
TTTTTCTAATAATATCTATAATTTTTCAAAATAAAAGACAAATAAGTAATTTTTTTACCTATTTGTCAACAGTCTGAGTCAATAAAAAATTGATTAAATATCAATTTTTTATTGACTCTATTTTCTTTTTATGATATTATTTTCATGGATAGCGTACGGGGGTACATAAGTTAATTTTGATATCATCAGTTATGAAATATATTTATAAAAGAAATATTCGTACGTTAAATCCTACTAGAAATGAGGTGAAATAAATGGAAAAGGATAGAACTTCAAAAATTATTGCAATAGTTGCTTTAATAGTGGCAGTAGTAGGATTATCATTAGGTTTTGCTGCATTTTCAAAACAATTAACAATAACACCAGGGGCATCTGTTAGTGCATCATCTGATGATAGTTTTTCAGTTAAATTTTCTAATAGCAATGAAAGTCAAACTGAGGGAGAAGTAGAAGCAACTGGAGATGAAAGTGGAGCAACTGGAGATGCTGCAACATTGGCACAGACTACAATATCAGGATTAAAAGCTAAATTTACGAAAGCAAATCAAACAGTAACATATAAATTCTATGTTCACAATGATGGAGCTATGGACGCATATTTAACTGGTGTTGAATTTTCTAAACCAAATCCAACTTGTGAGGCAACATCATCTGCAGACACTAATGCAGAATTGGTAACAGCAGCTTGTTCTCATTTAAAAGTATCAGTAAAAGTTGATACAGAAACTTATAGTAATAGTAATGCTGCAATAAAAGGTAAGACTTTAAGTAAAGATTCATATAAAGAAGTAACTGTAGAAATCAAGAATGATGAAACTGCTACACCAGTAGATGGAGAATTCACAGCTGATTTTGGAAGTATTACTTTGAAATATGAATCAAAAGATAATGCATAATAATAATAAATATATTAAAGACTACTTTAATATATTTTCACAAAACTATTTAGATAAAATGAAAAAATTATAATATTATAAGACATTTATTATACATGAGATAGTTTTTTGCAAGTTTAATTTTAAATAGTTTTGTATCAAATATATTAGATAATCTATCCGTTGTGTGTTTGAGAGGGAGGTGAATTTATGGAAAAAGATAGAAGTACGAAAATTGTATCAATTGTTGCTTTAGTTGTGGCTGTTGTGTGCTTATCTATAGGTTTTGCTGCATTTTCAAAGCAATTGACGTTAACTCCTGAGGCCGTTGTTTCTGGAGCTGGAGCTGAAAATTTTGTGGTTAAATTTTCAAATACTAATTTAAGTCAAACTGAAGGTAAAGTAACTGGTAGTACAACTGGTTCTGAAGGTGTGACAGCTGAGGAAGCTATTTTGACAGAAACTACGATAACAAATTTAAAGGCCAAATTTACACAAGGTGGACAAACTGTAACATATAAATTCTATGTTCATAATGCAGGTGCTATGGACGCATATTTAACTGGCGTTGAATTTTCTAAACCAAATCCAACTTGTACATTAACAGCTGATGGAAATCAAGATTTAGTAGATAGTGCTTGTGAAAAATTAAAAGTTACAATAAATGCTGGTGGTGAGGATTACACTTCAACAAATAATGCTATTCAAGGTAAAACTTTGTCTAAGGATTCATATGCAGAAGTAACTGTTAAAATAGAATATCAAGAAGGTGCATCTGCTGTTGATGGAGCATTTGATGTAGATTTTGGAAGTATTACTTTGAATTATCGTTCAAGGGATACACAGTAATGAATAATAGATATTTAGTTTAGTTTTGTTATAGAAAGTGAGGTGAATTTATGGAAAAAGATAGAACTTCAAAAATTATAGCAATGGTTGCTTTAGTAGTAGCTATAGTAGGGTTATCATTAGGTTTTGCTGCATTTTCAAAGCAATTAACAATAACACCAGGAGCATCTGTTAGCGCATCAGCCGAAGATAGTTTTTCAGTTAAATTTTCTACTGTAAATACAGGTCAAACTGAAGGAGATGTAAAAGGAACTCCAGGTGGTGAGGATGGAGCTACAGCAGAAGATGCAACATTAGCACAGACTACAATATCAGGCTTGAAAGCTAAATTTACGAAAGCAAATCAAACAGTAACATATAAATTTTATGTTCACAATGATGGTGAAATGGACGCATATTTAACAGGTATTAATTTTTCTAACCCAAATCCAACTTGCGCAGCAACATCAGCTCAAGATACTAATACAGAATTGGTAGAAGCTGCTTGTTCTCATTTAAAAGTATCAGTAAAAATTGATACAGAAACTTATAGTAATAGTAATGCTGCAATAAAAGGTAAGACTTTAAGTAAAGATTCATATAAGGAAGTAACTGTAGAAATCAAAAATGATGAAACTGCTACACCAGTAGATGGAGAATTCACTGCTGATTTTGGAAGTATTACTTTGACATATAAATCAAAAGATAATGCGTAATAAAAAAAAATATATTAAAGACTACTTTAATATATTTTCACAAGACTATTTAGGAGGAAAAGAATGAAAAGAAGTTATAAGATATTATTAGTTTTTTATTCAATTATTTTTATAGCTTTAATTTTAAATAGTTTTGTATCAAATATATTAAATGGTTATAGAATGATTGTGTTTTTACTCATTATAGGTGTTGTGTTTAAATTTTTATTTGGATTTGAAAAAGATAGACATCGATATATGAAGGATATAATATTTGAAGAATCAATATTTCTGTTAGTATTTTTCTTGTTATATTATTTATCAGGTATAATATTTAGCTTTGCTAAAGTTGGAAATTATTATAATTTAAAAGACATGATTAATATAATTTTGCCTGTTGTTTTTGCTATAATAATAAAAGAGTTTATCAGATATCAGTCTCTTACAAAATCTGAAGGTTCTAAAATGCTAATAGTGATAACTACAATATTATTCATTTTGATCGATATAACTGTTGCTCTATATTATAATAAAAATTCAACTACTTATGAATTCTTTAAATTTATAGCACTTACTGTTTTACCTGCAATTAGTTCAAATATTGTTTATTCATATATAAGTATTAAAACTGGATATAAACCTGTAATAATATACCGTTTAATTATGGAATTATATGCTTATTTGTTACCTATTATTCCAAATCCTAATGAATATATAGTTTCTATAGTAAGACTTATTGTACCAATATTACTATGTTATAGGATATATAATTTCTTTATAAAAGATAAAGATTATGAAATAGAAAGAAATTATCACAAGAAGAGGTACGGTATTTTATTAATTCCATTGAGCATTATAATATTTTTGGTTTACATCACTTCAGGTTATTTTCATTATTATGCTTTGGCAATAGCAAGTAATAGTATGAATCCTAAAATTCATAAAGGTGATGTTGTTATTATAGAAAAAGTAGATGATAATTTTGAAGATATTAAAGTTGGACAGGTAATCGCTTATAAATATAATGATATTATTATTGTTCATAGATTGGTTGAAAAAATTAAACAAAAGGGCTCTTATTATTTTTATACTAAGGGTGATGCAAACGATGATATTGATGGATACATGATAACTGAAGACATGATTATAGGGATCGTGAATTTAAAAGTTTCATATGTAGGTTTACCAACCGTATGGTTGAATAACATATAAAATGTTAGGAGGAAATCAGATGAAAAATGTAAAAGATATAAAAAAAGAAAACGATATTGATGAAAATGTAGATAAAAAAGCACCTGATGATGCTAGTAAAAATAAAAAAAGTGGTAAATATGTCGGTTTCAGTTCTAGATTGTTTCTTTATTTTTTAGCTTTTTCTTTATCACTATTATTATGTCTTTTATTGGCTACTAAATCATTTAATTATGATAATCCAAAGGCTATAAATTATAGTGAAAATAAATTAATAGATTATAAAGTATATCTTAAAGAAAATGATTTTTATGAACAAGATTATTTGGATAAGGATATGATATATATCGCTAGTTTGATCGATAGAATTGCTTTAGACTTTAAATATGACTTTTCTATTGAAACAAAAACTAATATTGACTTTGATTATAAGATTATGGGAGATTTAGTAATAGCAAGTCCAAGTGGTAATTATAATTATTTTGAAAAAGAATATGTTTTGCTTGATAGTAAAAGCGCTAAGATGAATGATAATACTAACTATGGTATTAGTGAGAATATAGAAATTGATTATGATTATTATAATCAATTGGCCAATAATTTTAAAATGTTATATGGTGTTGATACTAACAGCTATTTAAAAGTATACTTACAAGTTAATACGAACAGCAACAATTCTTATTTAGATATAAATGATAGTAGTATAAGTTCGATAAATATTCCATTATCGCAAAGATCTGTACAAATAAGTTTTGATACTAATGACAATAATTCTAAAAAGAGTGTAGAACCTCCAAGAAAACTAGTTTTGAATGCTCCAGTGTTTGTATTTGAAATGCTTAGTTTAGTAGTTGCGGTGATATATCTTTCTAAAATATTTGATATGGTATCTGTATTAGTAGTAAGAAAGAGTGCTTATGATAAGTTTATAGATAAAGTTTTGAAAGATTATGATAGATTAATTGTAGAAACTTCAACTTGGTTTGATTCTGATGATTATAATATAATTAATATTGAAAAATTCCAAGAACTTCTAGATGTACGTGATAATTTAAAACTTCCAATAATGTACTATAATATATCAAGTCATCAAAAGAGCTATTTCTACATTAAGGATTCAAATGATATTTATCTATTGAAAGTTAAAGCTACTGATATGGAGTCAAAAGATGAAAAGAAAAAGAAGAAATAGTATATTTAAAAGAAAGTATACCAACCTTATATTAGTTTCTAGTTTGATACTTGTTGCGGTGATATCACTTACAATTGGATGGTCTTCTTTTAGTCAAAAATTGTACGTCAATGATATTATGTTAAATGTAGAACCTGAGACAAGAATTTTAGTAACAGGCATTCAAAATTATACACGTATGGAAGGAATAGGGGGAGTTGATTATGGGTCATCTTTTGATGAAACAACTATAACAACTAATTTTCTTTTGCCTGATAAATCTACTGCTGTAATTTACGAAGTTGAAATAACTAATTTTGGGAATGTTGAAATGGGAATATTAGAGGTTACAGGTCTACCAGAAGGCTATACATACGCGCTTATTGAGGAAGCACCTTATAATGATTATAGGCAGTATAATCATGAAAAAATATGTGGTGAAGATAGGTGTATATTAGGAGCTCGTAAGAATATCCTTATAGTTATTGCTTATAATAACGATTATACACCTACTGAATCTGATCTTACACAACCTATAGAAACAACATTAAATTTTGACTTTAGACCTTACCATACTGTAACGTATGAAGGTATTGATAATACAAATAACCAATACCCAACAGAGGTTATCGATGGCGGTTTGCTTTCATCTATCAGATTTTCTGATCCCCCAGAAAATATTGTAATATATATGGGAGATGCTGAGTACAAAGCAAACGCAACGGATGATCTTAAATATAATCCTGAGATGGGATATATGGACTTTTTGGTACCTATTACAGATGATATTATAATCACTGCAACAGAATTACTTCCAGAACCTAATCCACCAGTGTTGGTAGATGGATTAATCCCAGTACGATATGATGAAGATCAACGTTCTTGGGTTGTTGTAGATCCAAATTCTAAATGGTATAATTATGACAAACAAGAATGGGCGAATGCAGTAATGCTTAATTCAGGTTACAGTGGGACTGTAGGGCAAGCTTTATCTATGGATGCTATTAGAGCAATGTTTGTATGGATACCTAGATTTGCTTATGCACCTATAGAACGATACGGAAAAGGTGGAACACAGGATCAACCAGGAGAGATCCAGGTTAAATTTATAAAAGGAACAGATTATTTTTCTGATGAGATTTATAGTCGGCAAACAGGATTTAGTGGATATTCTACGGGATTAGATTACATATCCGGTTTTTGGGTAGGAAAATTTCATGCTTCTGCGAATGTTGGTACGAGTTATGTTATACACCCTTCATTTCCACGTTTATATGCGGGCGACGGTGAACCTGCAAGAATACTTGACCATATTTTGTTGGCAGAACAATTTGGACACTATTTAAATTGGAATTTAACAGGTACTGTTATATCTGATAATGAGTGGGATGCAGTTGCCTATTTATCTCAAAGTAGATATGGAAAATATGGTAATAAAAACTATTCTGGCGTTAATAAAAGAATTTATCCTGATATTTCACCATCCTCATCTTATAAATATTATGATGGATTGACAGAGTATCCTGGCATAGTTGGAACAGAGGATTGCTCTTATGATAATATAACTGATAGAGGAGATGGTAAAGGCTCTTGCGGAGGTGGAGCTTCAACTACCGGCAATATATATGGAGTATATAACATGGGTGGAAGTATTTGGCCAGAGTATGTATTAGGAGTTATTGGTTCTATGGATGGAAGAAGCTTTACGATTAGTGTAGGCTCTTCTGGATTTTCTGATGCTGAAGCTGCTCATGCGGTAGTGTGCCATCGTGTTTATGCGGCTATAAGTTGTCAGGAAAGTGAATCTGGTAGTGGAGAAACTTTGTCTGGTGAATATGTAGATGCACATTTGTATTTTGATTCATCATCGTCATACCAAGGATCATACCTTGGTGAAGAATGGGATGATGATCAAGGCTCATATTACGTTACACAGTTTTGGTATGGTGATGAACCGATGCCAATAACTTTTGCCGAACCATGGGTTATGAGAGGATATGGGAACATATTTAATCGTAGTGCTGGTATTGGGAATACTGGAATGTCTTTAATACATGTTGTATTATTACCAAATGAATAGTATTTATAAAAAATTTAATCATTTATTTGATTGAATTTTTTTAGTTTATTTTATATAATAATTATGGTGATAGTATGAAAGGTAAATTAATTGTAATAGAAGGAACAGATTGTAGTGGAAAAGAAACACAAACTAAATTACTTGTAAAGAGATTACAAAGTGATAATATAAAATGTGAAATGTTTAGCTTTCCAAATTATGATTCTCCAACTGGGAAAATAGTAGGTGGTCCATATTTGGGTAAAGAATATATATGTGATGGTTGGTTTAGTGAAGGCGCAAATAATGTTGACCCAAAAGTGGCCACGTTATATTATGCAGCTGATAGAAAATATAATATAAAAAAGATAGAAGAATTTATAGATAATGGAATTAATGTTATTTTAGATAGATATGTTTATTCTAATTTAGCTCATCAATGTGGAAAATTAAAAGAGAAAAGTGAAAGAAAAAATATGTATGAGTGGATTAATAAATTAGAATTTGATTTATTAGAATTACCTAAAGCGGATATAAAAATATTTCTTCATATGCCATATGAAGTATCACTAAAGTTAAAACTTAATAGGGAAGAGTCTTTAGATCAACACGAGGCTTCTAAGGAACATTTATTAATGGCTGAAGTTGCTTATAAGGAAATAGCATCTATATATAATTTTAAAACTATTGAATGTAATATAAAAGATAATCCTCGTAAAATAGAGGATATAAATAATGATATTTATCAATATATAAAGTCTAATTTGTAATATTTAATAAGTTATGTTATAATTACTTAGATCAAGAAGGTGTTTAAAGTGTTAGAAAAAATAAAAAAAGGGTTGAATACAATATTAATATATATAAAAACTAATATACTAATGTCAACATTTATTATAGCATCTTTAATAAATGGATGTTTAGTTAGAATTTTTACTGTCGGAAATGTATTTGCAATAAAACCTATTCTTGCAGATTTGGTTGTTTTATTTGTTATTACCTCTTTTGGATATTTTTTCAAACCCAAAAGCCAGTTTAAGTATTTTTTATTTTGGAGTGTAATATTAATTGCAATATGTATAATTAATACTGCCTATTATAGCAATTATATATCATTTGCTTCTGTATCTTTTTTAAAGACTGCTACTGAATTAGAGGGTTATACTGGCGCTGTTGGTAATGTTGTAGAATTAAAACATTTTATCTATTTATGGCAATTATTTACTTTATTTTTTGTTCATATACAACTAAAGAGAAAAGACTATTATAATAAAGTAAGAGAAATAGAAAATGGAAAAATAAGATTTTTAAATATGGTAGTAGTATCTTTGATTGTTTTAGGATTTTTTATTTCGATGCTTACATCTACTGATGTTAGTAGATTAAATAAACAATGGAATAGACAGTCTATAGTTATGGAGTTTGGTATTTATGTATATCAAATAAATGACATGGTTTCATCAGTTAAAACAACCGTCAATGAAATGTTTGGTTATGATGAGGCTTATAAAACTTTTAGAGAATACTATGATAATTTAGAACAAAAGAATATTGAGAATAAATATACAAATATTTTTAAAGGTAAAAATGTTATAGTTATACACGGTGAGAGTCTTCAAGGATTTACTATGAATCTTAAGTTTAATGATAAAGAATTAACTCCTAATTTAAATAAACTTGCAAAAGAGGGAATGTATTTTTCTAATTTTTATGCACAGGAAAGTGTTGGTAATAGTAGCGATAGCGAATTTACTTCATTAACTTCATTATTACCTTCAAGTAGTGGTACTGTATTTATGAATTATTTTGATAGAGATTATGAAACAATCTTAAAATTATTAAAAGATAAAGGATATTATACTTTCTCAATGCATGCAAATAATGGTAGTGCTTGGAATAGACAAGTTACGTATAAATATTTGGGATATGATGATTTTTATTACAATACCAAAGATTATAATATAGATGAGGTTATAGGATATGGACTTTCAGACAAATCATTCTTTAAACAATCTGTAGAGAAAATAAAGAAGATAGACAGTGAAAAAGATAATTGGTATGGGACACTTGTTATGCTTACCAATCATACACCATTTAATGATATAAAATCTCATAGCGATTATTCAGTTGATTATATAACTAAACAGGCAAATCCTGAAACAGGTGAACTTGAAGATGTAATTATTCCTTGGCTTGAAGATACTAAGATGGGAAATTATCTCAAATCAGTTCATTATGCTGATGAAGCAATAGGCGAGTTAATAACGCGATTAGATGCAGAGGGCATATTGGATGATACTATTATAGTTTTATACGGTGATCATGATTGTAAATTAAAACCATCTGAGTTTAATAAATTATATAAAAATGAGCACTATAATGAGGTTTTAATAGATCCAAATGATACTGTTGGTACAATTGATGAATTTACATATGAAATAAATAGGAAAGTACCGTTTATAATTTGGTCTAAAGATATTATTAATACTAAATATAATAAAGAAACAGACAAAGTTATGGGAATGATAGATGTTATGCCAACTTTATCTAATATGTTAGGAGTTAAACCTAAGTACGCTCTTGGCAATGATATTTTTGAGATAGATAATAATATTGTTGTGTTCCCTAGTGGAAATTGGATAACGGATAAGTTATATTATAATAGTTCCAAAAATAAATTTAGGCAATTAGATTTGGATTCTTCAATAGAATTAGATTATATCGATAAATATAATCAATATGCAGAGGAACTTATAAATTTATCAAATGGTATTATAACGTATGATTTAATTAAAGTTTATGAGACAGGAAAAGAAGTTCCAATCTCAAATTAATTATAAAAAAGCAAATTAAAAAAGTTATTATAGTTTGCTTTTTTTATATATTTTTGTGTTATAATTAGTATGGAGGTTGTGGTATGTCTAAAACAAAAAAAGAAACAAGTAGTGAGTTAGAAAGATTTGATATTGATAAAGATAAAATAATAAAAGAAATTAAGTCGGACGTTAAAGAACAGCTATATGGTGAAGTAACGAAACAAATAAATTATGAAGTTCAAAATAAATTAGATAAAATGGAGAAAAAAATATATAAGTATAGAAAATTTTCTTCTTTTAAAAGGGATATTATTATATTGTTATTTTTATGTATTATTGCATATGAATCTAAAATATTATATAATAACGGACTTTTATTTGGATTAAATAAAGCAGATGAAAATAAAGTAATAGAGCAAGAAAAAATTGACAATACTGTTATAAAAGAAGAAAAGAGTTTAGATTGGTATATTGATAATTATAGCTATTTAGTTGATAATATTAAAACTAATTTAGAGGATACTACATATCTTTATAATAATATTAAAGTATCTGATATTGATAGTAGTATAAAACTTAATATGGCTTATCAAATTCTTGATAAACAATATAAAAAATTAGAGGATGGTGTTATCAGAATTGATGCATCAAAATTAAAGGAAGCCTATGAAAAAATATTTACTGATGATATTAAAAATAGTAATTTTAAAGATAATTGTATTCAATTTATATATAATAAAGATAGTAATAATTATATGGCAATAGATACTGAATGTGACAATAAAGAAATAATAAGATCAATTTATAATATTAAAGAAGAAGATAAACTTTATATTGATATATTAGTGGGTGTATTAGATGGTAATACATTAACAAATGTTTCTGGACAAGTAATAAAGGAAAATTATTCTAATAATGATTTAGAAAGCATACAAGATAAATTAGAAAAGTTCAGATTTATATATGAAAAAGTAGATGATAAATATTATTTAAAAGAGATAAAAAGATAGGGAGAATTATGGATAACAGTATAATTAGTGAAATAAGTAATGATTTAAATATAACAATAAAGCAAGTTGAAGTAACTTTAAAACTGCTTGAGGAAGGAAATACAATTCCTTTTATTGCAAGATATAGAAAAGATGTAACTGGCGCTTTGGATGAAGAAAAAATAAAATCAATTGAAGATGTTTACAAGTATCAAGTAAATTTATTAAAAAGAAAACAAGATGTGATAAGATTAATAGATGAAAAAGGATTATTAACAGATACTTTAAAAGAAGAAATAATGAATTCATCTAAATTAGTCGAAGTAGAGGATTTGTATAGACCATTTAAAGAAAAAAAGAAAACGAAGGCAACAGATGCTATAAAAAATGGATTAGAAGGTCTATCTAAAGAGATTCTTGCATTTCCTGTTAATGGAAATATAGAAAACATTACAAAAAAATATTTAAATGATAATATAAAAACTATAGAAGATGCTATAGAAGGTGCTAAATACATAATTGCTGAAAATATATCAGATAATGCTAAATTTAGAAAAATTATTCGTGACAATACTTATAATTTTGGTACTATTAAAAGCAAGAAAAAAAAGAATTCAAAAGATGAAGAAAAGATTTATGATATGTATTATGATTATGAAGAGAGAATTAAATATATTAAACCTCATAGGATTCTTGCACTAAATCGTGGTGAGGATGAAGGAGTACTTAGTTTATCTATAAATTATGATAAAGAAAGGGTTTTAAATTTTCTGTATAAAAAAATAATAAGAAATGATAAATCTTTTGTAGTTGATATAGTAAAAAATGCTATTGAAGATTCATATAAAAGGCTAATTGCACCATCTATAGAAAGAGAAATAAGAAGTGATTTAACATTTATTGGTGAGGAATCGGCAATTAAAAATTTTGGTAAAAACTTAGAGGCTTTACTACTTACACCACCTATGAAAGATCATATAGTACTTGCGTTTGATCCTGGATATGTTAATGGATGTAAACTTGCAGTAATAGATGTTGTTGGAAAATATTTAGATTCAGCTGTTATTAAACCTTTTATAAAGACAAATAATACAGAAAAAATAATAGAACAATCTGAAATAATAGTAAAAAATTTAATTGATAAATACGGGGTAGATATAATTGCTATTGGTAATGGGACGGCTTCAAGAGAATCAGAAAAATTTGTTTCTAATATGATAAAAAAATATAATTTAAAGTGTAAATATGTAATAGTATCAGAGGCTGGCGCATCGATTTATAGTGCTTCTAGTATAGCTATAGAAGAATTTCCAGATTTAGCGATTGAAAAAAGAAGTGCAGTAAGTATAGGTAGAAGATTTCAAGATCCGTTGTCAGAGTTAGTAAAAATTCCCCCAGAAGGTATTGGAGTTGGACTTTATCAACATGATGTTTCTCCTAAAAAGTTAGGTGAAAGTTTAGATTTTGTTGTAAGTAAAACTGTAAATAGTGTCGGTGTAAATATAAATACTGCTTCATCTTCTTTACTTAAATATGTATCAGGTATTACAAAAAAAAGTATCGATAAAATAGTAGAATATAGAAATAAGAATGGAAAAATAAAATCAAGAAAAGAAATAGAAAAATTACTTAGTGAAAAGACTTATGTACAAGCTGTTGGTTTTTTAAGAATTCCTGATGGAGAAAATATTTTAGATTCAACAAGTATACATCCAGAAAGTTATGACATTGTTTTAAATTTATTAAATGAGCTTGGTATGAGTTTAAAAGATGTTGGAAGTAAAGAATTAATAGAAAAATTAGATAACCTTAATTTAGTAGAATTTAAGGATAGATTAAAAACAGATATATATACTTTAGAAGATATAATTAATTCGTTAAAAAGTCCAAATAGAGATCCTAGGGATGAAATGCCACAACCTATTTTAAAAAGTGATGTATTGGAACTTAAAGATCTTACTGTTGGAATGAAACTACAAGGAACCGTTAGAAATGTTGTAGATTTTGGCGCATTTATAGACATAGGTCTTCATGAAGATGGACTTGTTCATATTTCAAAAATAACTGATAGATACATTAATCATCCAAGTGAAGTTCTAAATGTTGGCGATATAGTAGATTGTTATGTGGATGAAATTAAACTTGATAAAAATAAAGTCTCATTGAGTCTAATCCAAAGATAATAAAAAGTGATTGTATGAAAAAAATAAATTTGTGTGATATGCTTTATATTTTTCTTATCGCTAGTATAATTGGATGGATAATAGAAGGAATTTTTACACTAATTATATATGGTAATTTTATAAACCATTCTGCAGTGGTAATTGGATCTTTCGATATGGCGTATGGAATTTGTGCTTGTTTTTTAACTACATTTTTAATTAAATTTAAAGATTCATCATATCATGAGATTTTCCTTGTAGGATTTATTGGAGGTTCTATTATAGAATATATAATGAGTTTTGGTATGGAATTAGTATTAGGTTTTACAGCTTGGGATTATTCCAATTATTTTTTAAATATAAATGGAAGAATTTGTTTACTTTTTTCGATATTTTGGGGATTTCTTGGAATACTTTGGATAAAAGTTTGTTATCCATTTATTATGAAGATAATAAGTAAAATAACGATAGAGTTTAGGAAAAAATTAGCTATAATTATTTTAATTACTTTGATAGTTGATATATTTATTACTATTAGTGCAGTAGCAAGGGCGCATGATGCTGACTTGGGTATAGATCCAAAAAATACTTATGAAGAATTTTTAGATAGAACTTTTAATAGTAAGTATTTAAAAAATATGTATAATAATAATTGGAAATAATTATGTAGTAAAAATAATATTTGCTCTTATAAATTCATAAAAAATATATAGATAATAAGAACAGTTGCAAATAAATTCCAGATTATATATGGTATAAGAAACTTTGAAGAAGTTTTATTTAATTTTTTAGTTTCGTAATACAAAAATAGTGAACTTAAAAATACAATTATTGTATCTACTAGAGCTAAAAATGGACTTTTTAGAGTGAAAAATAGAAATGAAAATATTTGATTTGAAAAATAATTAATTAATAAAGTTTTATTGAAATCAGGAGTATTTTTATAATAATTGTTCTTATATGATATGTATATACTTATAGCTATTAAAATGTAAAGAATGCTCCAGACAATAGGAAATAATATAGAAGGAGGAGCAAAAAATGGTTTGTTCAAACTTTTATAAAAAATTGTATCACTTTTAAAAAGTAATCCACCTATAAACCAAGGAATAAGAATGATTAAAAATTTTAAAAAATTTTTCATAATCCACCTCTTTACATCTTATGTTAAATGTATTAAAATATTATTGATTGGGTGATAAAATGAATATTACTTTAAATAAAAATGATGAAATAGTTGTGAAGTTGCTTCATTATTTTATAACTATACAGGGTTATAATCCTGTGATTCTTCATGGCGCTAAAGATGAGATATGGCTTGAAAATAATATGGCAGATTATAAAATAGTAAGGATAGTATCTAATTATATTCATAACGATGAGCAATTAAATTTTGATATTTTCAGGACTAAACAAATACTAAAAAGAATAAAAAGAAAAATGTTTTCTATTAAGGTTGAAGCACTTTCTATATTTGTAAATTTGGGTGATAATGTACATTTAGAAAATAAGAATTTTGACAATATCAGATGTGCAAATATAAAGGAAATAAGTGATCTGTCTAAATATTCTTTTATAATAAATACTTTTCCTAATATTCTCGAGGTTGAAAACGTTAAGGAAGAGGGTATTGAATTATTTATAAAACTAACAGATGATATAAATAAGAAAAATTATGAAGAAACTAAAAAGGCAGAAGAGGTGTTCTCTAAAAAGAAACCTATTATGACATATGTATTTATGGGAATTTGTTTTATACTATATATCATTACGGCCCTAAATTCAGCTAATCTTATAGATTTAGATCCTAATATTTTGGCTCATTATGGTGGACTTGTTAATTTAGAGAATATGAACGGAAATTATTTTGAATTGTATCGATTGTTTACATCAATATTCTTACATGCGGGATTACTTCATTTGTTATGTAATATGTATTCTTTATATATAATAGGACCTCAATTGGAGAGCTTTTTTGGAAAAATTAAATACACGATAATATTTATAGGGAGTGGAATTATTGGCAACTTGCTTTCTATGTCATTTTTACAAGAAAATGTGGTGACTGTTGGAGCAAGTGGAGCCATATTTGGTTTGCTTGGAGCATTATTATATTTTGGATATCATTATCGCGTATATTTAAGTGGTGTCATAAGAAGTCAGATAATACCTCTAATAGTTTTAAATTTAATTATAGGTTTTATGATAGTAGGTGTAAATAATTTAGCTCATATAGGTGGACTTATTGGTGGAGTACTATTATCTATGGCAGTAGGAGTTAAATATAAAAGTGATAAGTCAGATATTATAAATGGAATAATAATGACTTTGATATTTGTTTGCTTTTTAATTTATATAATATTTTTTAGATAGAATATTTAAATATTCTATCTTTTTATAAATATAAATTGTTTAAAAATGAAATTGTATCAAAATTAATATATATTAAAAAATATACTAATATAGATAGTGTAACAAACATTGAATTAAATGTTTGTTTTATCATATAATCTATTGGTGATAAATTGAAGAAGATATTGATATTATTAGTTATGTTTTTTATTAGTGGTTGTGGTAATAAACTTTCCTGCACTTATGAGAAAAATTATGATGATGTTAAAATAAAAAATAAAATAGAATTTAATTTTAAAGATAACACTTATAAAGAAATTGATAAGATGATATTTAAGGACAGTAAAACTGCAAGCGATTATTTTAAAGATGTAATTGAATATGTTGAGGAATATAACCTAAGGCTTGAGGATAATATAATAGTTTCAGATATAAAAGATGAAATAAAATTTAATGGAGATAAAAATAAAATAAAAAAACAGTATGAATCTTATGATTATAAGTGTAAGTAATTGATGTTTTTATCAATTATTAAGTTTTAATTCAAGGTAATTTTTTAGTGTATTGACTAGGGATAGGGGTAATGATATAATAAAAAAGAAAGTAGAGGTAGTATAATGAAGAAAGGATTTACATTAA
>CANQPA010000029.1 GCA_947625635.1 uncultured Bacilli bacterium
TCGCGCGAAACGCCATCATAAGGAATATCAGTAAATAATAAATCTACCGAATCTTTTGACATAGTTTTCATAAATTTTATGCAATCTTTATTATATATTTTATTTATTTCCATATTTTTATCCTTGTCCTTTTCATAATTAAAAAAATCCAAAACCTCTTTTTAATTTAAGATTACGAACCTTAACCTTCCTAAAAGTTAAATTTACTTTGTCCTATTATTTCATAATCTTCTACAAGTAATTGAGGAGTTGTCCAACCATTCCAAGTATTTGCATTACATTTTCCCACTACATTAATTTCTTTATATCCCTCTCCAGAAAATTGCTCATATTCTTCTTGACTTGAACCAAATTTAATTATGGCAATTTTATTAGGCAAGGTTATTTTGATAGTTGGATTTTTATCAATTCCCATAAGTTTTACCATATCTGCGGAAACTTTAAGCTTTTCAATAGCAATAAGAGATTCTTCTATATCTTTACCATAAATATCATTAAGACTAGCAATATCTAATATATCATCGCCTTTAACATCAACACCTTTATAAATATAATCAACAAAATATATAGGCTCCATTGACATATCTTTAAGCGCGGCGTCGGTCTTTTCTATAAAGGACTGGATTTTATTTTCTTCTATTCCTAGTCCAAATGCACCCTGGTGCCCAGTTGCATATATTACAGACCCAGTTCCCTCGCAAATATCTTTAAAATTAGTGACGCCTGCAATATCGCATCCGCGCGCAGAACCTTGATAAGATATGTCATTTTCATTTTCTACTTTTGTTAAAATACAACAAGGTCTTTGATATTTAGCCATAAATTTATTTGCAATCACATGAAATTCTACTATTTCTAGTAGCACTGACTATTTTTTACTTTCTTTTTAAGAAAGAATGCCATTTCCCAAGACGTATCAATAGTCTCAGTACTCTCAGTCTCACCTGAGATAGTCGATACAGGATTGTTATTTTCTAATTGGATATGTTTCATTTTCTTGAAAATGAGTTTCACCTTTATTAACTTTACTTACTGTAGATGAACTTATATTTAATTCTTCTGCGATTTTTTTAAAAGTCCAATCAGTTGTTTTTAACAAATCAATAATTTTTAATGCATTTTCTGAACCTTTTTTGTTCTTCCACGCTCTAAGAGGATAAATATATCCTTCACGTCTATGTAGTTGACCTTGATTGATATGTTGAAAAACTTTTGTATTACAGTTATATTTTAAAGCTAAATCAGTCCATTTCAAATTTGTATTTAAGATATCATAATACATTTCATCTATAATATCTTCAGAAAATACTTGCCCTTTTCGTGTGTTCTTACGAATTGGATATGTTTCATCATCGAATTTACATCTGCAACCAGTATTAATATTTGATACAGCCGTTATACTGCAATTATATTTTTCAGCTATTTCATGCATTTTTAAATTAGTATTTTTTAAATCTAGTATAATTTTTTTCGCTCTCTCTGTCGCAATATCATCACGCATTAAACGAATTGGATAATTTATATTAGTGTGATGATGAGTTAAACCACGATTTATATTACGGATGCTTTGATCTGAAGATATATCATATTTATTTGCAATTTCTAAAAAAGAAAGGTTTGTATCTCTTAAATCTTTTATAATTTGTTGATATAAATCTTCATCAATATATATATTATTCTCAAAAGCAATTTGATTTAAGTCTATATTATAACCTTTTTTAGAATTTGTTGAATCATACTGTTGAATCCAATATTGTTCTTTTTCATTATAATCTTCACAGTAATCTTCAATGATATCCATTGAAAAATTTTCCCAACCATATTTTTTTATTGCATCATACAAAATTTTTGAGCATCTACCATACATACAATTTTTATGTTCTCGTTTTCTACGTTCAAAATCATTTGTTTGACCTATATAAATTTTTTGATTGATTAAATTAGTAATTTTATAAATACATTTTTTCATATCTATTCTCCTTTAATAAAAGTTTTAATTAAAGGATAATTAGAAATAATTTCCCACGAGATTGTCTTATAATATAGGGATTTGTTTCTAAGAGTCCTTCTATATTATATCAGATTTCCTCGTTAGCATTTAACCTTTTTCGTCCAAATTTTTTAGTTAAATACCCCGCTGATAAACGGAAAAGCATTTAAGGGCAAATTGCTTACCCTGCAATATTACGATCTACTTGACCAGGTTCAAGGAGTAAAAGCAATACCTTATGGTCTAAAAGATGTCGTTCTTCAATGAGATGTTCTAGAACTTTAAGACCTTCATCTTGGGTTTTTGTTTGTCTTGACTTAACATTATTAGCTACTCGAATTGCTTGATCTACTAATCGTTCAGTGTCTCCAGGTTTGTGCCCGCGCTTAGTTGACGGAACCTTTAAAAAAGCTTTATACTTTAACATGGAGGAGAATAACAATTCTTTTTCCTCTTGAGTTCCGCTTCTAACCATTGAATTAATATATGGAGCTATATAAAAAGCAGCTCCCATAGGAGTTATTTTATCACCAAGGGAAAAACTATTATGAGATGCCATTGAATATATAAATGGATTTTGTATATTTTCTTGTTTAAATCCCTTTAAGATTAAATGTTTTGTTTCTATTGAGCGCATACTCATCATATCTGCCGTCAGACCTAAGGCTACGAGATCAAGGTATTGGTCTGCATATTTCTGTCCTAAAAGCGAATCTAAATATTTACAAAATTGATATGTAATTCCAACGCCAGAAAAATCTTTGTTTGGATATTCAGAAAGTTGATTGTTTATTACTATTGCATATTCACTAATTTTTTCTGCTTCATGATGATCGAGAATTATAATAGGAATATTAAGATCTGCTAAATGCTCGTGATATGGGTAATCATTAGATCCAGCATCTAGAATTAAGACTAGAGCATAATTTTCTGCAATCTCGATACAGTCACTTAAACCATGCTGCTTTCCCTCATGAATGAAATAATCTAATTTGTTTTCAACCCAAGCTGGAAATAAATCATGTAGATAATTTATGAGAAGAGCGCTAGATGTATATCCATCAGCATCTGCATCCACGACAATTAAAGCGGGGTTTTCCGCTTTTATACACTGAATTAGTGCGGCAGCCGCAGCTTTAAGATTCTCTTCACCCAGTTCTAAAGGAGAATTTATATCAGCATCTGTTGTATGAAGATAATGATAAATATCATTATAATTTATCCCTCTATTTATAAGTATTTGAGTAATTGCATTATAGTTTGAATTAACAGGCTTTATTAATTTATATTTCATAATATAATTCTCCGATTAAATAATTCTAAAAAAGTATTTTTATCTCTATCTATTGGACTTTCTTTATATCCTAATAGATTCCATTTATCAAAAATAAATTCTACTTGTACAAAAGGACTAAATTTTTTATTTATTTCTCTTAATTTATTACACCATCTTTTTCCTTCGTTTGAATTTATATCTTCAAACTGTTTATCAAAAGCTATATCAATATATTTTACGTCAAGAGACATAAGTAATTCAGCTTGAGCATTTGTAAATGAACTGCCGCATACCGCACAACTTATATCCGCATCCGCGCCAAACTCCGTATAATAGCGCATGCAACTTTTTTCTGATTCAAATATTATAGCGCGCTTACCCTCTTTTATATTATTTTTACTATTATTAAGATTATATAAAGATAAGCCAAGAGGATGATTATATAAAGTTTGGTTTAAAAATAAAGGTTTGTATTTCCCAAATTCTTCTTCTTCTTTTATTAAGGTGCGGCCGCGGATTCCAATTAATTTTCCATTTATATCATAGTGCGGAATAACAATACATTGATTAGATGGATCATATTTTATGCCATATCTTTTGATTGTTTCATATGGAATACCATCTTCTTCCCAAGGTATAATTCGAGGTTGTGGTAAGTGTGCTAAGATTTTTTCATCATAAAATTTTGTAATTAAAAGAGAAGGAGGATTATTTGGGATATCTTGTATTTCATTTATAATTTTACTATATTTATTTAAAGTTTTCCAATCTTGAAGCATTTCGTTATCTTCAAATTTTTCAGCGTTTTCTATTTGAATATTAAAAAATTTTACTACAAAAACAATAGCTTCAAAAAGAGATAATTCAATATTTTCTTCTATTGTTTTAACTTTTCTTACTAATTCAAAAATATCAAAAGTAGATGGCTCGCATTCAGTAAAGCAACGAAATAATTTAGTATTATCATAGTAGTATAATTTATGAGAACCTTCTCCTACATGATTATGACAAATTGTTTCTGATATAAAAAATTTTTCATTTTTATCCATGCACGGATTCCCGCCTAAAAAAGTAACTAAATCATAAACTTGTTGAATTGATAAATCTTCTTTTATTTTATCTTTATCATATTTCATATTTTAGCTCCTAAAAATTTGATGCGGGATTAGGTTTCACATTTATTTTTAAATCTTGAATTGGAATTAACTCATATTGATAATTAGTTACAAACATGGGAATAATGCGGCACGTGCCTCTGTTAGCGCGGCACCAGAGCAATACATCTTTGTATCTACCTCTACGATTTTTATAAATAGATATTTTCATTTTAGGGGGTTCAAATCCACCTTTTCTAAGTATAGGTTCCAATGCTTTTAAGTCATCTTGACTTGTCTCTAGCATAATCATACCGGCGTCAATTTTATCTGCAATTGCCTTAGCTCCGCGAAGAAGATTCTGGTCATATTGTTGGGCCGTGATATAATCTGCATTGAGCTGGGTCGAAGTGAGAATGAACACGCCATATTGATTACAAATATCTTTTAATTTAATTGAAATCATAAACAAAACATTATCTTCTCGAAGTCCTTTGATACCAGTCTTAGAAGTTACTTCACTTAGAATCTTCATACTAGTATGTAGATAATCGAAAAATATGTATTTAGTCCCATGCTCTCTAATGCTACGTTTAATCGTATTTTCAATATCTTTTAAAGAAAAGTCAGGTAATTGTTCAATATAAATAGGACAGCTATTAAGTACTTGAATAGCTTTTAAAACTCTATCCCATTCCCCAGCCGCATATTCCCCTGTTAATATATGTTCTTCATCTACATCTGATAAAAATGCAATCATCATAGTTTGTATTTCATCTTTTTCTTGTTCTGTTGAGATAAATATCACGGGCTCTTTCGTACCATTATTTTCCCAGCGGCCCTCTAGGCTATTATATATTTCATCACAAGCTATACTACATGCATCCGCAATCATAGCACGCGTCTTTCCAGTTCCTGTCGCACCAGACCTAAGATAAAACTTCTTTAACCGAGCTCCGCGCGTTATTGTATTGATAAGAGGTCCAAATAGAGGATATCCAAGTTCTGGAGTTTCTTTTAATCTTTCAACTAGTTCTAGTGCGCCCTCGCCCGCTTGACTTGCTGCATTATCTGCATCATCAACATATTTTAATCTAATGTCTGTTATTTTTTTATCAATTAAGTCTGCAATTTCATCAAGAGATGTATTATCAAGCCAATCTTCTTGAGCCTGCTTTTTCTTTGAATCTAATAAATTATCAATATCATATAAAGAAGAAATATTAATTCCGCAATTATCATACATACGTAGCAAAGTAAATTTTTTCATTCTTTGATAATAATAATCAAAAGTAGCAAGCTGTGTTTGTTCAGAAACTCTTTGTATATATTCCGCGCCTTTATTCAATTTATATATAGCATATTTATTTGGGCGTTGTTCAAGATAGTCCTCAATTGCATTAATTGTTATTTCTTTTGCTCCTAATGCGTGTAAATTAAAAATAGAGCCAAAAATTATTTTATGAAACTCGTTGGGAAAATCTTCTTCATTAAAATGATAATTTTCATTATCCAAAAGAGAAACATTGTTATAAACATTTCCTATAACCTGAATAATTGCGGCGACATCTACATATTTACTATTCACTATATATTAAAACCTTCCTTTTCATCATCAAATTTTGCTAAAATAGTTTTATTATAAAAGTTCTTTTCATCATCATCTAAATTAAACAATTTAGGTTTTATATTTTCCACTTGCGGCGATGCTATTTCAATTTCTTTTTGCGGTATAATGTATTCTTTTACATCTTTATCTTCATTAGCAAGCTGTGCTAACTTTATAATAAACCAAAAATCTTGAGCTTGATTATAAATATAAGGAACTATCCCTATTGTTTTATTTTTTAAATCTCCTATGGGATTCTTTTTTACATCATACCACCATTGAAGAGCTTTTAAAATACCATCTTTTGTAAAACCATATTCTTCAATATATTCTTTTATTTGTTTTTGAATACGCGGTTCTACATAATCCATATGAAAAAGTTGCTTTATATATTCATATAAAGCATCTTCTTTTTTTTGAGGTGGATTCTCTGCACAAGTTTTATGTGCATATCTTTTATTGTTTACTTTAATAAAAGGGTCTTTATCTGCATCAAAATATTGACCGCAATAATAACATTTTACTCTATGCATTTATTTATAATTCTTCTTTAATATTTGTGATAAAAATATTATACCATTAATTTTAAAATTTGTCAAAAAAAAAGAAGGCATAAGCCTTCTTTTTTATTTTATTAAGTCTTTTATTTCAGAATTAATCATTTGTATCATTTCTACTTGATCTCTAGTACATTGATTAATTTTTTTACCTTTTCCAAGATATTTTTCTATAATATAAACAATTTTTGAACTATAGTTTTCTTTAAATTGTTCTTCTCCAACTGTTTCCACAAGTTTATTCACCATAGAATTAAATTCATCTAATAATTTATCAAAATCTAATTCTTCTTCTACTACAAAATTATTTCTTTCAGTAGTAATTAAATCTTCTCCATGAACTTGAGCTTCTTTGTCTATTGCGGTATTAAGTGCTTTTACTAAATCATCATAAGAACAAGGAATTTCCCAAGGAATATATTTTAATCTACCTCCACACCTAATTGAACCATCAGTACTTCTTAAAGTAATTACAACTTCAGATTGTCCATCTTTAAAGACAGGATGTATATATCCATATATATCGGCCATTCCTTCTATAATACTGTTATAACTTGTTGATACACTAGGATAAATTTGAGTATATTCAGAACCGTCTTGCCTTTTAAAACTACCTTCTTTTACGTGAGAGATAAATACAATGGCATAACCCAATTGAGCGATGGTCTGGAACACATCTTCAAACTCGCGCTTCAATGCGGACCAGCCTCCGCCGTAAGGCACCTCGTTCAGGGCACTCACACCCTTCTGCGCGCATATATATTTTTCACACATTGCGGCCGCGCGGTCTACAGTATCTACGACTATTGTAGAGAACTTAGCCTTTACTTCGGCTTTTGCTAACTCTTTAAGAACTTGCTTGATGTCAGACCATTTCGTAATGTCCTGAGCAAATACCCCTACAAGCGCATTATATCCTCTTTCTGTAGCTAGTATCAATGGCTTTGGGAACTGGGCCGAAAGAGTTGTCTTCCCAGCTTTTGGCGGACCATAGATATAGGTAAAATACCCCGAAAGGTCGCGACTCACTTTATGAGGCTGGATACTAAGTAAATCTATTCCCATATTTCACCTCTTAAAATGTGTAAGAACCCTTTTTAGCAACAGGTACAGCGGCAGCTACATTTTTCTTAGCTTTATATTCATCTGCGCGCGCCTTAATTTCCGCAAGGTATACATTACGATTCTGAATAGCTGTCTTAAGTTCTTCTGCAGTCAATACTGCTTCATCACCAAAGTCATAAGCTTCAGAAGATGAACCAGATACACGCCAGCATTTATTTTTTCTTTCATAGGTTCTTACTGCCGCTTCTCCAAATGCAGATTCCTCTTTTGTCTTAACTACAACAGTTTCACAATATATATTACCCCATACTTTTGTAAAAAGGGGTTCATTTGCAGTAGGATTTACACTTTCAAAATAATTTATACCTTCAGGATTTTCTATTTCATATTCTACAGGTAAAAGCGCGCCCCTAAAATCAAAAATAGCTCCATGAAGTATTGCATGTTCTTTAATAGATCTTTCAGGATTTTCATCTACATGTTTTACATTAGTTATAATCATATCTGTTGAAAATGTATTTCTATCTTGTTCCTCAGAAAGTTGTCCATTTACTATATTTACAAAACTTCCTTCAAGACGCTTTGCAGATACTAATTCATTGTTATTATTATAAAAATCATTTATTGCAACAGCACAGCTAATTTTAAGCTTTAATGCATTTTCTTTACCATCGGTTACCCAAGAAGGTACTCCCTCTATAATTCTTAACAAAGTTGCATAAGTAGGACTTGCGTTACCTTTAGAAGTCATCTCTGTAACATAAGTAAAATGTACAGGAATAACATTAAGTCCTTCTTCATCTACTGCAATTTCAACTTCGCCAGATATAAAATCTTTTCCAAAGTTAGGAGAATTTTGATTTGAAACAGTCTTTTTGCTTAAATTATGTTGATACAATCTTCCTTCAATTTGTGCAGTGTTAATTATTTTCTTCATATACTTTTTATTTTTACTCCTTTTTATTTATTGCTTTTATATTATACTATTAATTTTAATTATTGTCAAAATTTATTATTCTTGCGTATTTATCAATAGGAAACAATATATCATATTCTATATCTTCAAATAATTCAGGCATTTTTGTTTGAAAATATAAAAGTAAGGGTATCATAAGTTGGCGGACTGCGGAATGCGCGGTTTTTGCTGCGCGAAGCTGGAGTATGTGGCGCCATTCGCGCATATTCGCTGTTATTACTACTTCTGCCGCGGTTGAATGCGGAAGTAGCATACGCATTTCATCTGGCTGCGCGCCCGCATTAGCCATACATCTATAATCTTGCTCTATTTGAGCCATACATTCATACCAAACGCCATATTTAAAGTCATCCTCTACAAACAGAGGCTTGACAAAACGCAACTCTGACCCAAACCTATCATTATTATAATTACAATACCTAGTGCTTTCAATAGAGAAGCTAGTTAATCTATGTCTAGTTAAATCTTTAACTACACCAGTATCACAAGTTAAACGCACAGTGACTTTTTCATGTTCTAGAACTGATTCATGTCCGCGCGCAATTAGATTTTTAATAAATTGTTTATAACTATCTTCTGTTATATTAGATTCAAAGCGGTAACAAGTTTTACCTGCCCGCTCTATTTTTTTCATTAATTCAATACCATTAAAATTTTCTACTTCTACTTTTGGCTCTACAATTATCATTAAACTAATACCTCTGCAATTTCATCACAAATACCATATTTTATAGCTTCTTCTGCCGTAAACCACCAGTCATCTTTTTGATGCTTTTCATATTCTTCTTTTGTTATCTTGGTATGAGCTAAGATATTTTGTTTAGCCTGATCTAATTGGACTCCATAAAAATCAGCATAGTTGCGAAATTTATTAGCATCTCCTACCATTCCCGCAGATCCTTCGTGACAAAGAAAAGAAGAAAGGGGGTAGGCGATTCGCTTGTGTCCAACTATAAAAATTTCAAAAGCCGCACTATAAGCTGCTGCAATATTAATTGTCCATACAGGAGTTTTAGATAACAATATACTATCTATAATAGAATATCCCGCAACAAGACTGCCGCCATAGTTGTTAATATATAATTTAATAGGTTCTCTTTCCTCAATGGGCAGCCCTACTTCTTCATCATAGGCGTTCCAAAATCTGATTAAAGAATTAATACCATTAGCATCTTCTTCAACTACATTATTTACAAGAAAAAGGTTTCTTTGTCCAACATTAAATAAATCTAATACATTATCAATATTTAGTATTTTTGGAGCATTAACTTCATCAGAAAGTAATAATTTATCTATTAAAGGTTTAATTTTTATATCTATGTTTGTCATTATTTGCTATTGCCTCCTGTAGTATTATATCCATAATCTTTTGATTGATATAATTCAATATAATATTTTTCTTTTTCATTTAATTCTTCTTTGGAGCATTTTTCTAATAGTTCAAAACTAAAATTATATAATCCATCTTTTTGCATTGCAGCATATAATTTATTCCCTTGCGGCGTATCTACTCCTAATCCGCATTTAGCGTGATCTTTCCATCTTTTATCTAGGTCCACGCTCTGCCCAATATAACACATGTTATTAAGTTGATTTGTTATTTTATAAATTCCGCAAACAGTTTCAGTACCTAAAATATTATTGCACAAAGTAGTCATTTTCTTTTGATAATATGTAGACCATATTAACATACTTAAAATACGAGGATTATTTAAGCGGGGCTTTATTGTTTCAAGTATTTCGATATCAGCTATATCAGCTTTAGATATTTTAGGACAATAGAAATCAGCTTTTTGTTTAATTTCTTCATCTCGTACCATTGCCTCAACTGCGGCCGCCCGCGTATTTTTTATTTTATCTAATTCAGCAGTCACTTTAAGAATTTCTTCTGCTATTTCGTTTTGGCGCAACTCAAAATCTATATCAAGTTTTGCTATTTTGCTTTCATACTCGCCTTCTTTTCTTTGATAAGAGAAATCAAGCTGATCACAATATGTTATAAACGCGGAGCGCGCAAGGTCAGTCCAATGTTCCTGAGACGTAGATGCGAGTTCCCGCGACCGCGCAATTTCATCTGTATATCCATCTATTTTAGTTTTTAATTCAATTTCTTGTAGCTTTTTATCTGAAATTGAACTATTCAATAAAGTGGTTTGCGCATTTTGTTCTATTATTTCTTGCGTTAATTCATTTTTCTGATTCTGTAAAGTTGTAATTTCTTCTATTATAGAATCTTGTTTTTCTTTTAGATATTGATTTTGTTTTATTATTTGTAAGTTATCATTTTCAATTTTACGATTTTCATCTTCTATTTTGTTTTTCTTTTTCTTTCCAAAATAAAAGAATAAAACTGCAATAATGCAAAAAATGCAACTGATAACTATTAGTATTATACTTAAAGGTTGCATTTTTGACTCCTTTTTAGTAATAAAGGCTGGATTATCATGAACCCAGCCTTTCAGCTAATTAATTTTATTTAATTATTCAGCATCTTCATCTTTTGCATTGGGATCGAAAACACGACCTTCATCAGTAAGACGAATGAACTTAACCTTCTTGTGAGTTCCATCCTCAAGCTCGATCTCGGACTCTATTCTCTCCATAAGACCCTTTCTCTGGAAAGCGGAGGTAACAATACCATTTACACTTCTTGCCTCAAGACCCGTAGCTTCTGCTATATCATTTGCAGTGAAGTCCTCACCATCATGTTCCTTAACATAATTAAATACCAATTTCGAATTTTCTTTCAAAGCCATAATAAATTTACTCCTTTTTTATCTTTTTACTTTATTTTTTATTGCTTTTTGTATCTATATTATACCGAAAATTTTTTATTAAGTCAACAAATTATTTTCAGTTATATATTCATCTATTAATAACATTTCATCGGCAGATAAGTTGGAAGTTATTTTTTCCATAAGCTCCATGTTCTCACTTACATTAATTCCTGCCCTACATTCTTTTTCTATTTCAACCAATCGGTTAGCTATCTTTGTTAATTTTGCTTTCATATTTATATTATATATTAATTTTTTTTATTCTTCAATTATTAAAACATTGATACTAGTTCTTCTTCTGTAATAATACTAACTCCGAGTTTCTTTGCGGTGACGTTTTTATTTGAATTAGAACTAATATCATTATTAATAAGATAAGTTGTCTTTGCGGAAACTGAACTACTTATTTTGCCTCCTCGCGCTTTTATTTGTTCTTCAAGTTGTTCTCTATTTTTGAAATTATATAATTTACCTGTGATTACAAAAATTTGTCCTTTAAAAGGCTTGTTTATTATATCAATAGTATTATCTTTTTTCTCAATAATATTCAAATATTGCACAAGTTCATCTGCTTCTGTATAATCAAAATTCATGATTGCCGCATGCTTAGCTTCGCCAAAGTTTGGAAGTTTATAAAAAGCATAATTAGAGTTTATCATATCTCTAAATTTTTTATAATCTCCATCCGCGATTTTAGCAATATCTTTTGCATTAGTAGACCCAATAAGAGGAATACCAAGAGAAGAAATAAAGGACTCTAATGTACAATTTTTTGCTTTCTCTATTGCTTCTAATATTTTAGTTACAGATTTTTCTCCAAAACCATCTTGTTTTTTCCATTCATTTATGTATCTAAATAATTTAAAAATATCTACTAAATTATTAATATATCCCCAATCTATAAGTTTTTCAAGAGTTACTTTTGATAAGCCTTTTATATCAAGACCTTTTTTCCCAACAAAATGATCTAATTTAGTAATAAATTTTCCTTGGCATTCAGGATTGTCACACATCATATTTAGTATTCCATCTTTTGATTTTACCACAGAACAAGAGCCTCCGCAAATTGGACAGCATTCGGGTTCATCATTGGCGCTAACTCCTCCTTGCGCAATTACTTGTCCATAATTTAATCTATATTCTTCTTCAACTGGTTCAACTTGAGGAATAATTTGATTAGCCTTATAAATTTTAATAGGCTCTCCTTTATAAGCGCAAGGGCCTAATGTTTCTCGCATTACTCCATAATTATGAAGAGACGCACGTTCAACAGTCGTTCCATCTATGTCAACTGACTCAAATACAGCTACTGGTGTTAAGACTCCAGTTCTACCAAGACTCCACTCTATATATTTTAAACGAGTGTCATAAGTTTCATCATAAAATTTATAAGCTATTGCATTTTTAAAATGATGTGCGGTTTCACCTAATGATTTACCGTATTCAATATTATCAAATTTAAACACAATTCCATCAATAGGATAGTTAAATTCTTTCGCTTTGTCTTTTAAAACATTAATCTTTTCTTCATAGTTTTTATTATCATCAAGAGGATCTATTGTAATATAAGGGACAATAGTAAAGCCTATTTTTCCTAAATCATTTAATTTTTGACATAAATCTTCATTTGCATATCCCTTAAACCAAACAGTTTCATCAACTTCTGTTTCATTTTCATCATTTTTAAAATGAGAAATATGATTATCTAATCCTTTTATTACATCCCAAGCTATAAATTTAAGATTTCTTAACTCACATTCGCGCGAATCTAAAAGTCTAATACTTCCTGCCGCAAAATTACGTGGATTTTTATAATCTTTGGAAAATGGCTCGAACTTATTATAAGGGCAAATTATTTCTCCATCTATTATTAACTCATCAAGATAAGGTATATATTTAGGAATAGAAGGTATAACTCGCGTATTATGTAAAATATCCTCTCCTATATATCCATTTCCACGTGTCTCCGCACTTACCAATTTTCCATCTAAATATCTTAAAGAACAGGTTAATCCATCCATTTTACACATTGCTATTAATAATTTATTATTTTTAGCAAATGTTTCTATATCAGAAATATTTTTTGTTTTATCAAGCGAAAGCATTTTATGATTATGTTCAATTTTTTTAAGTTCATTAACTACTGTATAAGAAACTTTTTGAGTTGGCGATTCAAAAAGAGTATAACCAGCCTCTCTTTCAAGCTGAATTAATTGAAAATAAAGATTATCCCATTCTTTATCTGTCATTATGGGACAACCTTTATCATATTCTTCTGTTGCTTTGTTTAATTTTTCAACAAGTTCATGCATTTGTAAATAACTCATTGTTTTTTCCTCATTCATTATTATATATATATTATATAATAATTTTTGTTAAAAAACAAATTGATTATAATTTCACAACAGATTTTATTTTATTATTTTTTATCATTGCACTACCAACGCTAGTTCTAGATACGAAAGGAATGTCAATACAAGAGATGCAGATTGAGTTTGTTTCTCCTATAATTAATATATTATCATTATCTGAAACGAACGCGGCGCCAGCGATTTCAGAGTTTTTAGCTAGCATTAAACCTTTCCCATCGCGATTCTGAACAGGGAATTCCGCAAGCGGAACCTTTTTTGCAAACCCAGATTGAAAAAAAACAGCTAATTCATCGGTTTCTTTATGGATAGGAAGTCCAACTAAAACTTCATCTCCTTCTGATAATTTTATTACTCTAACTCCACTAGTAACTCTACCTATTGCATTAATATCTTTTGACTCAAATCTAATTGACATTCCTTGTTTGGTTATTAATAAAAAGTCTTCGTCTTTTACAAAAGTCACATTAGCTATTGAGTCACCTTCTTTAAGTTTAATTGCGGCAATCCCCGTATTTTTCTTTAAAGACGTATATTCAGATATTTTAGTTTTCTTTAATAGACCTTTTTTTGTTATAAATATTACATATTCTGCATTAGTTTTATGATATAAAGATGTTATTGCAATTACCTTTTCCGAAGGTTCAATCTTTATTAAATTTGCAATATTAATTCCTTTTGAGGTAGATGTTCCTTCAGGAATATTATTTACTAAAAGTCTATACATTTTTCCTAAATTAGTAAATAACATTAATGTATCAATAGTATTAGTCGATATTAAACCTAAAGTTGCATCATCTCCAGTTTTATTACCTTTTCCATTGCGTTTTTGCACTTTAAAACTAGATGTAGGTACACGTTTAATATTTCCAGATTGAGACATAATTACTACACAATCTTCAGGTTCTACTACTTTTTCTTCTTTCGGTTCTAGATCTATTTGTATTACCTCTGTGCGGCGCGCATCTCCATATTTTTTAACTAATTCGCCCAAGCGCGTTCTAAGTAATTGTTCTTGTTGCTCTTCTGAATTAAGTAATGCCTTTATATCTTTTATTGCTTTTGTTAAATCCGCACATTCTTTTTGAAGTTCTATTTTTTCTAAGCCTGCTAATTTACCAAGTTTCATATCTACTATGGCGCGGGCTTGCGGTTCAGAGAACTCATATCTAATTTGAAGTTGCGCTTTAGCTGTGACCGCGCTTTCACTTTCTTTTATAAGTTTAATTATATTGTCTATATCTTCAAGTGCTTTAAGAAGTCCATCTACTATTTCTTTACGCTCTTGTGCTTTATTTAAATCAAATTGTTTTTCACGTACAATACATTCAATATTATGACTTACATAAATTTTAAGATAATCTGCAAGAGTAAGTAAAACAGGAATACCATTAGCAAGAGCAAATTGATTTGCATTATAAGTTTTTTGTAAATCAGTATTTGCAAATAATTCTTTTAATACTATCTCAGGTTCTTTAGAACATTCAATTTCTATATTAATATCTTTTGTGCTTTTGTTAATTACATTTTCAATACCGCTATCTTCTTGTTTTATTGCGTACTTTTTAATTTCTTCAATAAGTGGTTCAACATAAATTTGATAAGGTATTTCAGTAATTATAATATTCTTACCTTTAATTTGAGTTTTTGCTCTTACTATTACCTTTCCCTTGCCTGTTTTATAGATATTAGAAATATCATTTTTATTTATGATGATTCCACCACTAGGGAAGGAGGGAGTTAAATTATCACAGTCTATCTTTCCTGTTGTTAAATATTTTTCTATTACTGCGGCAACTTCTGTAAAGCAATGCGGAAGCCAAACATTTGCAATAGTAGAACCAATACCTTGACATCCATTAACCATAAGCCTGGGAAAAATTGCAGGAAGTACTACTGGCCATTCATCATCTTCAGAGAAATTTTTCTTCATAGGTACATTATTTTTATTAATATTTAATAACATACCATC
>CANQPA010000030.1 GCA_947625635.1 uncultured Bacilli bacterium
ATCTCAATTCTTTTCCTTAAAGATTCTTCCATATCAATTTCTTTTTTGATTACATTTACCATAGACACCAACCTTTCTGACAATGATTTTTTCTAACAAAAGAAAAAACCAATCTTTCGATTGATTCCTATATCAAAAGTTCGAATAGTTTGAACAGATTTCCCAATGGTGCCCTAAAGGAAGGAGTATAACAACTTTATAAATTAATAGTTAATGTTTCACTTGTTGTTTTGAAATTGTTTTTTTCATATAAATGTTTAGCTGTAACATTATTACTCCATACGTTTACTTCTATTTTATGGGCATTTTTGGATATAGCCCACTCTTTAAAATGTTCTATTAAAGATGTAGCGATTCCCTTATTACGATAATTATTATCAATGTATAATGCATCTAATTTGGCAATTATGTATTTATATGTATCGTCAGTTGGTTTAATAATTCCATATAAATAACCTACAATTTGATCATTTTCTTCAGCAACAATAAGCAATTTATTAGAATCTTCAATATAATTTTCATACATATTTGTGACAATAAAGTTTTCATCAATTCCTGAGTCATATTGTTTTTCATCTCTTATTAAAAGTGTTAAAAATTTATTTAATATTTTTACATCATCATAATCCGCTTTTCTAATTATCATTTGTATACCTCCATTAATAAATACTCATATTTTCTTTGACAATATGCAAGTGTGTTTTTCTAAATTGACAATTATATCAATTTAAACTATAAATATTGTATCAAAATTTCAAACATTTTAAAACTCGAACTTTGTAGTCCGAGTTTGGTATCTATCTGGTGGAGCCGAGGAGATTCGCACTCCTGTCCGAATACATTAACATAACAACGTCTACAAGTTTAGTTGATTAATATATTTCCTATTAAACAAGCTAACCAACAAACAATTTAATAGTGAGTCTATAAAATTCATTATTACTTATAGACATCATAATAATATATCCTACTAAATCGAACCTCATATAAGTATCATAGGAAAATACTTAAAGAAGCAGCCTTCTATTCTTAAGCGAAAGCTAATTGATTTCTGTTTCCAGTTATTTTAAGTTTTGTTTTAACGTATTACATTACGACTTGCAGTCATTACTCAAATATACCCGTCGAAACTAGACGGCCCCGTGGATAAGATTATAACACATTACGAATTAATAGTCAATTCTAATGACCTTTGTTATTACATCTATATATGTAAATGATTTTGTTCCCAAATCAGTATCAACTAAAAATACATAATCATATAATTCTTTAATTTTTGCCTCATACTCCTCATACTTATTTCTACCTAAATTATATTTAATAGAAACAACATCGCCTAAATGTTCTAAAAGATCTTTTTTTACACTTGATATTGTCATCTTGGATACCCCATATACATTGTACCTTTAGTAATAATACCGCCTATCCCTTCTTTACCATATTTAGTGCTAGAAATAATATCTTTTAAATCTATATCTTTATTTATGTCGGATAAACTCATACGACTAGCTATTATTGCCGGATCTAAAGCATGTATATTTATTCTCTTTGGACTAGATGCAAAGTTAGCTCCTGCTTTTATTAATTCTTCAAAATCAGATTGACATGCTCCGGCTATTATAATAAGTTTATCATGACTTTTTTCAAATTTTCTCGCCTCTTTTACAGTTTTAACAAAATTAGCACTATTTTTATAACTATTTATATCATTAATATCACCTTTTCTTCTATAATATGCATCATGACCAGTAATAACCAAAATGCTTGGATTATATTCATCTAAATAATTCCTTATTTTACTTGGCATATCAACTTCATCTTCACATATACCCATAGCCATTAAATTCACATTATTGTAATATTTTAAACATCTATCTAAATATTCACTATCACCATCTATATGAAGTATTTTACCAGGTAAATAAAAATAATCATCACGATCTAAATTAGTACTATCTTTAATTCTTTCAACAACATCAGAATCATCACTTTGTTTAAAACTTACTTTAACCAAATCTTCTATGTCACTATCTGCATAAAGTCTTATATTTGCACCTTTTAAATAACATACATTATCCTCTATACTTATTACCTTAAATATCATATCATTTTTATGAGATGTACGTGTTACATAATCACCTACTTTTATATCCATGTTATCACCACTAAATTATATGTTAAATAAGTTTATATAGAACTTAAAAGTAAATATCTATTGTTTTATTATTATTTAATTATCATTTTTACCACTACAACATGATAATAAAATTAAAATAATATATTAATATTTTTGAATAATATTCTAATATAGAACAACAATAATAACGGTGAAAACTATGCTTACATATATATTTATAATGTCATCTAAAATTATTGAAAATGCACTTGCTACATTAAGACTTATAGTAGTCGCTAATGGAAAAAAGAAATTAGGTGCTCTATTAAATGGAATAGTTGCGCTTGTATGGATATTTGTAACTGGTATTGTTATAGTAGATATTAACAAAGATATATTAAAAATAGCTTTTTTTGCTATTGGTTCTATACTAGGTTCATACTTAGGCAGTTTAATAGAAGAAAGGATCGCACTAGGTAATAATATTTTAATATGTATTATTAAAGAAAAATTTGAAAATACTGTAAAAAATAAATTAAATAACTACCAAATAACAACTATATGTGAAAAAGATAAATCATATTCTATACTTCTAATTTTTCTAAAAAGAAAAGAAGTTAAAAAAATTAGTAAAATTATTAAAAATATAGATAAAAATTCAATCATAATTAGTGAAAAAGCAAAAACTTTAAGTAATATAGTCTAATATAATATAAATAAAAACCACAGTATAATAAACTATATTAGGTGGTAATATGAGGAAATGGTGCAGAGGCAGAGGTATATGGTGGATATTTTTAATTGGATTTAGTTTAATTCTATTTTATCAATTAATTCTTACTATATTTATATTTACTAGATTTAATTTCTTTTTGATTTTTCTTTTCCTATTTTTAATATTTTTTTCTTTCTTTAGAATACTATGGTAAAAAATCAATTTTTAACAATTGATTTTTTATATTCCTCTATTAAATCATTACTTTTATAAAGTCTATCTATCTCATCACTAATTTTTTTACACATGTCAAATTCACTGCCATCAAACTCTATTTTACTTGGCATAGTTATAAGAATAAAAAACAATTCTAATTCATATTTCTTGAGTGGATAAACTTTTTCATATCTTTTTAGCAATTCAAAAAAATCAAAATCTATAAAATGATTATTATACAAATTATATAAATCGAATATAGGTAAATCTACTTTAGATTTATCCCAACTTATTAAATAATCTCTATTATTTTTTATATAATGAGATAGATTTAAATTGTTATGTACAATCGTCATTCTCATTTTTTTTAATCCATCAACATCTTTTAACCAAGTATTTACATAATCTTTTCCTAATTCAATTGATTTAAATATAAAACTTATATTTCTAGCTAATAAATATTCACTTGGTGACATAAATTCTTTATCATCTATCAAAGATATAATATCTAAATAATATTCATACAAATACTCAAAATTATTAGATAAATCTTCATATATTTTCTTATATTCATCCTCACTAATCTCTTTATAGTGAGTTGTTTTACTGTGCATTAATGATACTAAATCTATTAAATCTTCTATTTTTTGTTCTGGAGGAATATCAATATCTTCTACATATTTTGAAATTATATAATTATCTTCTTCAATTACTTCTGGATAATAATTAAAATTTCTAGTATTTAAATAATTAAATATTAAATCTTTATTTTTATTTTTTTTTATAGCAACTTTTCCTATATTTGTATCTGCAATGATTACATTGCCCAATTTTTGATATCCTAATGCTCTAATATCATATCTTTTTAATAATTCATTAATTTCTTTCATTTTTACTAGGTATTATTAACTTATCACCTATTTTTAAATCAGATAAGTCATTATACTTTTTAAGTTCTTCCTCAGTGACATCATATTTTTCCATTATACTTTCAAGAGAATCTCCATCTCTTAATATAAATACATTATAAGTCACATAAACTTCACTATCACTATTAAATTGATTAAATAAAGAATTAATCTTTTCCTCCACTAAATCACTATCTTCTCTAATTTTTAAAGTACTATCATTTTTTTCATTAATAATATCTTCTGTCTGTAATTCATTAGTGTTAATATCTTCAATTACATTATCCTTTAATTTTGTCTCACTTTTTTCCAAATTATCATCTTCCTCACTATCTATTATCTCTCTTACAGGTGTCAAATCAACTAGATCATCTATTTCTATTAACGATTTTTCTTGTAATTTATCAACAAGAACATCTATCGATACAGAAAGTACATTATTGTTAACAATTTCATAATAAAAATCATCAATATCAACAATAGCTTTCTTGGTATCATATTTATCATCTATTATTATTTCAAATGGTATATTTAATTCAAAAGGTTCTACTGTTGTACTGCTGTCACTTATTTTATATTCCCCACTTATAATAAAATCACCTGATATTGTATTATTATTAATACTTAAAGTATTTTCTAATGAAATACTTGTGATTTCACTCAAATTTGTTTTAAATATCACATCTTTTTTAAATGGTATTATATTTTTCATAAACATCTCCTATCATTAAAATCTATGAAAAATTTTTTAAAATATGAAAATAAGATAGACAATTCTACCTTATTTTCATTTAAAAACTAAAAAACAATATTTTCATAAAAATTAATTCTATAAGTATTATTATAAATATTCTCTAATTATATAATTTTTTAATTCTTCTTTATCATTTTTTAATAGCTTATTTACTAGCTTATATTCTAAATCATTTATTATTTTCTTTAGAAAAGGACCAGGTTTTTTATTTAAAATTTCACAAACTTCATTAGCACTTATCTTTATTTCAGATTTATTATATATATATAAACTATTATACATATCATTCACTATATTTTTATCTATACCCTTTATTTCACTTGCTATTGTGCTAATATAAAGTCCATATTTATATAAGTTATTATAATCTAGTATATTCCTAGTAAGCAATTCATTTATCTTTATTATAGACTCTTTTTCTACATTATTGAAATAATAAATATTTAAAACATTTAATTGAGCCCAGATTCCAATTAAATATGTAGTAGGTACTATTTTATCTAAATTATAAAGTTCTAAATCATCTATTAACCCAAGTTCCTTTATCAATTTTATTCCATACTTTATATTACTGCTAGAAAAAATCTTGTCTAATTCTTCTTTCTTTCTATAATATGATAATGATTTTAATAGATACTTATATTTTACTATAGCCTTTCTTAATTCATCATCAAGTTCAAAATTTAATATAGTTGCAAATCTAATTGCTCTTAATATTCTAAGAGAATCCTCATATATTTTTTTTTCAGCATTTCCCACAGTCTTAATTATTTTATTATCAATATCTGCTCTTCCATTTAATATATCTATTAAATTTCCATCTACATCGATACACATAGTATTCATAGTAAAATCTCTTCTAGATAAATCATCTTTTAGATCATTTATGTACTCTATTTCTATTGGTTTTCTATTATTTATATACTTAATATCTTTTCTGAATGTCGTAATTTCAAAACGAATTCCATGTGTAATTAGACTAACAGATCCATACTGTTCACTAGGTAATATTGATTCCCCAAATATTTCCTTTAATTCTTTTGGCTTAGCGTTAGTACAAATATCATAATCTAGACTTTCTTTACCAATATAAAAATCTCTAGGGTATCCTCCTACTAAATATGAATCAAATCCTTTATTATTTATTTGTTTTAATACATTAAGCGCTACTTCATTCATATTTGACAGGTTATAACCTGCATTCACCTCTATCTTTCTTGTTTAGGCAGTTAAGTAGATTATATATAAATTATATCAATATCATTGTTTTTTGTAAATACATTTAATTACTAATACATAAAAAAGAAGCATTAGTTTAATGCATCTTTTAATTTAGATCCAGCTTTTCCTGTAATAGCTACTCTTGCAGGTATTTTTATAGTTTCACCTGTTCTAGGATTACGACCTTCTTTTGCAGCTTTCTTTTTAGCTGTAAAAGTGAAAAAACCTGTTAAAGAAACTTTTCCTTCTTTTTTTAATCCTTTCTCAACACCACTCATAAATGCATCAAGTGCACGAGTTGCATCTGCTTTCGTTAATCCAGCTGTTTCAGCTATATAATTTACTAAATCTGTTTTAGTCATTATGACTACCTCCCTATCTAATTAATAAGCTACCTTGCTTACAATTTAATATTACCATATCTAATTAGGTATTGCAACAATTTTCAACAAAATTTTTTAATTTTTATTTGATTTACATAAATATCTATTTATTTCTTCGTAAATATTCTTCAATTTTCTTAAAATCACTAGTTTTTAAATCGGTATCATTTAACTCTTCAAACAACTTTTTTTGCTTTCTATCTAATTTGTTCGGTATCACTACATTTATAATAACATACATATTACCTTTTGAACCCGTTCTTAAATTTTCTATTCCTTTGCCCTTCAATCTATGTTTATCACCAGTATTGGCACCTGCATCTATGGACAATTTGACATTACCATAAAGTGTAGGTATTTCTTTTTTGCAACCTAGTACTGCATCAGTTATAGTTATTGGTAATTCCAAATAAACATCATTTCCATCTCTTTCAAAAATAGGATGTTCCCTAACTTTAAATTCTAAATATAAATCACCATTAGGTCCACCATTTGTACCGCTATCTCCTTTGCCGGAAAGCCTAAGTTGAGTTCCAGTATCAACCCCTGCAGGAATTTTTACTTCAATATCTTTATTTTGTTTAACTTTCCCAGTCCCTCTACATTTAGAACAAATAGATTCGAAAGTTCTACCTTTACCTTTACAATTTGGACAAGTTGTTCTAGTCATAAATGTCCCAAATAAAGTACTTTGCTCACTTGTTATAGTTCCATTACCATGACATGTAGCACAAGTTTTTTCACCTTTACCACCTTTTCCATGGCATTCACTACATTCGTCATAAACATCTAAGTTAATAATTTTTTTACATCCATATACAGCATCATCAAAATCTAAATTTACTGTCATTATTTTATCTGAACCGCGCGTTGCTCTTGTTCTATTTGAACTTTTATTTCCACCGAATCCAGCAAAATTCGAAAAAGCCCCGCCAAATGATGAACCAAATAAATCACTAAATATATCGCTGAAATCAAAATCAGAAAAATCGAATCCTCTTCCACCATTCATCTGATCAAATGCTGCATGACCAAACTGATCGTATTGTCTTCTTTTCTGTTCATCACTTAAAACAGCATAAGCCTCTTGTGCCTCCTTAAATTTTTCAGCTGCATTAGGTTCCTTTGATACATCTGGATGATATTTCTTTGCTAAACGTCTAAAAGCGCTTTTTATTTCTTTTTCATCAGCATCTTTAGATACGCCAAGCACCTCGTAATAATCTCTTTTATTCATACAACATTCTCCTTATATTAATTTTTTTAATTCATCTAACTTTTCTTTAAACATCGAAAGAGCCTCTTCTATTGGCTTTGGAGTAGTCATGTCAACTCCAACCTTCTTAAGTATATTAAGTGGGTAATCGCTGCCACCACTACTTAAAAATTCTAAATACTTATCACGAATTTCTACATCACCTTTTAATATATGGCTGGCTATGGACAACGCACTAGATAGTCCAGTTGCATACTTATATACATAAAATGGTGTATAAAAATGAGGTATTCTAGACCATTCATACCTGATATCATCATCACTCACTACATTGTCTCCATAATACAGTTTATTAAGATCATAATAGGTATTTGATATTTCTTCTTCGGTTAGTGAAACTCCATTTCTTTCCTTTTCGTGCATAAGACTTTCAAACTCAGCAAACATTGTTTGTCTATATATAGTCGTTCTTACAGTGTCTAGAAATTCAGTTAAATAATATATTTTTTCTTTTTTAGTTTTAGAATTTTTATACATATAATCATTTATTAAAACTTCGTTTACCGTGGATGCAATCTCAGCTAAAAATATAGGATAATTAGAATTTACATAATTTTGATTTTTCTTTGAATAATATGAATGCATAGAATGACCTAATTCATGTGCCATAGTACTTACCGCATCAGTCGTATCATTATAGTTAAGCAATAAATATGGATATGAATCATAACATCCCCAAGAATATGCACCAGATTTCTTACCACTAGATGGATATATATCTATCCACTTTTCTTCAAAAGCTTTATTTAAATCATTAAGATACTTATCACCCAGTGGCTTTAAAGCTTCAAAAAGTATTTTTTTACCATCTTCAAATGGAATAAAATCATTATTTGTTTTAGTTAAATCTACATATATATCATACATGTGCAATTTTTCAAATCCAAGTACTTTAGCACGTAAACTCATATAATCATACATTAAATTCATGTTTTTATGTATAGTACTGATTAAATTGTTATATACATCTACACTTATATCATCATCAAATAGACTTCTTTCTAAAGTTGAAGAATACTTCTTAACATTAGTTATAAAAGCTGATTCTTTAATCTCACCTACATAAATAGATGCAAGAGTATTTTTTAGTGATTTATAATAACTATACATGGCATGAAAGGCATTTTTTCGGACATCTCTATCTTTACTTTTCATAAATACTATATAATTACTTTGAGTAAGTTCGACTTCTTTTCCATTTTCATCTTTTATAACTCCTAAATTTATATCAGCATTATTTAATGCATTAAAAGCTTCGCTACAGTTTCCAAAAGAATTTATAGCGCGTGTAAAGATCTCTTCTTCTTTAAGTGATAAAGAATGTGGCTTATATCTATAAATTTGTTCTAAATAAAATTTATATTCCTTTAATTTATCATTTTCATTTATATACTCTAAAACTTTATCGTAGGTACTTTCTAACATTTCTGGTTCTATAAATGAATATTTTTCACTCAAAGATTCATTTAATTTTTGTATTTTCATCATAAGCGCTTTATTTTTATTATTTTTAGTATCCACATCAAAAGCCATTTTTGAATATACATAAAGTTTAGTTATCAATCTATCTTGTTTTTCAGTTAACTTCAAAAATTTATATAAGCTACTACTACTATCCATTATATGAGATTTAAACTTTAGTATCTTAAAAGTTAACTCTTCAACTTTTTTTATATCTTCTTCTATTGCTAAATTACTATCATACATTTTACTTAAATTCCACTTATATTCATTTGGTACATCATAACGATTTTTATATTCCATAAATATTCTCCTTAGTTTAAGAAGTTCTAGTTACCTAGAACTTCTATTATTTTTCTTCATAATCCGCATCCACTACATCATCTTTTTTTGATTTTTTATCTTCAGTTTCATCATCTTTATTATTAGCTTGTTCTTCCTGAGCTTTTTTACTAGCCTCTTCATAAACTTTAGTTGCAAGAGCCATTGCTGATTCATTTAATTTTTCAGTTTTAGCTTTAATATCATCTATATCATCTTTTTCTAATGCTTCTTTTAGATCTTTAATTTCACCTTCTGCTTTTTCTTTATCTTTTGAATCAACCTTATCACCTAGATCTTTAATAGCTTTTTCTGTTGCAAATATCATTTGCTCAGCTTCGTTTCTAGCATCAGCCTCAGCTTTACGTTTTTCATCAGCTTCACGGTTTTCTTCAGCCTCTTTTACCATCTTATCAATTTCATCATCACTTAAGTTAGTTGAAGATGTAATTGTAATTGATTGTTCTTTATTAGTTCCAAGATCTTTTGCTTTAACATTTACTATACCATTAGCATCTATATCAAATGTAACTTCGATTTGTGGAACTCCACGAGGTGCAGGTGGGATATTTGTAAGTTGGAAATTACCAAGAGTTTTATTATCTGCAGCCATTTGTCTTTCACCTTGTAAAATGTGAATATCTACAGCAGGTTGGTTATCAGCAGCTGTTGAGAATACTTGTGATTTGCTTGTTGGAATAGTTGTATTTCTTGGAATTAATACTGTGCATATTCCACCAAGTGTTTCTATACCAAGTGAAAGTGGTGTAACATCAAGAAGTACTATATCGTTAACATCTCCTGTAAGTACTCCACCTTGAATAGCTGCACCCATAGCAACTACTTCATCTGGGTTAACTTCTTTACTAGGCTCTTTACCAAGTTCTTTTTTAACTAATTCTTGTACACAAGGAATACGAGTAGATCCACCTACTAATATTACTTTATCTATATCACTAGCTTTTAACTTAGCATCTTTTAATGCTTTTCTAACTGGCTCTAGTGTAGAATCAACAAGGTCACTTATTAAACTTTCAAATTTAGCTCTTGTTAAAGTAGTTTCATAATTTAAATCAGCTGTAATAAATGGTAAGCTAATTTCTGTTGATGTAACATTTGAAAGTGTTTTCTTAGCCTTTTCAGCTTCTTCTTTAATTCTTTGTAAAGCCATTTTATTATCGCTTAAGTCTACGTCGTGTTCACTTTTAATATCATCTATTATGTAATCAATAATTCTTTGATCGAAGTCATCTCCACCAAGTTTATTATTACCACTTGTAGATTTAACTTCAAATACACCATCTCCAAGTTCTAGTATAGATACATCAAATGTACCACCACCAAGGTCATATACTAAAATTGTTTGAGATTCATCTTGTTTATCAAGACCATAAGCTAAAGCTGCAGCAGTTGGCTCATTTATAATTCTTTCTACTTTAAGTCCTGCAATTTTACCTGCATTTTTAGTTGCTTGTCTTTGAGAATCATTAAAGTATGCTGGAACTGTTATAACAGCACTTGTAACTTTTTCACCTAGATAAGCTTCAGCAGTTTTCTTTAAATCTCCAAGTATCATCGCACTTATCTCTTCTGGAGAATATTCTTTTCCATTTGCTTTTACTTTTTTGTTTGTACCCATTAATCTTTTGATTGAAGATATTGTATCTGGGTTAGTAACTGATTGATGTTTAGCAGTTTTACCTACTAAAATATCTCCTTTTTTGAAGGCTACTACTGAAGGAGTAGTTCTATCTCCATCAGCATTAACTATAACTTTAGCTTCTCCACCTTCATAAATACTTACACAACTATTAGTTGTACCTAAATCTATACCTATTGTTTTACTCATATTTATCACCTTTCCTATTCACTAACTTTAACCATCGCTGGTCTAATTACTTTATCTTTATAGATATAACCTTTTTGTAATACTTCAAGTACCACACCATCATCAACACCCTCACGTTTTTCTGTCATAATAGCGTTATGATATACTGGATCAAATGGTTTATTTGCACCATCTATTGGTTTAACTTCAAAATTTTCCATTACTTGTTCCATATTACAGTAAATCATTTTAAATCCTTCTAAGAATTTTGAAACTTCATCTTCCAAGTTATCATCATCAAGCTTTATTGCCCTTTCAAAATTATCAAGTATTGGTAAGATTTGTTTAATCAAATCTTCGTTACAAAATTTAAGTAATCTAGTAAGTTCTTCATCTTTTCTTTTTCGATAATTAATGAGATCCGCTTTAGCAATCAAAACCTCTTCATCTTTCTTTTTTAATTCTTGTTTTAATTTTTCTATCTCTTCTTTATATTTGTGCTTATCTTCCTTTTTTTTCTTTTTATCTAGCTTTTTATCTTCTTTACATTCTTTGTCATTAGATTTACATTCTTCAGATTTAGAATTTTCATTGCACTCGCATTTATCTTCAGAATTACATTCATCATCGCATCTACATTCGTCACAAGTACATTCGTTTTTAACTTCTTCTTTCATTTTGACCTCTTTTCTATTTGCTTTCTATATTCTCCTTTATGTAGTTAAGGAGTGTTATTACCCTTTCATATTCCATTCTTTTTGGACCTATTAAAGCAATAGTTCCTTCCTCGCCATTACTATTATATTTTGTCTTAATAATAGTAACATCATCATCAAAATTATTTTCGCTGCCTATATAGATGTTAATTCCATTATCCTCTTCTTTAATACTTTCTACGATATCCTTATCTTCGAACTTACTTAATATGTCTCTTATTTTATCCGCACTATTAAATTCGGGCTGCATTAGTATATTCTTAGTACCACTCATTTTCACTGACTCAGTTGCAAAATCACTAAATGCACTATAAAACGCATTATACAAAACCTCATGCTGTTTAACATATTTCCCTATTATAGGTTTTACTTGATATTCAAGCACTTCACTAACATCATTAATACTTATTCCAACTATAAGTTTATTTATAAGATCAACAGTTTGTTTAATCTCAGCTGAATCTACATCCCCTGGAATATATATTGATTTATGTTCAACGTGTCCCTTATCCGTAACTACTATAGCAACCATATTATTTTTATCTATGGGAATAACTTCTATCTTCTGGACTAAATTTTCACTAGATTGCTTACCTAAAACTATCGTTGTATAGTGAGTTAATTCTGATATAATTTCCATACTCTTTAAAATTATATCATCAAGCACTAGAGATTTATTGTCGACTATAGTCTGTAATTTTAACATATCTTCTCCATTTAATTCTTTTGGTTTCATAATGTTATCAACATAGTATCTATATCCCTTTTCGCTTGGAACTCTACCAGATGATATATGTGTTTTTTCAAGCAGGCCTATTTCTTCTAAGTAATTCATTTCAGCTCTAATTGTTGCACTAGAACATTTCATCTTACTGGAAAGTGCTTTAGAACTTACTGGGTGTGCATTCTTTATATAGTCCTCAACGATAAGTTTAAGTAAATCACTTTGCCTTTTTGATACCACCATATCACCTCCATATAGTATATAACTTTTTTTTAATTTTAGCACTGTTTTTTCTCAAGTGCTAAAATAAGTATAGCATCATTTTTTAGCACTGTCAAGCAGTTTGTGCTAAAAAATAAATTTTTTTGTAAATAAAAAAAATTAGAAATTTCTACTAATTTTCTAACTTTCTTTTAAATACATATCCAGCAGATATAACGCCTATTAAAGATACTAATCCAATTATTACAAAAGTAAATATACGATCTATAGTATTTGGAGCTTCTACACTAGGAGTAGTTGGAATTTCCTTTTCTTCCTCTTCCTCTTCTTTTTCTTTTACTATTATATTCCCTTCTTCATCCTCTTGTAGTTCAAATCCATCTTTAACATATTCAGTGATATCTTTAGAATACTTACCACCAGTTATTTCAATCAAATCTTCCCCTTCATTGTAAAACAATGGGGTAGATTCATCTACATTAAACTCTCCACCTTTAATATCAAGTGAAGCTTCTCCACTATCTTCCTTTGATTTATTTGTGATTAATGAGTAATGCTCTTCTCCTTCAGAAGAGAAAATACCATCATAAACTGTCATTTCTTTTGCATTTAATACTACTGAATAATTTCCTTCTTGAGTAAAATTACCACCATATATTTCTGCAGTACCTTCATTTGTTAATCCCCAAGTATTTTCTGTTGTATTTTTTATAGTTCCACCTTTAATAACTAAAGTCCCTGCATTATAAACACCAGCAGTCCCACTAACAGTTGTAGAAATTTCTCCACCTTCTATTGTAAGAATTCCTTTATTATCAACTGCAGATGATACTCCTGAACCAACTTTTTGAATTTTTCCAGTTTGTTCTTCTGAACTATCTATAATAGTTAATTCTCCACCATCTAAAACCCATATAGCAGCTAAACTTTCAGTAAAATTCTTAAAAGTATAACCAGCTAAATCAAGAACTACTTTTTCTCCCGATTTAATTTCAAAATCTTGATTAGTATCTCCATCTAATGTAACTTTATATGAATTTTCTTCACCTTCAACTACTTCAACTGTTACATTACTACCTTCATAATTAATTTTATCATCTCCGGTAACGTGAACAGCATTAACTTTTGGCATTACAACTACCCCAAATACTAGTGCAACAACAAAGCATAATATTTTTTTCTTCATATTCAATCTCCTCCCTATCTTACATATTAAGTATAGCATACCCCCCCCCCTCGATGTCAATAATCTTTCAGAATTATATTTTAAATTATTTTATAAAATGCAGTGGTAAACTTAAAGTAGACAATATTTATACAAGTATATTTGAATATATGCAAGAAAACATTGATTTTATAAATTGTATTAATACTTAAAAAATTTTACTACAATAAAGGGAACTAATTGCTTAATTCCCTACTATTTTAATTTTTGTATATTTTTTTTTTGAATAATAAATTAAATTATCAATTACCTCTTGTAACTCCACCACACTTGCAATTAAAAAATATATTTTCATCATTAATACCTTCATTTTGTACCCAACTATCTGATACTAATATACGATCTAGACTAGTTGTCCCTCTAAACATATTTGCCATATTTGTTACATTTTTTGTATCAAAATTTCTTAAATCTAATTCCGTTAAATTGGTACATCCTTGAAACATGGCCGCCGTATTAGTCACACTTGATGTATCAAAACTACTTAAATTTAATTCTGTTAAGCCTGTGCAGCCGTAAAACATAAGATTCATATATTCTACTTTTGATGTATTAAAATGACTCAAATCTAAACTTGTTAATAGTGGACATCCACCAAACATATACGACATATCAGTTGCTTCTGATGTGTCAAAACTACTAACGTTCAACTCTGTTAAGCTAGAACAATTATAAAACATACCCTGCATATTTTTTACCTTTTCTGTATTAAATTTAATTACATTTACTCTTGCTAAATTGGTACATCCTGAAAACATATTAAGCATACTTGTTACATTATTTGTTACAAAATGCTCTAAATTTAATTCTGTAAGACTTTTACAACTGTTAAACATATAATCCATAGTTTTTACACTGGATGTATTAAAACTACTAACGTTCAACTCTGTTAAATTTGAGCATCCTCTAAACATACTCGACATAGTTGTTACTTTTTCTGTATTAAAACTGCTTAAATCTAGTTCCTTTAAACTTGAACAATTATTAAACATACTATTCATATATTCTACTTCTGATGTATCAAAATGACTTATATCTAATTCACTTAAACTTGAACAACCTCTAAACATACTGTCCATACTAGTTACCTTTTCTGTATTAAACCTACTTAAATTTAGTTCCTTTAAACTAGAGCAACCATTAAACATTACACCCATGCTAATTACTTCTGATGTGTCAAAATTACTTACATCTACTTCTGTTAAACTGGAACAGTTTTGAAACATACCATACATAGTTGTCACTTTACTTGTATTAAAATTACTTACATCTAACTCTGTTAATTTTGGACAATTATTAAACATAAAATACATAGTAGTAACTTCTGATGTGTCAAAATTACTTACATCTACTTCTGTTAAACTGGAACAATTTTGAAACATATATGACATATCTGTTACTTTACTTGTATCCATTAAATCAAATGTTATATCATTTAATGATTGAAAGTTGTAAAACATATTTTTGCTTTTAGGATTTGCTGATATTACATTTTCTGAATATATATATACTGTTCCTTTTTCATCATAATATGCTTTTATTTC
>CANQPA010000031.1 GCA_947625635.1 uncultured Bacilli bacterium
ACCTTACATATTTATTATAATATATTTTTTTTAATAATAAAAGACTGTTTTCAAATTTTTATTTGTCAACAGTCTGACTCGAACTATAATAGTCCGAGTTTCCTAACTATCTGGTGCGAATAACGTAGTTATCTACAACTTTTAATAATACATAATTAAATTTCTATTTTTCAACATTACATTTTATTTTGTGTTTCTGCTGGTTTTTTTTCTTCAAAAGTAGCAATGTATTGCATAGCTAAACTTCTTTTTTGATTGTCAATAATATATTTTGCAAAATCTTTATAATTTCCTCCATTTTCTGCTAAATTTAAAAAACAACATCCATCAATTTGAGATAGATAATATTGCTGACTTTTTAAAGATAACTCCAAACCTATATTTGGATATATTTCATATTTCTGAGTTGTCCCTCCACTTAATATTGTTTGTTTGTCCTGATTATCTTTATATGCTAGTAAATCAACACAGTAGGCATAATCATAATATAAAAGAAATCGATTAAATTCATAAGGCAACTGATATTTATCCTTGGCCGCTTTATATTTTTCTTCTAATAATTTGAGCCCAAGATTATTTTTATATAAATAATTAATGGATACAAAATAATCTTTAGGAACTTGTAAAATAATACCAATTTTTGTTAATAAATTATCATACATTTCATAATTGTGTAATTTTGAAACAACGACCCCACCACTAGCCATTCTCAAATTTTCAGAAGGGATTTCTCTTTCTTCAAATTTTACGCCATGAATTTCTTCATATATTTCTTCAGCAAAATATTGAGTTTGTGCTTCCATAATCAACCTACCAATATTACTTAATTGATTAATTCCTACTTGATTATTTTCAGGATTAGTTTGAACAGCATGATGTAATTCATGATAAACAGTGATTTCTCTTAAAGGTTCCTCCAAATTACTTCTAATAAATATGGTTTTACTTTCTGGATCTCTAAATCCCTTTACATCTTTACCATTTTCTTTATAAATTCTATGATTTTCATCATAAAATTCTATTTTACTAGCAAATATCAATGCATTATCTATCAAGCTTTCTAAAGTTACCTCCGCTGGAATGACACTTTTTTTTACAGCTACAAAAAAGTAGTTTGAAAAAAATTTTAAAGTTTCATTATCTATATCATCTTTTTTACTTTTAATTAAATCCATAATTGCTTCATATGTCATCATATCACTTCCAAATATATTTTATCATATTTTATATTTTTATACTAAATATTTTGTTCTGACAAAATAATTAACCCCCTAGGTATTTTGACAACATATCAAAATAACCTAAGGGGTATCTTTTTATATCAATATTCGAAAAAGTTCGAATAGAAACGTCACTGGTGCGAGTGAAGGGACTTGAACCCCCATGGATTACTCCGCTAGATCCTAAGTCTAGTGCGTCTGCCAATTTCGCCACACTCGCAAATAAAAATGGTGGATCTTATAGGACTCGAACCTATGACCGCCCGGTTATGAGCCGGATGCTCTAACCAACTGAGCTAAAGATCCATCAGACTTATTTAATATATCATAAAATCTTTTAACTTGCAATACTTTTTTCAAAAAAATGATAACTTTATGAAAAAGGTGGTTTTAAATGGTAAAAAGTTTGTATATTTTAAATATAATATGTAGTAGTGTTTTATAATTTTTTTGCTTAATTTTATTATATTAATTTTTCTTGACAAATATTTTATATTGTGTTATTATATACGGAAACTGAGGGGATAAGTATGAAAAAATTTAAGCTTATAAAAAATAGAAGAGTAGTTGCCCTATCTTTAGCTGCTACGGTATTTACTTCTATGATATCTGGATGTAGTAAAAAGATTGAATCTGACGAGATTGAACAAACAGAATTAGTTGCGATAACTCAATATGATGAAGAAAAAAAAGAAGTTGATTTTGTAATTGGAAATATAAGTGCCTTGTTTCCAAAACTAAGTGATGAGACAATAAGTAATACATCTTTGATTCTTTTATTGGATTATCTTGCTAAAGAAGATGAAAATGGAAAAATTAGTGCGGATGTAATTTCTAATTTTAAAAATATCATAGATTCTGATAATATGATTAATGAGTTTAATGCATTTTTAGGTACACTGGAAAATGCAATGATATCTGAAAAAAGAGTTATTCCAATAAGTTCATATATATCTAATAAGTTAGATAATGATAAGAAAATACTATCAATTGTTGAAAACATAACATCTAATATTATTAAATCAAGTAATTCTGAGCAAGTAGTTTCTGAATTTGCTAAAATATACGATTTGTTTGTTGAAGAGAAAAAAATGAAGATTGATGGTATAGAATTTGAAATAAGAGATTTAGGTTATGGATTTAGAGCTGTTGCTCAGGCATACGCTAGAACATCAGCGTACTATTCGAAAAATTATATAACTGATGAACAGTACAAAAAAATTGATGATAGAACTAATGATCAAAATAATAAAGCGCAGTTAAAAACCAAACTTGAAGTATTATCAAATCAAATATTTGAGCAATCTGAAATAGATGTGATATCAGCTCTAAATAGTAAGTATAGTAGTGTAGATAGATTTTTAAAAGAGCGACTAAATATATCATTAGAAATAGAAACTGAGAAAAATTTAATAAATTATGCGAATTTGAAATATTTGGCTTCAGACAAAGTATCAACAAAAGATAAAAGAGAATTGTTAGGTAAATATGAAGATTTTAATATTAATGAAGTTATGCTGGCTATTGATACATTATTTGCTTATAATTACAAAAATCAAGAAAATGCAATGCTTTTCTCAGATTTATTAATAAATGATTATGCTAAAACTGAAAATGGGTTAATAGATGTTATGGCATTAAATTTTGTACAATATAACGCCATTATGTTGTTGAATTCGACAAATATTAATTCTACATTCGATGAAATATTTAATAATCCATATTTTCAAAATATTTATAAATATATAATTTGGAAAGATGTTACATATGAATATTATGATGAAAATAATAACTCAGTTAAATTCAATATTCCATGGCAAGAAATAAGTGATGGTGTTCATTTTATAGATGATACAATAATTTTATATACATTAAATAAATTACCAAACTTTGATTATAAAAATTCATACTTAAATCAGGCTGAGTCAAATTTAAATTCTACTATTCAATACATTCAAAATACAATTAATAATGAGTGTAAAAAGGTAGATACTGGAGATTTTGTTAAAGTAAAATAAGTGCTTTTGCACTTTTTTTGTTAAGAAAAATAAATATTATGATATAATTAAATAGAGAATTATAATTTATGTAATTATTAATTTTGAGAAAGGATGAAGTGCAAATGAAAATATATAATACATTATCTCGAAAAATAGAAGATTTTATACCAAATAATGGCAAAAACATTACTATGTATACGTGTGGTCCTACTGTTTATCATTATGCTCATATAGGAAATCTCAGAACATACATAATGGAAGATATTTTAGAAAAAACTTTAAATTATATAGGTTATAATGTAAAAAGAGTTATGAATATAACAGATGTAGGACACTTGTCTAGTGATGCAGATACTGGTGAAGATAAAATGCTTACAGGAGCAAAAAGGGAACATAAAACAGTATTGAAGATAGCTGAATATTATACTGAAAAATTTAAGGAAGATTGTTTTAAATTGAATATAAAGTGGCCAGATACAGTAGTACCTGCTACATCTATGATTGACGAGTATATAGAATTTATAAAAAAGTTGGAAATGGATGGCTATGCATATTTTAAAAATGGCAATGTGTATTTTGATACATCTAAATTAAATAATTATTATGTACTTACAAATCATACATCTGATTCTTTGAAAGAGGCTGTAAGAGAAAATGTTGATTTGGATAAAAACAAAAAAAATAAAACAGATTTTGTTTTATGGTTTACTAAATCCAAATTTGATTCGCAAGAGTTAAAATGGGATTCACCATGGGGAATGGGATATCCTGGATGGCATATTGAGTGTTCCTGCATAGCTTTAAAATATTTAGGCGAATATTTAGACATTCATTGTGGTGGTGTTGACAATATATTTCCACACCATACAAATGAAATAGCTCAAACAGAAAGCTATATAGGTCATAAATGGTGTAATTATTGGTTTCATCCAGAACATTTAAATGATTCATCAGGGAAAATGAGTAAGTCTAAAGGTGAATTTTTAACGTTATCATTACTTGAAAGTAAAGGTTATAATCCACTTGCATATAGATTATTTGTTTTACAATCTCATTATCGTAAACAATTAGTATTTACATATGATTCCCTTAATAGTGCTCAAAATGCATATAATAAGTTAATTAATAAAATTAAAAATATATGTAGAGATGATTCTAGACTAGATATGAATAGTATAAAAGAATATAAAAGTAAATTTAAATGTGAATTAGAAAATGATCTTAATACATCTAATGCTTTAACTATCCTTTATGATGTACTTAAAAGTAATTTAAATAATAATACTAAATTATATTTAATCAGAGATTTTGATACTGTGCTTGGTTTAGATTTACTAAAAGAAAATGAACTTGATGATGAGTTACTTAATTATATTAATCAGAAAATAGAACAAAGAAATATTGCTAAGAAAAACAAACAATATGATAAGGCGGATAATATAAGAAAAGAATTGGAAGTTAATGGAATTATATTAAAAGATACAAGAGAGGGAACTATATTTGAAGTTAGATAGATATTAATTTTTTTGATTTTTTGTTGCATATTTAAAAAAAATAGTGTATATTAGTAATGTACTTATTTCTTGGTTGGAAAAATCTCTAATTTTCTACTAGGATTTAAGCAAATTATAGAGAGGAGAAAATCATGGCATTAACAAAAGAAAAAAAAGCAGAATTAGTAAAGAAATTTGGAAAAAATGAAAGCGATACTGGTTCAATTGAAGTGCAAATTGCTATATTAACTGAGGAAATTAATGCTTTGACTGAACATTTTAAAACACATAAGCAAGATAATCATTCTAAACGTGGTTTGTTGCATAAGGTAGGTCAAAGAAAAAGCCTGCTTAATTACTTAATCAAAAATGATGTTACAAGATATCGTAAGGTAGTTAAAGAATTAGGATTAAGGAAATAATTATAGAAACGTAGACACTCTTTTTTGAGTGTCTTTAATTTAGAAAATAGTGTTATCAATTGTTTAATCTATGTTAATATATAATACTTTTAATACTTTTTGTAACGACTGAAATTTTTTCTATTTATCCATCTACTAATATTAATTAGTATACTTAAAGTTATATCACTTAAGAATTTTTATTTATATAGAAGTCGTTAGTAATATGTAAAGAATTAGTATATTAAGAAATTAAATTGAGTAATATTTTGTTTGTGCGGAATTTTTAGTTTTTTTGATTATTAAATTAATTAAATATGAAATTTTATTATACTTAAAGTGAAAAATTGATTTGAAAAATAAAAAATATTATATGAAAGGAAGCGTGCTAATGAAAAAAGTATATGAATTAGATTTTAGAGGAAGAAAATTAATTGTTGAAACAGGGGAACTAGCTAAACAAGCAAGCGGATCTGTACTTGTTAGGTATGGAGATACCGTAGTACTTTCTACAGCCGTAGTAAGTAAAACAGCTAATATACTATCTGATTTTTTCCCACTTATGGTTTTATATCAGGAAAAACTTTATTCAGTAGGTAAAATACCTGGTGGATTTATAAAAAGGGAGGGTAGGCCAACAGAAGCAGCTACACTTGCGGCTCGTATGATAGATAGACCAATGAGACCGATGTTCCCTGAGAATTTTAAAAACGAGGTGCAAATAGTAAATACTGTTCTTTCTGTTGATCCTGATAATTCACCAGAACTGGCAGCTATGTTTGGATCATCACTTGCAACTAGTATATCAAAAATACCTTTTGATGGACCTATTGCAGGAGTTAAAGTAGGAAGAGTAGATGGGAAATTTGTAATAAATCCGACTGCTGTAGAAACTGAAATTTCTGATATAGATTTGACTGTTGCTGGCACAATAGATGCTATAAACATGGTTGAGGCAGGGTCAAAAGAAGTGTCTGAAGATGATATGTTAGAAGCGCTTATGTTTGGTCATGATGCAGTTAAAGAATTATGTGAATTCCAAAAGAAGATAATTGATGAATGTGGCGAAGAAAAAATGGAATATGAGGTATTAGAGATATCAGATACTCTAAGAAGTGAAGTAAAAGAATATTGCAGTAAAAGACTTGATGAAGCTTTGCGTATCAAAGATAAGCTTACTAAATATAATGCAATAGATACTTTAAAAGAAGAAGTTGTTGAAAAATATGAAAATGAAAATAGTAATTTAGATGAAGAAGAGTTAAATAAACTTTTAACAAGTGTAAAATTAGTGTTTGGTGAAATAGAGTATGAACTTTTTAGATCTATAGTAGTTAAAGAACATTTAAGAGCAGATGGTAGATCTATGACTGAGATAAGACCAATATCAACAGCTATAGATTTACTACCTAGAACTCATGGATCTGCACTTTTTACAAGGGGAGAGACACAAAGTTTAAGTGTTACTACTTTGGGTGCACTTGGAGAGCATCAAATACTTGACGGATTAGATTTAGAAACTGAAAAAAGATTTATGCTACACTATAATTTTCCACAATTTTCAGTTGGTGAAACTGGTAGATATGGTGCTCCAGGTAGAAGAGAGATTGGTCATGGCGCACTAGGTGAGCGAGCACTTGCTCAAGTTATTCCAAGTGAAGAAGAATTTCCATATACAATACGTGTAGTATCAGAAATTCTTGAATCAAATGGTTCTTCATCACAAGCAAGCATTTGTGCTGGGTGTATGAGTTTAATGGCAGCAGGTGTTCCTATAAAAGCTCCAGTTGCAGGAATTGCTATGGGACTTATTACTTACGGGGATGATTATACAATCTTAACTGATATTCAAGGCATGGAAGATCATTTAGGAGATATGGATTTTAAAGTAGCGGGTACAAGAAATGGTATATGTGCTCTTCAAATGGATATTAAAATAAAAGGTATAACTAAAAAAATATTAAAAGAAGCTTTAGCTCAAGCTAAAGTAGCTAGAATAGAAATACTTGATAAAATAGAAGCACAAATAAAAGAACCTCGCAAGGAAGTAAGTAAATATGCACCAAAGACTATGGTATTTATGATAGACCCATTAAAGATAAAAGATGTTATCGGTAAAGGTGGAGAAACTATTACTAGAATCATACTTGATGCAAGTGGTGTTACCGCTGTAAATGATGTAAATGCAGTTAAGGTAGATTTAGAAGATGATGGTAGGGTAGTTATATATCATACTGATAAAGATATAATTGAAAAAACTGCTAATATGATTAAAGATATCGTAAGGACACCAGAAGAGGGTAAAATATATAATGCTAAAGTAGTTAAAATAATAGATTCTGGATGTTTTGTTGAAATATGGCCAGGTTGTGAAGGTATGGTTCATATATCAGAACTTAATACTGAAAGGGTAGACAAAGTTACAGATATAGTTAAAGAGGGGGACGAAATTATAGTTAAATGTTTAGGATATGACAAACGTGGAAGACTTAATTTCTCAAGAAAAGCGGCTATTAAATAGTTGTTTTTTTTTAGATAGAATATTTGTTGAAATATAGTAAAATTCAATTAAATTATGTTATTTATATTAATATATCTGAAATTTTTATGAAAATAAATAATGAGTTTTTATTTAAAATCTATATAAAAGTCTATCTTTTTTTTTTTTATTTTGATATAATTATTTAAGATACGAGTGTGATATTATGAAAAGTAATAGAGGTCAGGCTTTAGTAGAATTTATTATTATTTTACCTGTATTCTTATTATTAATGATATCAGTTATCGATTTTGGTAATATATTATACAAAAGATATTTATTAGAAGGCGATTTGGATATAATAACTGATATGTATAATAAAGAAGATTATACAAATATAAACAGTTATGTAAAAAGTAAGAATATAGAAATTAATTATATAAATGATTCAGACTTTTTAACTATAAATTTAACTAAGAAAGTAAATGTTATGAGTCCTTTATTAAATATAATTTTTGGTAAAACTTATGAAATAATAGTTAATAGGAGTATTTATCAAAATGAATAGTAGAGGCCAAGTACTGGTTATGTTTATTATGGTACTTCCTATACTTTTTGTCATTCTTACACTTGTAGCTGAAATGGGATATATGCATATTGAAAAAAAGAATATAAGTAGTAATACATACACCGCAGTAGAATATTATTTAGAAAATTTGGATGACTTACAAATAGATAATAAAGTAAGACTACTATTAAATAAAAATATAAACGATATAGATGATATAGAAATAAAGAATACTGATGATTATGTAGAAATATCAGTAACAAAGAAATATAAGGGTATATATAATAAAATTTTAGATGATAATGAAATAATTATTACATATAGAGGGTTGAAAAAAAATAATAAGATTATAAAAGGGTGATAATATGTCTTTAAATAAAGCTAAAATATTTACAATTACATCAGTAAAAGGTGGAGTAGGAAAAACTACGACAGTACTTAATTTAGCTGGAATTTTTTCTAAACTAAAAAAAAGAGTATTAATAGTTGATTTGGATTTATATTCTGGAGATATTGCGGCTATTTTAAATTTAAATTATGAGAAAGATATTTATAGTTTATTTGAGGATTTAAATAACAATACATTTACAACATTTGATGATTATATATGCAGTTACAATGAAACGATAAAGGTTTTACCTGCACCTAAAGATTTAAGATTTGCTCGAAAAATAACCAGTAAGGTATTAAACTTTATAATATATAAGGCTAGTATGAAATATGATATTATATTAGTAGATACTAATCATATATTAACTGATATTAATTTATTTTCATTAGATTATAGTGACAAAATATTATATATAATTAATAATGATTCTATGAATCTAAAAAATATGAAGACGATGGTATCTATATTGAATAATATGGATAAAAATAATTATAAAATAGTATTAAATAATTCGAACATAAAAAACAAAAATTACTATAATAAATATGATATAAAAAATATAATAAACAAAAATATAAGTTATGTAATACCTGAAACATTTTATATAAAAAATATAGATAAGTATATAATAGATGGTAAAATACTCACATTGGATGATCATATTTATAAAAAGTATAAAAATACTATGGAAGTTTATAATCTGATTGCAAGTGATTTATTAAAAGAAAGTCAGGTGCGTTCTCATGAGTAAAACTTTTGTTGATGAATTTGACGTTAAAGAAGAATCAATAAATTTAAAAGATATACCAGACTACGAAGCTTTTTCAAACAAGGAATTGCTTGACGAACTTAGAAATAAAATAATTCAAAATTTGATAGATAATAATACCAATAATGAATTAGGACTTAAAAGCTACGTTCGCAGGCAAATTGATAAAACGCTTGAGGGTTATGATTTAAGCGTTATTGAAAGAAGTTATATTAATAATTTAATTGATAATGAAATAAATGGATTTGGACCTATTACAGAATTGCTTGATGACCCTAGTATTACTGAAATTATGGTTAATGGGATTAATGATATATATATAGAATTAGATGGTAGAATTATAAAAGATGATAGCGTTTCTTTTATAAATGATGATCATATTATTAGAACAATTCAAAGACTTATTCAACCTATTGGTCGAACTATTGATACGGCAAATCCAATGGTTGATGCTAGATTGTCTGATGGTTCTAGATTAAATGCTATAATAAAACCTCTTAGTATTAAAGGACCTGTTCTTACAATTCGTAAGTTCAAAAAAGAGTTGGCTTCTATAGAGGATTTTATAAGAAATGGTACGATGACACCTTACATGGCTAGGTTTATTGAAGCATGTGTTAAAAGCAAAATGAACATTATAGTTTGTGGAGGTACTGGTAGTGGTAAAACAACTTTACTAAACGTAATGTCATCTTTTATTGGAAATGACGAGAGAATTATAACGATAGAGGATGCTGCAGAATTAAGATTAGAACAAGAGCATGTTATATCACTAGAAACTAGAAGTGCGAATTATGAGGGTTCTGGAGAAGTTACTATTAGAGATTTAGTTATTAATTCTTTACGTATGAGACCGGATAGAATAGTTGTAGGAGAAGTTCGTGGTAAAGAAGCTTTTGATATGTTGCAAGCCATGAATACAGGCCATGATGGAAGCATGACCACTCTTCATGCCAATAGTCCAAAAGATTCATTAAATAGACTTGAAACCATGGTACTTATGGCAGGAATGGAAATACCAATTAATGCTGTAAGGGAATATATTGAAAATGCTATAAATATAGTAATAAATATTTCAAGACTTCCTGATGGTAAGAGAAAAATTACAAGTATATGTGAAGTATCAGGATTTGATAAAGATGAAATAAAATTAAATGAAATCTTTGCTTTTAACCAAACTGGCGTTACAAAGAATGGCGAAGTAATTGGTGAATTTGTATTAAATAAAACAGTTCCAAAAATTTATAAAGTATTAAAATCTCGTGGAATAAATAATTTAACTGATATATTTGAATAGAGGTGAAAAGATGGAGGGGTTTACTGATATTAATGATGAAGTTGTAGATTTAAATACTCCTTCATCAAATACGGAAGGTGAAATTAATTATAATGAAGGAAATGATATTCCAATAATAAACATAAAGGAAAAAGTATTAAAAATAAGTACAAATGAAAAGTTTGATTATATAGATAATGCAACAGCCTCTGATATACAAGATGGTGATTTAACTAGCTCAATTACAACCAATATATCTGATTTAGATTTTACAAAAGAGGGAATAAAAAGACTTGAATATACTGTCGTAGATAGCAGTGGTAATGTGGCTAAGGAAACTGTATTTGTAACAGTGGTTAAGGATAATACGAACTTAGTTAGATTTGCGCAATTGAGTATATTTGTTATAATTTTATTAGTAATATTATTTTTAGTAAAGTATATGAAAAGTATAAAATTTGAAAAAAGATTTTCAAAATATACGATTAATTCTTCTAAAAATAATTCTATTTCATTATTTGATAATTTATATACCAAGTATAATAATTTTATAAATAGGATGGGCAAGTTTTTATCTAAATCGGATTTTATAAATAAAAAATCTAAAAGGTATGATAAGTACGTAATATCATTTAATATCGCAAGTACTACTGATTTTGTGTCTAGAAAAATTTTTGTTGGTTTTATTTTTATTGTAGTAGCTACGTTGGTTAAATTATCAGAGTCGCAAGTATTGCAATTATATGAAATGATAATACCATTTATAATAGGATTTTATACGTTAGATTTAGTATATGCATATAAATATTCTATGTATAGAAAAAAGATCGAAGATGATATGCTTGGTGCTATAACTATTATGAATAATGCATTTAAATCAGGAATGAGCATTATACAGGCTATAGAATTGGTTTCTAAAGAAATAAGGGGTCCAATAGCTACGGAGTTTTGCAAAATAAAACAAGAGCTTTTACTGGGATTAGATATTGAAATTGCATTTAAGAGATTTTCTGATAGGATAAAAGTAAATGAAGCTGTTTATCTTACATCAAGTTTATCCGTTTTAAATAAATCTGGGGGAAATATAATAAAGGTTTTTGATTCTATTGAAAAAAATTTATATAATAGAAAAAAATTGCAAAATGAGTTGAAATCACTAACAAGTAGTTCTAGGCTAGTTACCTATGTATTAATATTTATTCCAATTGTATTCATATCATTTTTTGGTATAGTAAATAGGACATATTTTTCACCACTATTTACTAATCCTATTGGAATTGTTATAATATTTATAATGTTGATAATTTATGTTACATATATTATTACAGTAAGACATTTTATGAGAGTAAGGATGTGATGAAATGAAAACTGGAATTATAAAAAAAATATATAAAATAAAGGATATTGAAAATATTGAATCAAAAATAAAAATGTTAGGTGATAATCAAAAAATTAAATTTGATGCAGTTACATTTTTAAATGTTAGAATGATTACGACAATATTATTAACAATAATTTTAATAATATTTTCTAACATTAATTATTTTATAATTCCTTTTTTGATAATTGCATATTATAACATTTTCTACTACTTATTTATATCAATACCAATAAATAGAAGAATATTAAAATTAGACAAAGAGGCACTAACTTTTTTTGAAATATTAACACTTGCTTTAGAGTCTGGACGAAACTTAGAAAATGGACTTGAAATTGCTTGTTATAATGTAGATAGCGAACTTTCAAGGGAATTTGAAAAATGTCTAATTGAAACAAAATTTGGAAGATCATTAATGGAATCTTTAGAAGATTTAAAAGAAAGGATACCTTCTGACACGATTAACAATATAATTTTAAATATAACTCAGACTAATGTATTTGGAAATAGTATAATAGAAACTATGAACAACCAAATAGATTATCTAAGAGAAAAACAAATAATGGAAGTTAAAGCACAAATTAATAAAATTCCAAATAAGGTAAGTATTGTATCAGTTATTTTTATAGTACCGCTTATATTACTTATCATACTTGGACCACTTATTATAAATTTAATATAAGGAGAGAGATTATGAAATATTATATGGTAGGAATAAAAGGGACTGGCATGAGTGCTCTTGCACTTCTTTTATCAGATTTAGGCTATGAAATAGTGGGTTACGATGACGCTAAAGAGCATAGATTTACAGAAGATAAATTAATTCAAAGAGGTATAAAAATATATAACGAAACAAATGATGCAATTGATAATGAAACAGTAGTAATTTATTCACCAGCTTTAAGATTGGATACTCATCCGGAACTTATTAAGGCTAAAAACATGGGTGTCAAAATATATGAGTATGAAGAAATGATAGGCAAACTTAGTAAAAAATACAGAACTATTTGCATATCAGGGTGTCATGGTAAAACAACAACAACATCTATGCTTAGTCATATTATGACTGATATGGTAGGTTGTAATTATATTATTGGTGATGGTCAAGGACATGGTGATAAAGGATCAGATACTTTTATTTTAGAATCTTGCGAATATAGGAGACATTTTTTATTCTATGAACCTGAATATGTTATAATTACCAATATTGAAATGGATCATACTGATTATTATAAAAGTATGGATGATATGATATTGGCTTATCAAGAGTTCGCAAATAAAGCTAATAAAATAATAATTGCCTGTGGTGATGATCCTTATACCCATTCTTTAGAGGTTAATCCACAGATTTATTACTATGGATTAAATGATGACAATGATATACAGGCTAGGGATATAGAATATAGAAATGATGGTACTAGTTTTGATGTCTTTGTAGAAGAAGAATATTATGGTCATTTCGATTTGCCTTTGTTTGGGAAACATATGTTACTTAATGCTTTAGCTGTGATAGCAGTTTGTCATTATGAAAGATTTGATGCAAAAGAAGTTGCTAAGTCATTAAAAACATTTAAAGGTGCAGAAAGAAGATTTAAAGAAACAATTTTATTTGATAATGTTATAATTGATGATTATGCTCATCATCCAACAGAAGTAAGAGTAACAATAAAGGCTGCTAGACAAAAATATCCTAATAAAAAGATAATTGCAGTATTTAAACCTCATACATTTTCACGAGTAGAGGAGTTTGCGGATGATTTTGCGGATGCTTTGAATTTAGCTGATAAAGCATATGTTATGGATATAAATTATGATAGAGAAGATCCAGATGATTATCCATCTATAAATGCATATACAATAATTGATAAATTAAATAATGGAGATTATATAGAGCAAGGCATGGCAGATAAGTTGTTACAGTATGAAAATGCAGTCATTTTATTTATGAGTAGTAAAGAAATTTATTTATTAGAAGATGAATATAAGAAATTATTAGAAGAAAAGAATAAAGTTTAAAGTTATAAGAGGTGTGGTATTAATGGATGTAAAAAAGAAAAGACGAGGATTTAAATTAATATTGGTAAGTCTATTGATGATACCTATTTTACAGGTTTTATTTATAATAGGATGTAATACAAATTATTTGATTAGATTTCCATTTTTTATAATAGTAGTGATTTTAGAAGTTTTATTTATTATTTCCCTTATTTATGGTTTTCTTTTATTTAAAAAGAATAAATTAGCAACTAAAAGAAGACTGAAAAAATGGTTGAAAATCATTCTATCGATTTTCTTTAGTTTATATATAATTGGTTGTGTAATATTTATTTTGTTATTATATGGACCAAATTCAAGATTTAGAACTTGGTATATAACTACTGGCATGAGTACTATGAATCATCAATATTTAGTTAAATGGTTTTATAATAATAATCAAATAGAGGAAATAATGAATAATAATTATATAGAAGAAAGTGGAGAATCAACAGATAAGAGCCTAATTAACAAAGAAGAAAAAGTAGAATATAATGAATATGAGAAAGAATTAATGGAACACGAAGATGGTGAACCATATAAAATAATAACTTTTGAAGTTAAAGGTGCAACTGCGTATCTTGCTGCTGTGTATGATCCATCCAAGGTTAAATTAGAAGTAACCGATCAGATAAGAGTATTGGGTGAATATGTAACAAGAATGGCCCAAAGAAATAATGCGATACTCGCTATAAATGGTGGCGGATTTGTTGATGCTGGAAATAATTTAGGAGAATCACCAACTGGAATTACTATTAAAAATAAGGAAATTATTACAAATAATGAGTATGGCACAGCAAGTTCTACTGGTGGAATTGTGGGTATGACTGATGATAATGTGTTAGTTTTGCTCAAAAATACTACAGCAGAAGAGGCAATAGAAATGGGTGTCAGAGATGCAGTTTCTTGGGGACCATTTTTGATAGTAAACGGAATTGCTTCCACTGTTTCAGGAAATGGTGGCTGGGGTGGAGGCGCCAGGACAGCTATAGGTCAAAGAAAAGATGGTACTATTTTATTTTTAGTAGTTGACAGTAATTCTTATAGAACAACAGGTGCAGGAATGGAAGATTTAGTACAAATAATGCAAAGATATGGAGCGTATAATGCAGCTAATATGGATGGAGGAACTTCCAGTGTAATGGTAGTTCCAAGAAATATTGCTATGAGCAAATATGGAGCAGATTGTCATGATTATTTTTCTAATTACGCTTGTAATATAAATGATCCAATTGATTCTCAGGGAATTCATCAAACTAGATATATTGCAGATGCTTGGATTGTTGTAGAATAAATTAGTCGTAGCAATTTTAACCTAATATAATTACGAAAAAAATTGACGTTTGTGTCATTTTTTTTTATTGACAGACAGGGGGGGGGTA